>JAHEKS010000135.1 GCA_024638215.1 Acidobacteriota bacterium | reverse complement strand
CCCTGGGCGAAGTGTGCCTGCCGCCGCTTCGCCCCCACGGCAAACAGGACACTTACCGCTGCTTTCCCGGTCAAAATCAGCGACCTCGTCGCCCCTGGGTGGTCCCACGTCGCAAATCACGCGGCGCAGGCAAAACCCGGAACTCAACCCCAGGTCTTCAATCTATTGGTGAGAAAAGCGAGCTAAGCCCCCCGGAAAAACATCCGCTCCCTCAAGAACTGCGGGCCGAAAAACCTTCTTTGTGGTACGTGATTAAGAGCCTGCTGGAGGCTCGCAAATTTAGGGATTGGAGCGGCGCCTCATCGCGGTTCCTGATAGCCAGGCCCGTAGATGACCTTCCCCGCCAGCGCCGGGGTCAGTTTGCCGTCCAGAATCTCCGGAACTCCGTTCACAAGCACGTCATCCATTCCGACGGAGAGCTGGTTTGGATGTTGGTAGGTTGCCAGGTCACGGACCTTCGCCGGATCGAAAACCGCAATGTCCGCCCACATCCCCTTTTTCAACACGCCGCGATCCGCCAGCCCCTCGCGCTGCGCCGGCAACGCAGAAAACTTGCGGATGGCCTCCGGCAACGACAGCAGGTGTTCCTGCCGCACGAACTTCCGGATGATGCGCGGGAAGGTCCCGTAGGCCCGAGGATGGGGATGCTCTTTACCCAGAATTCCGGTGGGTGAGCCCCCGGAGTAGTCATTGTCAATCGAAACCCAAGGCTGCCGCAGCGCCAGTTCGACATCGGGCTCGCTCATGCCGAAAACCGCGACGCCGGTAAATGCATGGTCCTTGATAATCATGTCGCAGATCGCGTCAATCGGGTCCTCGTGCCACAGCTTGGCAACATCGGCGATGGTTTTCCCTTGCAGGGGAATGAGCTCCGGATTTTCGACGGAGGCGATCAGAATTCCTTGCGGCCCCGCAATTTCCTGCCACTCGTTGTCCCACGCCTGCGACGGGGTTTCCATGTCTTTGCGAATCCGTGCGCGCAGGACGGGGTCTTTCAGCCGCTCGATCATCTTCGCGTCCCCGCCATCGTGGGCCCAAGGAGGGATAAAAGCCGCAAGATCGTTTGCCCACGCCGTATAGGCGTACGTGTCGGCCTCGATATCGAGGCCCTCGCCGCGCATCTTGTCAATGAAGGCCACCACTTGCGGCATTTTCCCCCAGTTCGGCTTCCCCGCAGTCTTCAGGTGGAAAATCTCTACGGCGGTATGGGCTTCGCGCGCGATGCGGGCCGTCTCTTCGAGCGCCGCCATTTCGCCGTCGCCTTCGTTGCGCATGTGGGTGGCGTAAATGCCGCCGTACTTCGCGCTGACCGAGGCCAGCGCAATCAACTCCTGCGTTGACGCATAGGGCGCCGGGGGATATTCCAGAGCCGAGGAGAGGCCGAGCGCTCCCTCACGCATCGCCTCGGCGACCAGCGCCTTCATCTGGTCCAGCTCAGCGGGTGTTGCCGCGCGATCATCGTCGCCAATAACATAGCGGCGAACTTGCGTCGCGCCGACGTAGGTGCCAAGGTTGATTCCCATCCCCTGCTTTTGTAAGCGCGCAAAATATTGCGTAAACGAGCGCCAGTCAGGTGTGATTCCGTAATGCGCAAACTGCCGCTTGGAGTCCTCAAGCGTTCGCTCGTTCTGCGGGCCGACCGTGTCCCCTTCGCCGGTGATCTCGGTGGTGATTCCTTGAAAGAGTTTCGATTCGACGTGCGGGTCCGCCAGGATAGCCAGCTCCGATTGCCCGAGCATGTCGATGAATCCCGGTGCCACCACGCGCCCCGCCGCGTCAATCACCTGTCGGGCAGGCGCGCCGGAAAGGTCGCCGATCGCGGCAATGCGTCCGCCGCGAATTCCGACGTCTCCTGCGTACCAAGGAGATCCGGTGCCATCAATGATGTGCCCGTTTCGGATCACCAAGTCGTACTCTATGGGCGCACTGCCCTGGCCTCTGACAAGTCCGATGGCCGTCACCAACATAACTGCGCCGAGCCCCGCCAGACCGCTCGATAACAATCGTCTCCGCATGCGCATTTCCACCCTCCAAGATGACTGCAACGCCTCTAGCCGCCCGACCCGATGAAGCTCGGGCATGGCCTGTGACCGGGTAAACTTGGCGCACTATGTTACGCCCCATGCGTCACATCGCCAGGTTATCTATTTACATAACCTTTTCCTCCCCAGTATCGGTCCCAGGCGACCGCAGCGCCCGGTGCGTAATCACACCGCTCGCACTGCCCGGTAAACCCGATCAGGCTGGCGCGAAGCCGTGGGAGCGGGCGTGAGCGTGGCGCGCCAGCCGTCGAACGTGCGTCAACGCGGCGAGTTTCTTCCCCGTCAGTTCCTCGTAAACCTTTTGAATCTGGGATGCAAGGGGATCCCACCCGGCCCCGCGTTCGCCCACGTAGCGCGCGATTTGCGGATTCCCTTCGAGTGTTGCCCGGATACGATCGATCTGAGCCCTTGCCTCTTCGGGCGGTTTCTCGACCATCAAGGCGCCGACCTGCTCTCGCAAGGCTTTGAAGAACGCCTGCTGGTCGTCCAAGACCGTCCCCACCGAGCGCGGGCCGTGGCCTGTGCAGACGATCTGGACGCCGAGTTTCTTGGCTGCCTCTAGCGTGGTCACCCACTTGCCCACATCGCCGTCGCCGACGTAGTTGTACGGACCATTCACGCAGATGTCGCCCGTGAAAAGGATCTTCTCCTTGGGTAGCCATGCCACTGAATCGCCATGGGTGTGCGCCACGCCCAGATGCATCACTTCGACCCGACGCTTGCCGTCATCAAAGATCAAGTCTTTCGAAAAAAGAACGGAAGGCGGCTTGAGCTTGCTGGCTCTGACGTCGGCGCGAGTCTTCGCCGCTGCTTCCCAGGCGCCCGGCTTGTCGTCATAGTAGCCGGTCTCGTATCGCTTCATTTCCTCGATGACCCCGGTATGTGCCACCGGGACCGCGCCATTTTCGACGTAGACTTCATTCCCGTAGGCGTGGTCGCCGTGGTGGTGCGTATCGAGCGCAAACCGGATGGGTTTGTCCGTCAGGGAGCGAATCTTGCTGATCATCAGCTTCGCCCCTGCAGGAAAATTCGCATCAATGACCAGCACATAATCTTCAAAGATGATCCAGCCGTTGTTGCAAACCGCCTCCGCCGTGTCCGAGAGCTGACCCTCATGGAAATAGACGTCCGGGGATAACAGATCAGCTTGGGTAGCCTCCGCCATGCCCGGAGGAATTGGACCGGCCAACAGCTCGGCCTCCGCCGCGAGACTCAAAAACGCTGCCCCTCCTGCCAGGAATTTTCGCCTGCTGACCTCGCACATGTCCCCTCCTCCCCTCTTCATTTGACCTGTCCTGCGCCGTCTGTGTGGCTGGCACACGGCGGCTCGGAAGGCGCGATAGCGGGATTATACGCCGAGGCATTCGGAATTCCGCCGGGAAAGTTACCGGTTGGGAGCTTGGCCGCCGGCAAAGCGCAGATCGCCGCTAACGTGGTGCAATTGAGTTGAGAGGTGCGTCTTGGACACACAGCTTGACAGGGCTTCCCTGGAATGATTAACTGTTACTTGCATCTAGATGTTGTTGTTTTGTGTATGTAAATGCCACTTGACCGGAACGCGAGGATGTTGGCAGGCAACCCGGAAGCGCCTGTCCCTGTCTTGTTAATTGGGGATGCAGAGTAGCTTGCCACGATTCTTGAGACGGATGTCCGTTTGACCACATCCCCCGCACTAACGGAGCTCATCCAGGACTGCCGTGGCAGCAGGGAGATAGTGTCCCCAGTTCGGACAAAATGTTTCTCCCAGGCATCGCCGCCGCGAGCTTAGAGTCGAGCTCTACATCACGCACGGAAAAACGCCGCGAGCGTATTGAGGGCGCATCCCTCGAGGGGGTTTCGGTGCGGCCACTGTCTACGGAGGAGAAGTCCAAGGCATTTGCCCTGCCCAAGAAGTCCGAGGTTGTGCAAAGGCAACGCTTGCCGGTCCGGTACCACGTTGAGGATTTTGACGTCGAAGATCGGCCGCGCCGCTTCCTGGAAGCCTTTGCGGCAATTCTAAAACACACCAACTACCGCCTGGCGCTGGACCATTACATCCGCGTCAGCGCCAAGTGCGCCCGGTGTACTGTAGCCTGCCAGGTTTACGACGCCACTGGCGACCCCCATGACATCCCGTGCTACCGTTCAGAGCTGTTGCTGTCGGTCTATCGCCGCCACTTCACCCTTTCGGGAATGTTGCGCGCCCGCATCCTGGGCGACCCCGGATTGACCGACGAAAAAATCCAGGAAATGGCGGATTCTTTTTACAATTGCACCGCCTGCCGACGCTGCCACTTCGAATGCCCCATGGGGATTGATCACGCCCTGATTACGCATCTAGGCCGGTACATTCTGTCGGAGATTGGTGTTGCGCCACGGGCGCTGGTGGTCAGTACGCGCGAGCAACTGATCGGGGCCACCGGCAACACGTCCGGCATTCCCCTGCCTGCGCTGCTCGACACGCTGGAGTTCCTGACCGAAGACATTCAGGACCAAAAAGGGATCCACGTTCCGTTCCCGGTGGACCAGGAGGGCGCGGAGTATTTATTCGTCCCCGCCGTGTCGGATTTCATGATGGAGGCGGAGACGCTGAAGGGTATCGCGGCGGTTTTCAAGGCCACCGGTGACAGTTGGACGATCGGCAGCAAGTACTTCGACGGCATCAATTACGGCCTGTTTTACAGCGACCACGTTCTCGAGCACGTTCTTCGCAAGATTCGGGCGGAAGCCGAGAGACTCAAGGTGAAAAAGGTCCTGATCGGTGAGTGCGGCCACGCCTCCCGCAGCGCGAAGTTCTTCTACCCCACTTACTGCGGCGGCAAGGATGCGCTGCCCGTGGTCAGCATCCTCGAGTACACGCACCAGGCTTTGAAAGAGGGCCGCATCAAGCTCGATCCGAAGATCGTCACGGAGAGAGTGACGTACCACGATCCCTGCAACATGGCGCGGCCCGGCTGGATTGTAAATCAGCCGCGCGAAGTCCTGAGGGCGTTCTGTGCCGACTACGTTGAGATGGTCCCCAATGGCCGCATGAATATCTGCTGCGGCGGCGGCGGCGGAACGGTTTCGATTGACGAGATCCGGCCTTATCGGACGGCTGTGGGCGGACGGCTCAAAGCAGAGCAGATCCGCGACACTAAGGCCAACTACTGCGTCGCTCCGTGCTCCAACTGCAAGAAGCAATTGCGTGAGCTGATGGAGGATCAAGGCGTGGAATGCGAAATCGGCGGACTGCACGATTTGATTTATAAGGCGATTATTCTTCCCAAGGATACACCGTCGGGAGACGAGAAACAGGAGGAGTCTGCCGAAGGCTCGGTCTCGCTGGCGGCTGGAAGCGAAGATCCAGGAAACGAGGGAGGCGAGTCTTGACGAGCTGGATCGAGTTCGGACGCGGACCTCTGTTCCGCCTCTGCTTCGCACTGATGGTCCTGGGCCTGCTGCGAATACTTATATTGACCTCGCTCGGGATTGTTGAGGCTTACCAGCGCAATCCCGACAAGATAGTTCCCTGGAAGGAGATTCGCAACAAGACGCTCGCCTGGCTGCTTCCCATCGGCCGGCTCTGGAAGCAACGGCCCATCTACAGCCTGTTTTCGTTTCTATTCCACGCCAGCATGATTGTGACGCCGCTTTTCCTCGCCTCTCACATCCTGCTGTGGAAGAACGCGGTCGGATTCGGCTGGCCTTCCCTCCCCCAGGAATTGGCGAACTGGCTCACCCTGCTCGTCATCGTCACCGCGCTGGGGCTGTTCTTCGGCCGGGTGTTGGACCCGCGATCGCGGCCGGTCAGCCGGTTTCAGGATTACCTGTGGCCGCTGCTGATTGCGACACCCTTTGTGACCGGCTACATCGCTTCGAACGCTGTCATCGGCCCGCGAACCTATCAGCAGATGATGCTCGTGCACATCTATGCCGCCGACCTGATCATGCTGATGGTCCCCTTCACCAAGATAGCCCACTGCGTACTGATGCCCCTTTCGCAACTGGTCACCGCTGTCGCATGGAAATTCCCTGCGCAAGCCGGGGATCGGGTCATCGAGACGCTGGGCTTCGCGGATCGCCCCACCTGGATGCCTAAGCCGCGGCTGGCAGCGGAACCCGCGGCGGCCGTGCCGGCCAAGAAGGAGGGGGCGAAATGAGAGCGGCCATCCTGACCGACACCACGAAATGCATCGGATGCAACGAATGCGTTCTGGCGTGCAAGAAAGTGAATCACCTGAAGCAGGACGTCCCCCGGCGCTGGGACGCGGACGATGGACTCTCGGCGCGCAACTGGACGTCGGTCATCGGTCGGCCCGACGACGAGTATGTGCGCAAGCAATGCCGGCATTGCCTGGAACCCGCCTGCGTAAGCGCCTGCCCGGTGGGCGCCATGCACAAGACCGAAATCGGGGCGGTTGTCTACGACAGCTCCAAGTGCCTGGGCTGCAGGTATTGCATGATGGCCTGCCCCTTTGGCATTCCCCGCTACGATTGGAACCGCATCGTTCCTTATGTTCGCAAATGCATTCTCTGCTACGACCGAATCGAGCAAGGCGGGCAGCCCGCCTGCACCGAGGCCTGTCCGACCAAGGCCACCATTTTCGGTGACCGCGACGAACTGCTGGCCGAAGCCCATCGCCGTATCGGTGAGAATCCCGGCAAGTACGTGAACAGGGTTTGGGGCGAGTCGGAGGTCGGTGGAACCTCGGTGCTCTACATTTCGGATATTGACCTGTCGTTCCTGACCTACGGCGAGCACTTCGGCACCAGCCCGCTTCCCCAAAGCACGCGCGTGGCCATGGAGTCGGTGCCGTTCGCTTTTGTCGGGATGGGGGCGGCAATGACGGGCTTGTACTGGATTATCCACCGGCGCATGAAACTCCAGGAGGAGCCTGTCGAAGAAGGGTCAGACACCAAAAGGGGCCCGGAGGAATAGATGGAGCGGGTAAGGCGGCTGAAGCTGATTCTTTGGACAGTGGTGGGACTGGCTGCCGCGGTGGCCACGGCGCGTTTTCTCTTTGGACTGGGCGCGACAACACACCTCTCGGACGCTACCCCCTGGGGCTTGTGGATTGGCTTCGACGTCATGGGCGGTGTGGCGCTGGCCGCGGGCGGATTCATCGTTACTGCCACCGTCTACATCTTCAAGCTGGAACGGTTCCATTCCATCGTTCGCCCGGCGGTGCTGACCGCGTTCCTGGGTTACGTAGCGGTGGTCGTGGGTCTGCTGTTCGATCTCGGGCTGCCCTGGAACATCTGGCACATGATCATCTTCTGGAACCCGCACTCGCCGCTGTTCGAGGTGGGCTGGTGCGTGATGCTCTACCTCACCGTGCTGGCGCTGGAATTCTTCCCCGTACCGGCCGAGGATTTCTCGGCTCTGGCGCGCGTGCGACGGTTTCTGGTCAAGCTGCGCATCCCCCTGGTCGTTCTGGGCATCGCGCTTTCCACCCTCCACCAGTCTTCGCTGGGTTCGCTATTCCTGATCATGCCCTATCGCCTCCACCCGCTCTGGTACTCCCCTATCCTTCCGGTGCTTTTCTTCGTATCGGCCGTGGGGTTGGGACTGCTGGTGGTGATCTTTGAGAGCCATTTCACGGCTTACCTCTATCGGCGCAAACCTGAAACCAGCTTGATGGGCCCTCTGGGAGCGGCAGCCGGCTGGGTGCTGATCATCTACTTGGTGTTGCGTTTTGGGGACCTGGCAGTCCGCGGGCAATTGCACTATCTGGCAGGTGGCGGATGGCTGACACGGCTTTTCTGGGTAGAGATTGCGCTCCTGGCGCTGATTCCCCTCGCACTCCTGTACGCGCCGCAGTTCCGCGTGCAAGGCGCCTGGCAATGGGCGGCGGCAGCGATTGGAGTATTTGGAGTGGTCCTCAACCGCGTTGACGTGGGCGGGCTGGCCGACCTGAGCCGCGGCAACCGCCTGTACCTCCCTGCCTGGACCGAGTTTGCCGTAACCCTGGGCATCGTGGCGGCGGCCATGCTGGTTTTCCTCTTCATGATCGAGCATTTCAAGATTTGGGAGAAGCGGCCTGCCGACCCCGACGCCGATCCGCGCAAGCTGCCCGAGTTCAACCAGGTGGGCTTCACGTGGCTGGGGACCCCGGCCATCGCCGGCCGCGTCAAGTATTCGCTGGCGTTCGTGGTGGCGGCAGCCGTCGGTTTCTCGTTCCTCAGCAATCCGCGCGCCGCCAGCCAGGGCATTGTGCCGACGCCGGTCCACCGTGCGCGCGGTGACGTCGGCTACCTCAAGGCCAGTCCGGCGAGTATCTTGACCCCCTTGTGGCAACAGGAGGGGGAAAAAGAGGGCGTGCTTTACCTCGACGCGGACCTGACGGGCTACGGCGTGACCTTTTTCCACCAGCGGGAAGTTGACCGCAACGGGGGACAGAAGTCTTGCGTGCTCTGCCATCACATGAACATGCCGCGCGATAAGAACTCCGGCTGCTACGAATGCCATCGCGACATGTATCTGCCTTCTGACGCGTTCCGGCACGACTGGCACGCCTCACCGAGCGGGGCAAACCTGGCTTGCGTCCAGTGCCACGCGCCAGGGCAGACTCGCAGCGCCGCCAACGTCAAGCCCTGCGCGGACTGCCACAAAGACCTCATTCCCGCAGGGGCCACGATCAAGATCAAAACCTACTCCGCTCCAGCCTACGTGGATGCGATGCACCAGCTCTGCATTGGCTGTCATGCGAAGGTCGCTAAACAGCAGAACAAGCCGCAGGTTGCGCGTTGCGCGGAGTGCCATAGAGGCAAGCTGGATTTTTCCGATGCCGAGAATCTGCTGTACCGCCGCCGCGCCTTGGCGGGACGAGGCGTCGTGCTGCCGCCCGAGATCTCGAAATGATGAGTGACTTGTTGGATAAAGAACTCGAAACCCTTCTGGGGCGCAACCTGTTCGAGCTTGTGCCTTTCAATATTTCCGTGATCGACCGGGAATTCCGCGTCCTTGCCGCCAACAGCAATTTCGAGGAGTATTTCGGAGAATGGCGTGGACGGCGCTGCTTTGAGGTCTGCAAAGGCGCCACCGAGCGTTGCCCCACCTGCCAGGCGATGGCCACTTTCGACGACGGGCGGGTGCGCGTCTCCGATGAGTCCGGGGTTGACCGGCACGGACGCACTTGCCACTACGTCGTGCACCTCGCGCCGGTGAAAGGCGCGGACGGCCGCGTGCAGTACATTATCGAAATGACCACCGACCTGACCGAAACGCGCCGGTGGCAGCGGGAGTACAACCGCTTCTTCGAGCGCGTGCCGTGCTATGTGTCGGTAATCAACCGTGACTTTCACATCGTCAGGGCCAACGAAAAGTTTCGCCAGGCTTTCGGCGAGGCGGAGGGCAAGTACTGCTACGAGGTCTACAAACGACGGACGAAACCCTGCGGGCATTGTCCGGCAGCCCTCACGTTTCAAGACGGTGGCGAGCACGTCTCCAACCAGGTCGGCGTCCATCAAGACGGGACGCCTGCTTACTACGTTGTCACAACTTCAGCCTTGGCGCGAGGCGGACGCGGGGTTGCACACGTCATCGAGATGGCCTCCGACATGACCAAGGTCCACAACCTTGAAACAGAGCTGAAGAAGGCGCACGATTTCTATCAAAGCCTGGTCCGCAACGCCGCCTCCGGCATCCTGGCGGTGGATTCGAGCGGCGAAGTTCGCATCCTGAATCGCGCCGCGCGCGCTTTGCTCAACTGGGAATCCCGGCGCCCGCCCTCGCCCGAGCGGCTCCGGACGATGTTGCCGGAGGAATTCTTTGCCGCAGGGCAAGGCGGCGAAACGCTCGTCAACGTCCCTGAGGCATCCCTGCATGCTGTCGGCGGGGAGGAAGTTCCCGTTCGATTTTCGGCCGTAGAACTGATGAGTCACGGCTCAAAACTGGGCAGGGCGGCCTTGATGCAGGACCTGCGCGAGATGAAGCGCCTCGAGCAGGAGAGGCTGGAGGCGGAACGGCTGGCCGCCGTCGGGCAAACGGTTGCAGGACTGGCTCACACGATCAAGAATCTGCTGATGGGGCTGGAAGGCGGGATGTACATGGTGGACACGGGGATCCGGCGCGGCGATGCCGATCGCCTGGTGAATGGCTGGCAGATCCTGCAGCGCAACTTCGAGAAGACTACGGTCCTGGTCAAGGACTTCCTGAGTTTTGCCAAGGGCCGCCTGCCTGAACTCGCGCCGACCGATCCGAACATTCTCGCTCGGAACATCGTTGAGTTGTATCATGACGCGGCGACCAAACAAGGTGTCGAGCTCGTGCTGGAAGCTTCTCCGGAGGTTCCGGAGGCGATGTTGGACCCGCGCGGTATGGAAACCTGCCTTACCAATCTCGTCTCCAACGGCATCGACGCCGTGACGAATCTCGGGCAACCGGGGGGCAGAGTGAAGGTGCGCACGCGTGAGGAAGGGGACGATCTGGTCTTTGAGGTTGCCGACAACGGTTGTGGAATCGACGAGGAGGTCAAGGCCAAGGTCTTTACCACCTTCTTCACAACCAAAGGAGGAAAGGGGACAGGCCTGGGCCTTTTGACAACTCGAAAAATCGTACAGGAGCACGGCGGGAAGATGGAGATTGAAAGCCTCCCCGGTCAGGGATCCACGTTTCGCATACGCCTGCCGCGGAGCCGCCTGAAGGCGCTGGCAGCTTCGGCCGCCAGCCGTACGGCGAGTGAGGGAAAACCATGAACTCCGAACAGCCAAGACGCGTGTTGGTTGTGGATGATGAGGCAGACGTCCGCGATTACCTGCGGAGCGCGCTCGCGGATGCGGGTTTTGTCGTGGAAACAGCAGTTGATGGGCTGGAGGCCTTGGAGATGGTGCGACGTAACCCGCCGGATTTGATCTCACTCGACCTCGTGATGCCGCGCCACTCCGGAGCCAAGTTCTATCAGGCGCTGCAGAAGGACAGCCATTTTTCCAAGATCCCTGTCCTCATCGTTACCGGGCACGCGCGGGACGATCTGGGCCGGGCGGACTTTGAAGAGATGACGATGTCGGGACCCGGCGTTTACTTGGAGAAGCCCGTGCATCCCGATACCTATGTTGCCGCGGTCCGTCGGCTCCTGGGCATAGAAAGCCAAGAAACTCCGGAATCTCAATCTGAGGACCTGCGCCGCGAGTTGTCGCGCGAACTCTCCGGTGCTGACCGCCACGCACTCCAGCGGGCGCTCGACGCCCTGAGAAAAAAAGAGAGGTAATGCCATGAGCACTCAGAAGACAATCCTGGTCGTCGAAGACGAACCGGATCAAATCGCCTACCTTGACACGTTGCTCAAGGACCAGGGCTTCGCAGTGATCACAGCCGCCGACGGCCGGGAGGGCTTCGAGAAGGCAAAAGCGAACCATCCCGACCTGATCACGCTCGACATCTCGATGCCGCAAGAATCGGGAGTCCGCATGTTCAGGGACCTCCAGGGAGACCCCGCGACCTCGAACATCCCGGTCATCATCATCACCGGCATCACGCACGACTTCAAGCGGTTCATTGAGACGCGCAAGCAGGTGCATCCCCCGGCGGGATACTTTGACAAGCCGCTCGACCGTGAGAAGCTTCTCGCCAAGATCAATGAGCTTTTGGGCGCGGCGAATCGGGCGGCCTAACCCGCTGCCGATGGCGCCTTGGGAGCGGTAGGGCTGGGTGGCGCAGAGGGCTTGCCATCAACTCACAGCGGCCGGCCTTCCCGAGCCAAAGTTCTGAGGCCGGTCAAAATACTTTGTCACTTGTGTCATCCGTGTCATTCATATCACCGGATTCACTGCAGAGCCTGCCCGCCAATAGCGACAATAAGTCCCTGCGAAGCGACATAATGTCAACCTCTCCACTAGCCGCCCTGCCGGGAGTCATCCCTTTTCGTTTTGAAGCTTTTTGACTTCCCTCACGAAGCGGACCATGGACTTTGAAACATGGTCGAGGACTGTCGCCCACTCCTGCAAGTGCCGTTCCCCTTCGCCAGTAAGCCGGTACACATGCCGTGCCGGACCGCCATGCTTGACGTCCCACCCCGACTTCACGTTGCCGTTCCGTTCCAATTGCCGCAGCGTGCGATAGAGGGCCGCTCCCTCGATTTCGGCATCGGTCAAGGCATGATCCTGCATCGCCGCGCAAAGGTCGTAGCCATAAGACTCGCCCTTTTTCTTCAAAAGCAACAAGGCAACGGGTTCGACAAACCGGGATAGATTACCCATGGCGCAGGTGCAGGGATAATCTCGGCCATGCCTGCGGCATTTTCGACGGCGCATAATTCAACCTCCGACCCCAGTATCGAGTATGGCCGGCATAGATGCAAGGTACATCTATATACATTTATCAGCTCCGCGA
>JAHEKS010000134.1 GCA_024638215.1 Acidobacteriota bacterium | reverse complement strand
TCACCGACGGATCTTTCGCCAAGCGGGATATATTGTAGCGTCAGTGTCCCCACCGACGCTTCGTCCGGCAAGCGGCGATGAGAACTCGCCCTGAGCCTGGCGAAGAGGCATCGCCGCTACAGCGCTCAGTGGGACCGCCGGACCCTCATGCCCGCGCTCCCGTCGGCGTGGCGCTTAAGGCGCGGTGGCCGGCCCCCGCCCGGAGGAACGAAGGGACGGCCGGACTCGGCTTTCTTGTTGCCGGTCCCGCGCCCGCGCCACGCCTGCACCCAGGGGCCGTGCAGGCCGAGGGCCAACTTAGGATATATACCTGTTTCTCCTTTCCCGTCAATGCATTGCACCCCTGGCGCCAGCGCCATCCTCCGGCTGCGCACCGCGCAAAAATTGCATGCGATGCACGATTTGCGAGAGCGTGCCCCCAAATCGTGCGAATGGAAGGTCAGGTTGCCGCAGCGGCGCGGGCTGCGACTCGTCTCGTTTTGTGCCTTGGCTGCGAAAGCCCGCATTCCCAAGTTACGGCTTTTGGATTTGTTTGAAAGTGGGAGGCAGAGCGGAAGCCGATGGTTAAGGGTGCCGGACCAGTCCTGCGGGATTCCTCTCGAACGCTGCCCCCCCGGCCACGTCTTGTGCTACATTAACCCCTATGTGGGACGGACGCCTGCACTTGGGTACCTGCCGTGGCATAAGAAAGGCGCTCTGGGCAGGGATGCCTCCCCGAAAGGTGAGTCGCAAGGGTAGCTGAGGCCCAGCTATGGGACGGACTATTGACAAGCTAACCATCGAAGGCTTTAAGTCCATCCGCGAGTTGGAGGATTTCGAGCTTCGGGCGTTGAATGTCCTGATCGGCGCGAACGGAGCGGGAAAGAGTAATTTTGTCGACTTCTTCCGGATGCTCCGTGAGATGGTCGAGCAGAGGCTTCAGGTCTTTGTCGCCACGACCGGCGGTGCCGACGCTTACCTTTACATGGGCCCGAAGGTCACCAGAAGCGTCGTGGGCAGGCTGCACTTCGGGGCGAACGGCTACGAGTTTTCCCTCATGCCAACCGCGGACGACCGGCTCGTGTTCGGCAAAGAAATGGCGTTGTACACTGGAGGCCAGCTCACCTCAGACTATAGTGAGCCGCTCGGGTCCGGGCATCGTGAGTCAAGGCTCAAAGACCGGAAGGATGACCTCGGCAGCATAGGCCGGCGTGGGGTCCCATCCTACGTTTACGAGGCCGTTTCGAGTTGGGTGGTTTACCACTTCCATGATACCAGCGCGACCGCGGGCGTGAGGCGCCCTGGCCCGACCAACGATAACTTGTTCCTCCGCCCCGAGGCGCAGAACTTGGCAGCTTTCCTTTATCGTCTCAGCCAAACCAATCCAACAAGCTACTCGAAAATACGTGACGTGGTGCGGCTTGCGGCTCCATTTTTCGATGACTTCAAGCTTCGCCCAGACCGCCTCAATGAAGACCAGATAAAGCTGGAGTGGGCGCAAAAGGACTCTGACAATCTGTTCTCGGCCAGCCAGCTTTCCGACGGGACGCTTCGCTTCATCTGCCTCGCAACAGCACTGCTCCAGCCTTCACTGCCGCCGACGGTGCTTTTCGACGAGCCAGAGCTCGGGTTGCATCCGTACGCACTGACGCTTGTTGCCAATTTATTTAAGCAGACGGCGCGGCAGTCCGGGAAGCTTGCTCTGCAGCAGGTCATTGTTTCGACGCAGTCAGCATCGCTTCTAAGTGAGTTTGAGCCGGAGGATGTTGTTGTGGTCGAACGGGTGAAAGGTCAATCAACCTTCCGCCGCCTCGAATCGGCCCAGTTGTCGGACTGGCTTCAGGAATACTCTCTCGGCGAATTGTGGCAAAAGAACGTACTGGGCGGACGACCGCGCGCTGACGACGCACCACGGCTGTCGGAGCCAACAAGCGGCCCACCGGTGGCTCCGCACCGCTAGCGCGGTCGAACTGCATGCACGGAGGATTGTGAGCCGCGTTTATGTGGTAGTTGAGGGACAAACGGAGGAATCATTCATCACCAATGTATTAGCCCCGGTGCTCTGGCGGCGTAGAGTGTGGCTGGCGCCGATCTTGCTTGGCAAGGTTGGAGGAAATCCGACCTACGCGCGGCTTAAGACAGACGTTACTACCCTACTGAAACAGGACCCTTCCGCGTATTGCTCCACTATGGTGGACTTCTATGGCAGGGGCGTTGGTTTTCCCGGCGAACCGTTCCCCCCGAACTTGTCAAACATCGAGAGGGTCTGCCATGTTGAGCGGGCAATAAAGGAAGACATTGTTAGCACCGCACCTCACCCCCGCGCAGACCACCATTTCCTGCCCTACCTTCAATTGCACGAGTACGAGGCTCTGCTGTTCAGCGATCCAACGGCGTTCGCACACGGGATCTATGAGCCGAGTCTGGCGGGCCCGTTCGGCCGGATCCGCCAGCAATTCGACACCCCGGAGGATATTGATGACGATCCCACGGGCGCACCGTCGAAGCGTATCAAGGAATATTGCACCTCATATAGAAAACCCTTGTACGGCTCGCTGGCCGCAATTGAAGTTGGGTTGGAGGCTATGCGGAGGGAGTGCGCCCACTTCCGGGAGTGGGTGGAGCGCCTGGAGGCACTGCCGGGCTAGAGTGCGGCGCGAGCGTTGCGCGACAGTCCTGGTTATCCCCAGGGGTGGCCGGACCGTCGGACGCGCTCAGGGGACCATTCTGAACCAGAGATTTGAGAGGATTGCAGGGCTTGGCAGCCGTGCGGTCGGCAGGTCAAGATTGCAGATTTGAGGTCGCAGAGTTCCGCAAGGGCCGAGATAGATTCATCTCAATCTGAAATAACGCACGCCGCGATTCTTGCCACGGGTCGTGAACCGAATTTCCTTTTCTTGCACGAGGGACATTACCAAGGACCATGTGAACCAGCCGTCCTGTCGCCGTAGGTGGAGGGCGAAGCCGGAAGCGGTTTCGATATCTTTGTTGCGCAGACCGGGGCCGTCGGGCACGCACTCGGGCAGGGTGCGCATCGTGGCCAGGATGTGTTGCTGGCATTGCTCGATGAGTTTCTCGCCGTCGGTCGCCGCCATATTCGGTTCTCCCATCGGTAAATTGGCGAAATAATACACCTGGGGTGACGGAGAGTCCAGGGTTTCTTGCGGGGACGGGCGGAGGGAATTTGAGACTAGAGATCTCAGATTTGAGAACGGCGGGCGGCTGGAAACTTAAGATTGGAAAGTTGAGATTTAAGGATTGAAAAGAGCAAATCGCGCAGCGCGTGGGAAATTTGAGATTGGAGATTTCAGATTTGAGAGTGGCGAGGCGCGGGGGAATTTGAGATTGGAGATTTGAAATCTCAGAGTTAGGAGAGAGCAAGCCGGGAATTCGAAATGGGAAATTTGAGGTTTCAGACGCCTCGATTCCGCGGTCGCGGAAGCAGGGTTGCGATATAATGCTGTCAGAATCTTTCCGACGTGAGCAAGGCATGAAGTACGAGCGTTTCGAGCAGCTGCCGGTCTGGCAGGCGGCGGTCGAGCTGGCACGCCGCATCTACGAGCTGGCCAAGCGCCCGCCCCTGCGCCACGAGCGCAGCCTGCGCGACCAACTTGAGCGCGCTGTAGTTTCTATTTCGAATAACATTGCCGAGGGGTTCGAGCGCGGCACCACGCAAGAGTTGTTGTCGTTTCTCTATATCGCGCGCGGCTCGGCGGGAGAAGTGCGCTCCATGCTCTGCCTGTTTGAAGCTCTCGTCTCCTCGCTTGCGGAGTTCGAGGGTCTCAAATCTGAAATTTCAGATTTGAAATCGCGAGGTGAAGGCGTTTCCCGGCAGTTGCGCGGCTGGGCGGACTCGCTCCAGAACTCCAAAATTCCCGGGCAGCGGTACCTGACCGATAAAACCCGGCGTGCGGATCAATCGCGCAAGGGGCGAGAGGAGTTCCTGCGCGAACTCGAGCAGATCCGGCACGGCGGGCCGAAGGCTCCGGGGCAATGATCGCCCCTTTTCACTTCACAACTGCGCCGCACCAACTCTGACCCTCGCCCGAGCCGCCGTTTTTCGTTTCCGCGTCGCGCTGCAGGAAATCCTAGAATCTTTTGAAAGCCTCTTGACAACGGGCTTGATCTTCGTTAGTATCAAAAATTGCCCTGTACGGAAAACTTCCTGCAGAGTACCGGCGACAGGGGCAGGAAAGCAGGAGCCCCTGCAAAGGAGAAATATCGCCGGACCCACCCCGTGTTTGGGGAGTCCTGAGAAAGTCGGGACGAACTGGTTCTTTGACAACTGAGTTGAGCAAGCCACGTCACTTTGAGATTTCAAATTTGAGATCTGAGGTTGCATAAATCTGAGATTTCAGAAGAGAGTTTCAAAGGCTGAGCGACTGGATCGCTCGCGGCGCTTCTTCAATCGGTGGGGGGCGACGGCGGGAGGTCCATAAAACTCTTGGTTGCGTCGTTTTGACGGAATCAAGAGGCTCAAGAGATGGGGGCGAAAGTCGCCCTCCGTCAAGGGATGGGGGGGGACGGAGGCGCGCGAGCCGATTTCAAACGAGAGTTTGATCCTGGCTCAGAATCAACGCTGGCGGCGTGCCTAACACATGCAAGTCGAACGAGAAAGCCCGCAAGGGTGAGTAAAGTGGCGAACGGGTGAGTAACACGTAGCTAACCTACCCTCAAGTGGGGGATAACCTGGGGAAACTCGGGCTAATACCGCATAACATCCTGGCTCCATAAGTAGCTGGGATCAAGGGCCCGCAAGGGTCGCTGGAGGAGGGGGCTGCGGCCGATTAGCTAGTTGGCGGGGTAACGGCCCACCAAGGCGATGATCGGTAGCCGGCCTGAGAGGGCGCACGGTCACACTGGCACTGAAACACGGGCCAGACTCCTACGGGAGGCAGCAGTGGGGAATTTTGCACAATGCCCGAAAGGGTGATGCAGCAACGCCGCGTGAGGGATGAAGGCCTTCGGGTCGTAAACCTCTTTCGACCGGGAAAAATGGGCGCGTGAAGAACGCGCTCTGATGGTACCGGTGGAAGAAGCCCCGGCTAACTACGTGCCAGCAGCCGCGGTAATACGTAGGGGGCGAGCGTTGTTCGGAATTACTGGGCGTAAAGGGCGTGTAGGCGGTGCGGTAAGTCGGGCGTAAAATCCCCGGGCTTAACCCGGGGGGGCCGTTCGAAACTGCCGTGCTAGGGTACGGGAGAGGGCAGTGGAATTCCCGGTGTAGCGGTGAAATGCGTAGATATCGGGAGGAACATCTGCGGCGAAGGCGGCTGCCTGGACCGTTACCGACGCTGAGGCGCGAAAGCTAGGGGAGCAAACAGGATTAGATACCCTGGTAGTCCTAGCCCTAAACGATGAGCACTTGGTGTGGCCCCTTCCGGGGCCGTGCCGGAGCTAACGCGTTAAGTGCTCCGCCTGGGGAGTACGGTCGCAAGGCTGAAACTCAAAGGAATTGACGGGGGCCCGCACAAGCGGTGGAGCATGTGGTTCAATTCGACGCAACGCGAAGAACCTTACCTGGACTCGAAATGCAGTTGACCGCCACAGAGATGTGGCTTTCCCGCAAGGGACTTCTGCATAGGTGCTGCATGGCTGTCGTCAGCTCGTGTCGTGAGATGTTGGGTTAAGTCCCGCAACGAGCGCAACCCTCATCCTTAGTTGCACGCCCGCAAGGGATGCACCCTAAGGAAACCGCTCTCGATAAGGGGGAGGAAGGTGGGGATGACGTCAAGTCCTCATGGCCTTTATGCCCAGGGCTACACACGTGCTACAATGGCCGGTACAGAGCGTCGCGAACTCGCGAGAGGGAGCCAATCGCTAAAAACCGGTCTCAGTTCGGATTGCAGTCTGCAACTCGACTGCATGAAGCTGGAATCGCTAGTAATCGCGTATCAGAACGACGCGGTGAATACGTTCTCGGGCCTTGTACACACCGCCCGTCACATCACGAAAGTGGTTTGTACTAGAAGTCGCAATTCGAACCGCAAGGACGATAGCGCCCAAGGTATGAACCATGATTGGGGTGAAGTCGTAACAAGGTAGCTGTAGGAGAACCTGTGGCTGGATCACCTCCTTTCTAAGAGAGAACCGGTGCCGAGGTTCGATTTCGATCGGACAGGCTCGGCACGTACGGCTCAGCACGGCGTGGCTGCTCAACTCAGAGGTCGAAGAACAGTTTTAAGTATTCAGTTATCAGTTAACACCTCAAGGCCGCGAGCCCTCGCGGCCTTTTGGCTTTTCTACGGCCCGAAGAGGCGGATAGATAACTTCTGTCCAGATTTCACAATTTACCACTAATCAAATTCCACACGCGGAGGCTTACAAATATATATGGTTAATTCCCAACAAGAACCACTTTATAAAAGAACGTGGAACTCCATAATGGAAGAGATTGGTCAGTTGAAGCAAAATGCCGCACATCAGAAACAGTGGGATCTCTGGGGCCCACTGGATCACATAGACGCCCTCCTTCATAGGCTTGTAACCGATTTAATCGTCGAAGGCCGATTACCGTGACCCCATGCGGTCTTCATGATCATTCGCCCCGCGCGCTGTCGGGTCCGAGTGATTGCAAGGTCCTACATTGCGGAGCATGGAGGGCAGCGATATACTTCGAGCCCAGACGTGAGCTTCAAACCATAAACCCTGCACAAGGACCGTCTGGGGAGCTTACGATGCTGACATGGAATCCTGCCGGCCACAGCCTTGAAGAAAACCAGCAATGGGCCTTCGTCAGGGCAATCGAATGGGCGGATTGGCCGTTGTTCTCCTCACAGCCTTTAGCGCCTGCTTTATTGGTGGTCTTTCCTTGGTACTATGTTCTGCTGTCAGTAGTGGGCGTCAACAGCCTCTGGTGGCTCATCCGGTACAAATGGGTCAGCCTTAGACTGGCAGACTTAGGCGTCATCCTTATCAAAATGAAATGGCCAGTCGCCATCGGAGTTGGCATATACGAATTTGTGAACGGCAGAAGAACGACCGCCGTTATAAGTGCATTGTGGCCCGCAATCGCCGCGATCATGGGTCTCATTATTCCTTCAAGGGCAAATTACCCCAGGCTGCAACAACTCTTCATTGACCGGCTCATGCTTGCGCAGTTTGAACCTCCCGGTGGCGGACAGCCTTTCCCTGACAGTGCTATTTCGGTGCTCAGCACGCGTCCGCGATGGACAAAGATCGCGTCGCCGGTTATGGATGCTCTAGCCCGAGCCCTTGCCTCGCCAGAAAAGGCAAGCGGCTTCGTATTCCTCTGCGAGGCAAGTGGACTAGTTGAGAAGATCGTTTCCATCTCGAATGAAAACTCCGCTAACCCTGACATCGCATGCTGGCTTGTCTCCTGGATGCTCGGGAACCAGGCGTGCACGGTGGGAAAGGAAGGGGAACTGGTAAAGGCCAAGGAGATGCTCGAATTCGCCCTCCTCATAAAACCTAATAATATCGTCACTTGGTACTGGCTTGCCTTGACGGCGGCTCAGCTTGGGGACTGCAAAGGAGCGGTCTATTGGGCCGACAGAGTCCTATCGTCTCAACCTGACCCTAACAGCAGAGACTTCTTTGAGCGATCCGCAGCAACGGCATTGACCCCAGAAGCCGAGAAGGAAGCAGCAGAACTTTTGAGCGATCCTAAAATCGAAGGCGCCTCGGAAAGAATGCGGCAGGCCATGCTATTCATCAAGAGAACCTGCGGTCAAAAAACGTAGCGAGCCACGGCACGCGCCCGTGCCGTGGGTTTTTTCCGGCAAAGAACCCACGGTCAAAAAATCGCTGACCGCTGGCTACCGACTATCATCTTACAATAGTGGGTGGCAAGTTCCTCCGCGTGATCGTGAAGCTTGTGGAAAGCGATGCCTTTGTCGTGACGGCTTACCTGACTGACCGGGTGAGGAAAGGAGACGTTCTTTGGCCGAAAAAACCGTAAAGATGTGGCTCGATCCCGAGGCGGATTTCCTCGAGGTCATCTTTGAACAGAAGCCCGGCTATTCGCGTCCTACTGAGAACGATCAGGTGATGGAACGGGTGGACGAGGCGGGCAACGTGATCGGCTTCTCCGTGCTGCGCGTCAGTTCGCTCAGCAAGACGCCGCTCGAAGTGGCGCTGCGCTAACCGAAGCCGCTTGCCGGTTGGCTACTCAAAGGCTTTTACAAGCAGACATCAGAAAGCGGTGTCCGCACCACCTCGCGGGTTGATAGTTCAAAGTTAAGAAACAAAGGCCGCGAGTGATCGCGGCCTTTTCTATTTTGGGGATGACCCTCAGCGAGTAGCGCGGACCTCCGTTTCTGAGGTCCGCGGCTTTTCTGCGGTGAGGTTCACTCCGCCCCGCCCACGCCTAGGATATCACTTCAATTCGTGTTATGCGATGTTGAAATACCCCGGGGCCAGGAGGTTCACAGGAAAGAACCGCAGACCCGTCGGCTGACGGGCGGTCCACGCTACTGACGTTCCACGGCCAGGCTCTCGGCTCTTTTCCTGATACCGTCGAGCCACTGACGCCGGAGCAGCCCGCTTCCCGGCACAATCAGTCTCCAGTAACGGCCCATGCCGCGGCGGGTGGCAACGTCGGTCGCCAGGACACGCGTCTGGGTGCTGAGGGTGGACCATCCGCCGCCCGCATCTTCCACGGTGAAGTCAAAAGCCATATTGACCGCACCCGGCTCCCGATAATCAGCGAACTCCTGCAAAGTGCGCACGTCGGGGCGGCGGCGAGCGCGCACATTCCAAGCCCCGAATATCGCGATTTCACGCTCGCTGCCGTCAACAAGATAACCCGACTCCGAAAACGCATCGAGAACCCGCTGATCCTGCAAATCGCCGGTCGCATGAAAGGTCGCACGCAAGGCCGCGGCGCGAATTTTCAGGAGCGTGACCAGGGATTTCATGTCGCCGAAGGTTGACTGGCGAACCGCCTGCATCACCTGCTCGGGCCGGGCGTGAACGCGGGCCGAGTGCCTCTCGTAAAACTGGTACTCCGGCATGACGGCGTCCAGACGGGTTCTAGGCTGCGCGACACGGATCGTCGAGGCCGGCCAGATTAGAGCCGCAAGGGTCAGGGCCACGCCACCCGCGAGAATAAGCGCTCCGACGGCTCGTTTGCGGACTCCCAGAAACCGGAAAGGAAGCGCCAGGTTCGCCAGCCCGCCGAGCGCCAGCACGATTCCCGCATAGGCCAGCGTACTGAGAGGCTGAAACGAAGCCCAGTAGTTGAAGAGCAGAACAGTGGCAAGGGCCATTGCGGCCAGCAGCGTCCACCCCACAGCCTTGATTGACATCGGATAATCTCCTTGCGGCCGATCTTGACCCGAGGAGCGAATCAAAACCTGCTAAGTAGTACGGAGGGATGGCGGTTTAAGTTCCGCGCGGGTGGCGCATACCCCGACGTGTCGGGGTGTGCGATTCAGCGGCGCGACATTAGGAACGCAATCCTTCAAAGAGATCATGCTCTCTTTTGCCGCCGCCATTGACGAGGCTGAACACACGATAGAATTCCTGAGTCCCCCAAATGGCCTCGTGGTGCTCCTCCGGCAGGTGTTCCAGACGGCTGTAGATGGCCATCTGGGTTTTGTGGCAGGAAACGGCTTTCCAAACGGTCGGCCAGTGCGCTGTCGTGTCCAAGCGCGTTGTGATGGCCCATTCGGCCCAAGGCACCGCGCGCCGTTCCACACCCTCAACGACGGACTTGAGATCGCGTAAGGCTGACTGGTAGGCAGCCCATTTCTTCTGCGTCCAGGCCAGGTAATAGAACTTCTTGACCGAGTGAACCGGCAAAGGCTCCTGCGGATTCCCCGAAAGTCCGCAATGGGGATCCGCCGCGCAGACCACCGCGGCGGTGGTGAATTGGGAAATGGCGATGTGGTCGGGGTGGCCGTACGCGCCTTCGGGCCCGAAGGTAATGACCACGTGCGGTTTGACTCGCCGAAAGTGCGCGGCGATTTTCGCCACGGCCTCGAGAGGGTTCGCCTGGTCCAGCGCTCCGTCAAGGTAATCAAGAAAACTGACTTCGCGGATGCCAAGCTCCTGGGCGGCGGCCCGGAGTTCGGATTCCCGCACCTTTCCGACGACGTCCGGGCCCGGCGACTCCTTGCAGGTTCCGAACCGCCCACGCTCGCCGCGCGTCGCCGTGACGAGGTAGGTTTTAGCGCCTTCCGCCGCGTACTTGGCCAACGTCCCGCCCACGCCGAGAGATTCGTCATCGGGATGCGCGAAGACGCACATCAGCTTAAGGTTTTCAGGCAAAGTCTAATCTCCCTTCCCGGGCAGTCTCAGCGTTTTGACCCCAGGCGAATTCCAATTTAGCGCAGGATCCGTCCAGATGCGAGGGTCTCATCCCCTCGCGCGGGTGGCGCCCCGATCCATCGGGGCCCTTTCGCTGCCAGCCCACCGGCCAAGCCGCCGGCGCGCGAACCGCGCCCGCCGCTTCCTGCTTGACAATGCCGGCCCACGTGATAGGCTAGACACTAGGCTACAGTATGCGGCCCACTGTGCGAGGCGGCGAAACCGGGATTCAGGTGCCATGGACACACCCACCACAACCAACACCGTCGAGGTGACAACCCAATACGGCGAAAAGAAGCGCATTAGCGAGCGCAAATACCTGGCGGCGATTCGGAACCTCGCGAAAGCGCGCAAGGTGTCGAACGCTGGCTTGAGCGAGCGCAAGCGCCAGGCGATCATGGGGAACCTGGCCAAAGCCCGCAACGCGCCGCGCACCCGGGCGAGCTACGCCCGCTCCCGGCACAACGCGACCAAGCACGGCCTCTATGTGTGGCGCATGGCGGGGAGCTTTCTGCGCCTGGGCGAAAATCCGCGCCGCTTTGCCAGGCTCCTTGCGCTCTTGGAGCGGGCCTTTGTCCCGCGAGACGCCATCGAAATACGGCTTGTCAAACGCCTGGCGGAGGTGGTCTGGCGGCACCTGCGGACTTACCATGCCGCCGCCATTCATGCCGAACAAATGGTTCGCCGGAAGCTGGGTGGCTTGCTTCCGCCCGTCACGGACGCCCTGCCCGCGCCCGGCGCTCCGGCACTGGATGAGGAAGTTGGCGCCGATGCGGTACGGGCTTCAGAAATCATGTACATCTTGCTTTCCGACCACCGCCTCTATGATCGCCAGAAGCATACCTTGAATGAAGTGGAACGCACTCTGCGGCTGCTGCTGATCTATCGCAGCGGCAATCCCGAGTTCAAGTTTCACTTCACCGGGCGGCGCTACCGCAGCGAAATCGGCGACCTTTCGGATGATCCGCTGGACTGGCCGCGGCGCTACGCGGCGGGCGTGCCGCTGAAATAGCAACGTTGCGGGGACCCTTGCTGTTCGGGTCCGCGGCACTTCGCTCAAGCCGCAGACGCCTCAGCCGACGGGTGGTCTGCGCGACGACCTTTCACGCCACGCGCAGCTTGCGCAGATACTCATAGCTGATCTTGATCGCCTCGAGCACCGGCAGGTTGCACTGGTCCTGCTCGACGAAGATGTGCTGCGCGCCGGCTTCGCGGACGTGGGCGAAAATCTTGGGCCAGTCAATCGTCCCTTGTCCGACGGGCGCGAAGGGATTGGGGCCATGCTCCGGAGGGCTTTCCTGGTGGTGGATGGTCACACCCTTGCGCAGGTCCTTGATGTGCAGCAGCGGGAAACGGCCGGGATAACGCTTCCAGTAGGGCAGCGGGTCTTTGCCGGCGTATTCAACCCAGAAAATATCCATTTCCATCTTGAGGAGTTTCGGGTCGCAATGCGTGAGCAGGATGTCGTACCCGCAGGTGCCGTTCAAGTCGGCGAATTCGTGGAAGTGGGCGTGGTAGCAGAACTGCATGCCGGCGTCGAGCGAAGCCTTTCCGCATTCATTGTAAAGCTCGGCGCGCTTCTTCCATTCATCGGCGGTGAGGACGGGATTGTCGCCCACCACGATATAGCGCAGGCCATAACTGTGGGCTATCTCCACGGATTTTTTCCAGTCGTCCAGATTCTTGGGTTGATCAAAGTAACCGCTCGGAGCGTTGAGCCCGGCGGCGCGCAGATCGACATTGAGTTTTTCCGGCTTCACGCCCGGCCCCACTTCGACTTCTCTGTAACCCGCGGCGGCGACGTCTTTCAGCGTCTTGGCCGGGTCTTTAGCGAACATCTCGCGCACGGTGTAAATCTCCAACCCGATGGGCTTGGTCCACGCGAGGCGCCCCGCGGCCAGCGCGTCGCCGAGCGCCGCGCTTGCAGCCGCCGCCCCCAGCGCATTTCCAAGAAACCTTCTTCGTGTCAGCATAAGGCCTCCTTGAGATTTGCCTATTCAGACTCCTAGCAGTTTGTTGAAAAACGCGGTTTGACGATGATTTCCCTTTCCACTTAGCGTCCGGGGCGAGTTACTTTGGGAGCGGGGAGTCGCTTCCCATGGGTT
>JAHEKS010000406.1 GCA_024638215.1 Acidobacteriota bacterium | reverse complement strand
AACTGCTTGGGAGTCTCCCCTCCCATGCGAATCCCCGTACCCGCGGCCGGAATGATGGCGACGACGCTCATGCTCCAGGTCCGATCTCCAATGTCTTCAGCCGGTTATATCAGGAAGATAGACGGAGGCCCTCCGCTTGTCAACAGGCGGTTGTCCTCCAGGGATGAGTCAGGGTTCTACTGGTGGACGGGCTCGGTGGCGCGGCGCTCGTCGTATTTGCCGAAAATCATCTTGCCCGCCGTAGTCTGCAGAACGCTGGTGACGGCAATGTCAATCGTCTTGGAAATCATCTTCTTGGCGTTGTCCACCACCACCATGGTTCCATCGTCGAGATAGGCGACGCCCTGATTGTATTCCTTGCCTTCTTTGAGGATAAAGACGCGCATGATCTCGCCCGGCAGGACGACGGGCTTCAGCGCGTTGGCAAGCTCATTGATGTTGAGCACGGGAACGCCCTGGAGCTGGGCCACCTTGTTCAGGTTGAAATCGTTGGTGACGATTTTCCCTTCATACCGCTTTGCCAGTTCGATCAGCTTCAGGTCCACTTCCCGGGTCTGGGGGAAATCGTCTTCGACGATCTGCACCTGGACGTTGGTCATCTTCTGGATGCGATGCAGGATGTCGAGGCCGCGCCGGCCGCGGGCGCGCTTTTGCGACTCGGAGGAGTCCGCCACCAGTTGCAGCTCGCGCAGGACGAATTGCGGAATCACCAGAACGCCGTCCACAAAGCCCGTCTCGCACACATCGGCGACCCGGCCATCAATGATGACGCTGGTGTCGAGAATCTTGTAGTTCCGCTTGGGCTGGCGCTCGCCGGCGAAGATCCCCCCCAGCGCCGCCAGGTTCAGCAGGTCGCCCTTGTTGGCTCCCAGGACCAGCCCGACGTAGGCCATCAGCATCAACAGAGAGATTTGGACAAATGAGATGGAACTCCTCTCGATGGACGTCAGGTTGAGCAGGTGGCTGATCATCAGCGCGCCGAGAATGCCCAGGATGGAACCTGCGGCCGCGCCAATAAGTTTCTTCAGGCTGGCTCTTTCTAACCGCATCTCAAACAGGACAAAGAAAAATCCCAGCAGCGCTCCCACCAGGATCGAATTCATCCCGGTGAGATGGAATGGCCTCAGATGGAATGAAGCGGCCATCAGGATGAGAATAAAGACAGAACGCATTACTGCCATTTCCCAGGACATAGGTATTAGGCCCCCTTTTGGGTTTTAAAAGCCAAAAGAGCATATGCGAGAGCGCCCGCTGAAGCGCACGTCCCCCCGCAGATAATAACATGAGTCAATGTTTCAAGGTAACAGTTCCTGACGGGTTGGGGCTTCGCGCTGGGAGAGCTTGGCACCGCTCCCGTGCGATTATCGGCTCTGCCGGGATTTGATGACGATGGGCGTTCCGACAAATCCGAAGCGTTCGCGAATGCGGTTCTCCAAAAACCGCTCCAGGGCAAAGTGCAGCTTTCCGGCCTGGTTGGTGAAGGCGATGAAGACGGGCGGCGAGGCGGAGGCCTGCGTGAGGTAGTAAAGCCGGAACGGCTTCCCGCCCGGGATGGTGGCGCGCCCGAAATCCACTTCGGCAAGGAAGCGGTTGATTTCTGCGGTTGAGACGCGCGCGCGCCGGGCCTCGGCGACCTGGGCGATGGTTCCCACCAGTTTTCCCACGCGCTGCCCCTTGAGCGCGGAGATGAAAACCACCGGCGCGTAGTCCAGATACTTCATTCGCCGGCGGATGTTCGCCGTGAAATCTTCCGCGGCCCTTGGGCTTTTGCGGGCCGCGTCCCACTTGTTGACCACGACAATCACGGAGCGGTGGCTCTCGTGCGCGTAGCCGCCGATGTGCGCGTCTACGGCCGTGACGCCTTCGAGCGCGTCGAGGATGAGCAGCGCGACGTCAGCGCGCTCCAGGTGCTTGCGCGCCTGGATGACGCTCAGCTTTTCCGCCAGCAGTTTGGTCTTGCCCTTGCGGCGGATGCCCGCCGTGTCAACGAAGCGGAAACGCAAGCCGTCGCGCTCGACCTCGGCGTCCACGGCGTCGCGCGTGGTGCCGGGCAGGGAGGTCACAATCGAGCGCTCTTCATTGAGCAGGCGGTTGAGCAACGTTGACTTGCCCACGTTGGGCCGGCCAATGATCGCCACGCGGATGGACTCGGTAGCGCCGGGCTTCAGCCCAGTATCTTCTCTGTCTTGAGATGCCGCCCCTAAGGGCGGCGCTACGTCCGCGGACGCGCCTAAAGATGCCGCCCTAAAGGGCGGCGCTACATCTGCGCCAATTCCCCCCGTCACGTGCTCCAGCAGATCGTCCACTCCCAGGCCGTGCTCGGCGGAGACGGGGAAAATCTGGGTGATGCCCAAGCGGTGGAATTCGGCGGCGAGCGCCGTCTGCTGAACGCTGTCCACCTTATTGACCGCCAGTGCCAGAGGCTTCCCGGTGCGACGCAAGAGCTGCGCCAGCTCTTCGTCGAGCGGCACGGCGCCTTGCCGCGCGTCTACCACCAGAACCAGATGAACCGCTTCTTCAATTGCCACGCGCGCCTGGCGAAGGATTTCGCTCGCCATCAGTTCTTTGTCAGCAGGAATGATGCCGCCCGTGTCCACCACCTCGAATTGCCTGCCCAACCATTCGGCGGGGGCGTAGAGCCGGTCGCGCGTCATGCCGGGCTCGTTGCCGACCAGCGCGCGGCGTCGCCCGCAAATGCGGTTGAAGAGCGTGGACTTGCCCACGTTAGGCCGTCCGAGAATCACGATGCGAGGAAGCTTGGACATGCGAACTCAATGACGGGAACTGGCTGGTCCCGGAAGCAGTTTAAGGATGCTGGGCCCGAATTGGCAAGTGGCACGGACTACCAACGAGATGAGTATGCTATGCTTTTCCATGACCCGCGCTCACGACCATGGCCATCACCAAGCCAAAGCCCGTGGGAAAGTTCTCTCTGGAAAAGATTTTCGGCCACGGCGGATGGCTCGAGCGCCATCATCCCGGCTATGAGTATCGCCCTTCGCAGCTCGAGATGGCGGAAGCGGTGGAATCCGCTTTCGAGAATCATCATCACCTGATTGCCGAGGCCGGCACGGGCACCGGCAAAACACTGGCCTATCTCGTCCCCATCATCCGCAGCGGGCGCCGCGTGGTGATTTCGACCGGCACTAAAAATCTGCAAGAACAGATATTCTTCAAAGACCTGCCTTTCCTGAAAAAATTGTTTCCGCAACTGCGCGCCACGCTGATGAAGGGCCGGCAGAATTACTTGTGCCGGCAGAAGCTTTACGACATTGAAAACCAGCCGGTCTTGCAAG
>JAHEKS010000405.1 GCA_024638215.1 Acidobacteriota bacterium | reverse complement strand
GGCGCGCGAAGCGCCCTTCACAATTCCATTCCTGTCATTTGAAAATTACTTGGTGTGCAGCACGGCCTGCTTGAAGCTTCCGCGCTGTTTTTCGATTTTCTTTTGCAGCATCATGATGGCGTAAATCAACTGCTCGGGGCGCGGCGGGCAGCCGGGAACGTAAACGTCCACGGGCACCCACTGGTTCACGCCCTGGACGATGGCGTAATTGTTGAAGACGCCGCCGGAGGTGGCGCAGGCGCCCATCGAGATCACCCACTTCGGCTCCGGCATCTGGTCGTAAAGCTTTTTGATGACCGGCGCCATCTTCTGCGAGACGCGCCCGGCCACGATCATCAGATCAGCCTGGCGCGGCGAGCCGCGGAAAACTTCCGCGCCGAAGCGCGCGATGTCAAAACGCGACGCCGACATGGACATCATCTCGATGGCGCAGCAGGCCAGCCCAAACGACATCGGCCACAAGGACGATTTCCGCGCCCAGTTCACCGCCTTGTCGAGCTGTGCGAAGATGATGCCCTCAACGCCCGAGCCGTCGCTGGTCTGAATCGGTGTTGTGCCCATCAGTTTCTATTATGCCACGCCTCCTAGTCTCTTTCAACCTGCGCAGTCGGACCTTTTCAGAACAGTGGCTGATCCTTCCAAGTGGACCGGTCCCAAGCAGGCGGCGGTCCAAGTGCAATCGTCGAGGTGAACAAGCGAATCACGTCAAGGGCGCAGGCAGAATACGGAGCAGGGACCGGCAGCAATGTTACTGCGGCAGGTTCATGCGGCGCACGAGGGCCTGGAAGCGCGGGTCGGGACGGAGGGGCTTGAAAGGGGGCTCATTGGTGATCCAAGGCATCCAGGTAAAGCGAAGAGCCGCACACCTATCCAGCCATCGGAACGCCTCATCCTTATCCCCCAGGCCTGTATAGATCTCGGCTAGCCCCCATGTGTCCATCGGCAGGGGCTTTCTTATTAGCTCGGTCGCGATCTTCTGCGCCGCTTCCCTCTGGCCTGCCACCGCGTACGTATATCCAAGAGCCCATCTGACCGTTGGGCTTACTCCCGCGGCCTTCTGGTGCGCCGAGATGGCCTGTTCATACATCCCCTTTTCCGCATATCCAACTCCGAGCACATAAAGGCCCCACGGGAAATCGGGATTAAGCTCGAGCGCCTTGCGGGCTCCGTCCAGTGTCTTGTCGTACTGCCCGGTTTTCCAGAATTGCCATCCCTGCCACGCAGGCCAGAGGGGTGTTAACGGGTCCAGCACCGAAGCTCGCTTCATTTCCGCGTGCGCGCCGTCGACGCGCCCCATCAGCTCCAAATACCACGAATAGTGAGCGTGAACCTCGGGCAAATTAGGGTTCTGGGCAAGGAGGCGCTCAAAAGCCTCTTCTGCGCCCGTCCAGTCCCAATCCCAGTAGAGCTTGATCTCAGCCAAAGCTTCGCGGGCATCGAGAAGAGTCGGATCGAGCTCTAGCGCTTTGAGCGCAGCTGCCTTGGCGGGAATCAAGTTATCAGGTATAGCCTCATGACCTATCAGGCTATAACCGAGCGCGAGTCCCGCGTAAGGCAAGGGATCCGTGGGGTCGATTTCGACGGCCTGCTTCAGATATGCCAGACCCTTTTCGAATCCTTCCGGCGTCATCTTGTTCAGGTAGAACTTCCCTTTGAGGTAGGATTCGTAGGCTTCAGGATTGACCGTCCGCGCACGTGCCAGGCGGGCGCGCTCGGAGGGCGTGACGGCCGCACGGACTTTGTCACCAATCGCACTTGCGATCTCGCTCTGTAAGGCGAGGACGCCGCGCAGGTCGCGCTGGTAGCTCTCCGCCCATAGGTGCTGGTCCGTGGAGGCTTGAATGAGCTGAGCGGTGATGCGCACCTGGCCTCCCTCGCGCAGCACCGAGCCTTCGATGAGCGCGTCCACGTTCAGCTCCTCGGCAATCTGAGGCAAGGATTTCTTGGTGCTCTTGTATTGCATCATCGAAGTCCGCGAAATGACTTTCAGGGCGCTGATTTTGGCGAGGTTTGTAATCAGTTCCTCGGTCATCCCGTCGGCGAAGTATTCCTGTTGCGGGTCACCGGAGAGATTCGCAAGTGGCAGGACGGCGATGGACTGAATTTTCGGCCTTTGCACCCCAACTGCCGACCCAGGCACACTCAGACGCCTGAGGTCTTCCAACACTTCGCGCGCCGACTGATACCGCTCGTGGGGATTCTTCTCAAGCGCTTTCAGGATGACCGCTTCCAGCCCCGGCGAGACTTGGCGGTTCAGTTCGCGCGGCGGTTGCGGAGGCTCGGTAAGGATCGCAGCTATCAGTGGGGACGACTGCTTCTCTCGAAACGGCCGCTGCCCCGTCGCCATCTCGTAGAGCACGGTGCCGAGCGCGTAGATGTCCGCCCGCGCGTCCACCACCTTCCCCTGCAACTGCTCGGGCGCCATGTAAGGCACCGTCCCCATGACTGCGCCCGCCTGCGTCTCCGCCAGGCTTGCCGTTGCGGCATCCACCTCGGTAGGCTTTACGAGCTTGGCCAGACCAAAATCCAGAACCTTGACCCTCCCTTTCGAGTTCACCATCACATTCCCCGGCTTCAGGTCGCGATGGATAATCTTGTGCTCGTGCGCATCGTCCAGAGCCTCGGCGATCTGAGTTCCGAGGGTGATGATCGCTTCTTCGGGCAGTGGACCACCGGCAACTTTGGCTGCCAGCGTCTCGCCGGCCACGTATTCCATCGTGAGAAAATCCACGCCGTTCTCGCTGTCAAAGTCGTGAACTACTGCGATGCCGGGATGATTGAGGCGGGAGAGGGTCAGGGCTTCGCGCCGGAAGCGGCTGCGCGCTGTTTCATCAGCGAGCATGCCCGTCGGCAACACCTTGAGCGCCACGTCGCGGTCCAAATGCTGGTCGCGAGCGCGATACACCACACCCATGCCTCCGCCACCGAGTTTTTCCAGGATGCGATAGTGGGAAATCGTGTCGCCGGTGGTGACCATGGGTCGGCCACCTCGCTGGCAGAAAGTGAGGGGGCGTCGGGTGCAATCATGCTACGCCCCGTTCCCTGCCAGGTCAACAAGTATGGGCAGTCAAACTCGCGGAAATGAAGGGTCCGCAGCGTAGTTGCCCTGCTGGCAAAATCAAAGAGGAATCTGTTTTCAGGCCGCCCACACACCGTTACATGCAGACTCACGGATGGAGCAGGATTTTGCCAAAGAAGTCCCGGCTTTCCATTTTGTCCTGCGCGGCGGCGGCGTCTTGGAGCGGGAACGACGAATCAATCACTGCCTTGAGTTTGCGCTGGCCGATGAGCTTCAGC
>JAHEKS010000133.1 GCA_024638215.1 Acidobacteriota bacterium | reverse complement strand
GGTGTGCCCATCCTCATTCACACCTTGAGAAAATTCACTGCCTGCGATGTGATTGACGAGATTTACCTGGCGCTTCGCGATGAGGATATGGAACGCGCTGCGCGCGACATTGACCGCGAACATTTTGTGAAACCGGTGCGGCTGGTGCTGGGCGGCGCCAGCCGGCAGGAGACCGTGTCGCGCTCGCTGGCGGAACTGCCGCAGTCCACCGAAATCGTGCTCGTTCACGACGCGGTGCGGCCTTTCATCGAGCTCGAAATGATCCGGCGCGTCACGGAAGCGGCGCGCAAGGAGGGCGCGGCCATCCTCGGCATCCCCAGCGTGGACACCATCAAGCAGGTTGAGCGGCAAACCATTCTGGGCACCATCCCGCGCGAGCGCATCGTGCTGGCGCAGACGCCCCAGGCCTTTCGTTGCTCGATCCTGAAAGAAGCGTATGCCCGCGCCGAGGCTGACGGCTTTAACGGCACCGACGAATCCAGCCTGGTCGAGCGAATGGGACAAACCGTGGTCGTGCTGATGGGCTCCGACCGCAACATCAAGATCACCAAACCCTCCGATCTGCCGCTCGCCCGGCTGTACATCGCGCAAGAAAGGGAAAAACAGAAGACCGAGGGCTGAGGATCAAAGGATTCAGGATTCGGGATTTTGGACTCAAGGTTCAGAGTTGAGTGTTAAGAGTTTAGAGCGGAAGGAGGGGCGCCGATCGGCCTTGCGGGGGAATCCGCGGCGGGTGACGTCTCAACTCTCAACCCATAACTCTCAACTGCCTTTCCGCGTCGGCTTCGGCAATGACGTTCATCGCCTGGTTCCCGGCCGCAAGCTGATTCTGGGCGGGGTGCGGATACCTTTCGACCAGGGCCCGCGGGGACACTCGGACGGCGACGCGCTGGCCCACGCGCTCACCGACGCGCTGCTCGGCGCCGCGGCCCTGGGTGATATCGGCACCCACTTTCCCGACAGCTCACCAAAATGGCACAATGCTTCGAGCCTGCTGTTTCTTCGCCACGCGCGGAAGCTCCTTGACGAATCCGGCTATGCCGTTGTGAATGTAGATGCCACGATATCCCTCGAGCGCCCCAAGCTCGCGCCGTACATTGCAAAGATGAGAAAGAAGATCGCGGCGGCCTTGGGCGTCAAGCCCGCGCAGGTCAGCGTCAAAGCCAAAACTGGCGAAGGTCTTGATGCCGTGGGGCGCGGCGAGGCCATTCGCGCCGATGCCGTGGCCCTCATCACCGCAACTTCTTGAGCAGCGCAGTTCTGGACACTAAAGAATCCGATTCACCGAGGCGAAAAATGCGGCGGTCATTCATCGCTCTACTGATGATTTTGTTTTCTCTTTCCCCAGCGCAGGCGCAGCAGAAAACCTACCAGCCCACCTGGGAATCGCTCAACACGCGGCCCATGCCGGCGTGGTTTGACCAGGCCAAATTCGGCATCTTCATTCACTGGGGCGTTTATTCGGTCCCGGCTTGGGGTCCCAAGGGCAAATACGCCGAGTGGTACTGGCACGACATGCAAGACCACAACGGCCCCACGTGGAAGTTCCACGTGGCGACTTACGGCGAGAAATTCAAGTACCAGGATTTCGCCCCTCTTTTCAAAGCCAGGCTGTTCGATCCCAACCACTGGGCCGATATTTTCGAGCGCTCCGGCGCGAAATACGTGGTCCTGACGTCCAAGCACCACGAAGGTTTCTGCCTGTGGCCGTGCCCGGCAAGCTGGAACTGGAACGCGGTGGACATCGGGCCGCACCGCGACCTGGCCGGCGACCTGGCCCGGGCCGTCCGCGCGCACGGACTGAAGATGGGGTTCTATTATTCGCTTTACGAATGGTACAACCCGCTCTACCACTCCGATGTCAACGCCTATGTGGACCAGCACATGCTCCCGCAGATGAAAGACCTGGTGGAGCGCTACCATCCTTCGATTCTATGGACCGACGGCGAGTGGGAACAGCCTTCGAGCGTCTGGAAGAGCACCGAATTCCTGGCCTGGCTTTTCAATCAGTCGCCCGTGCGCGACGAGGTCGCCGTCAACGACCGCTGGGGCAAGGAAACGCGCGGCGTGGACGGCGGATTTTATACCAGCGAGTACGGCAAGTATCGCGGCGAGGGATTTGCCAAAAGCCAGCTTGTCCACAAGTGGGAGGAGAACCAGGGCATCGGCTCGTCGTTCGGGTACAACCGCAACGAGGACGCAGACGATTACAAAACGCCGCAGCAACTTGTCGCGCTGCTCGTGAACACGGTGAGCGAGGGCGGAAATCTCCTGCTCGATATCGGCCCCACCGCCGACGGCCGTATCCCCGTCATCATGCAGGAAAGGCTGCTGCGAATGGGCGCGTGGTTCAAGGTGAACGGTGAGGCGATTTACGGCACGCGCCCCTGGCGCAAGACCAGCGAGGGCGACTGGATTCGCTATACCACGAAGGGCGGCGCGGTCTATGCCATCGCGCTCAAGTGGCCCGGGCGAGAATTGGAGCTTGAAACTCCACAGCCAGGCAAAGACACCATCGTGACGCTCCTCGGCGACGGTCAGCCGCTGCGCTGGCACGCCAAAGGCGGCAAGCTGGTGGTGGAAACGCCGGCGGCCGGCCCCGGCGAATTCCCTGCCCCTTATGCGTTCGTCTTCAAGTTGACCAACGTTCAATAAGCCGAAAATGGCCTTCGGCGATGGACGCCGCGTCGCGCAGCGGTCCGGAGGACTTCGGTTTTATGGTAACCTTTCGAAGTTCAGGGTCACTTTGATATGCAACGCAATCTTGAGGATCTTTCCAAGCGGAAGTTCGATCTCGCGATCATCGGCGGCGGAATTCAGGGCGCAGCCACGGCGCGCGACGCGGCGCGGCGCGGCCTGAAAGTGCTGCTGGTCGAGGCGCGCGATTTCGCGGGCGCCACTTCCAGCCGCTCGTCGAAGATGATCCACGGCGGGCTGCGCTACCTGGAGCAATACGATTTCCGCCTGGTGCACGAAGCGCGCCGCGAGCGCCGCCTGCTGCTGCAACTGGCGCCGCACCTCGCCCAGCCGGTGCCTTTCCTTTTGCCCATTTACGAAGGCGACCCGTATTCATCGTTCAAGATCCGGATGGGGCTGACGGTTTACGACTTGATGGGAAATCTCGGCCGCAAAGACCTGCACAAAATGCTTTCGCCGGCCGAAACGTTGCGGCGCGTGCCGTCGCTCAAGCCGGAAGGTTTGCGGAAGGGCGCGGTGTATTTTGATTCCGAGACCGACGACGCGCGGCTGACGCTTGAGAATATCCTGGATGCCGCGGACCACGGCGCGGTGATTGCCAATTACACTCAGGTGCGCAACTTGGCGATTTCGACGGGCAACGGCGGGGCGCGTGTGGTCAGCGCAGAAGCGGAGGACCGGCTCTCCGACCGCCGCTACGAAATCTCAGCGCGCTATTGGGTCAACGCGGCCGGGCCGTGGGTGGATCAGGTGCGCGCGCTGCTCGCGGGATATGACGGCTCGCGCACCGTGCGCCTGACCAAGGGCACGCACATCCTGCTGCCGCCGGTGGCGGGGCCGTTTGCGCTCTTTGCGGCCATCCTGCCGGGCAAAAGGATTTTCGTGATGCCGCCGTGGCACGGCCACGCCCTGCTCGGCACCACTGACACCGACTACGACGGCGACCCCGCCCGAGTCCGCCCCGATCTTGCCGACACGGAGTATCTGCTCGCGGCGCTCAACCGCGTGCTGGCGCGGCCGCTGGGATTGAGTGATGTGGTGGGCGCCTTTGCCGGTCTGCGCGCGCTAGCCGTGCAGCCCGGCCGCAGCCCTTCTGAAAACACGCGCGAATATCGCCTGCACGAGGACCCCTGGGCCTCGAACTTTGTTTCCATTTGCGGCGGCAAGCTCACGACGGCTCGGGCGCTCGGCGAAAAAGTGACTGACCACGTGCTCGCGCGCCTGGGCGACGCGCCGCCCGGCTCGAACACTTATCCCACTCGCACCGAGCCGCTGCCGGGCGGGCAGACCGGCCCCTTCGACGTTTATGTGAATTACGCGGCGTGGGAAGCCGCGCGCATGTTCGACGTGCCTTATCCCATCGCCGAGCGCATCGTCAAAACTTACGGCAGCCGCTGGCGCGCTGTGCTCGACCCGATTCGCGAAGACAAGTCGCTGGCCGCCGTCGTTCCCGGCTCGACCGACCTGCTCATCGCCGAGGTGGAATTCGCCCTGCGCGAGGAGATGGCCGTGCGAGTGGAAGACTTCGTCCTGCGGCGCTCGGGTTTGAACTGGTACGCCGCCAGCGCCCTGCGCGAGGCCGCGCCCGCCGTGGCCAGTATCTTTGCTGCGCACTTCGGCTGGAACGACACAAGCCGGTCTAAGGCGATTGAAGCGTTCTACGAAGAGGCTGCCAAGGCAAATCCCGCCAAAATGGTGAATAGTGAATTGTGAATTTCGCGCACAGCCTTGGATTCCCCTTTTAACAATTCACTATTCCAATGACTAAAGGTAGCTTTATCCCCTAATGCGCTCACTGGAATTGGATAGCAGTCGAGTGGCAATCGTCGGGCATCGCGGCGCCTCGGGTGACGCGCCGGAAAACACGATGGCCGCTTTCGAGCTGGCGCTGGCGCAGGGCGCGGACGGAATCGAATTCGACGTTCACCTTTCGCGCGACGGCGTGCCGGTGGTGATTCACGACGCGCGGCTTAATCGCACGACGCCGGGACGCGGCCAGATCAGGCAGCACACGGCGGCGGCGCTCGCCAGGCTGGATGCGGGCTCGTGGTTCAACCGCCGATTCCCTGCCCGCGCTCGGGCGCGATACTCGGCGTGCCGGATTCCGCGCCTGGCCGAAGTTCTCCGCTGGGTTCGAGCCGAACGCTGCCAGGCGTGGCTTGAGATCAAGCAGCCGCGGCTTCCCTACCGCGGGATCGAGGAAAAAGTCCTGCAGCAGATTTGCGCGGCGGGTGCCGAGCGCTTCACCACCGTGATCTCGTTTCACCTGCACACGCTGCGGAGAATTCGGCGCCTCGATTCATCCATTCCGCTGGGGATTGATTTCACGCGGCCGCTGCTGGCCGTGCCTCAGGCGAAGAGAATCTCCGCCGGCACGCTCCTGCCGCACGGGCGCTTCGCCAACCGGCGCTGGGTCGCTCGCGCGCACCGCGCCGGGTTGCGCGTCGTTGCATGGGGACTGGACGACCCGGCCTCAGTGCGCCGCGCCCTCGCGAACGGCGCGGACGGCATCATCACCAGCTTTCCCGCCTTGCTGCGCACTATCTGCAAGCAAGAGCCGTGACTCGGCGCACCCTTGCTGCGGGGTCTCGGCATTAGTTATGATCCAAGAGAGGATCGGCCAATGATTAAAACCAAAAGTGTTTCGCGTCCGATTGATCCGCGGTCCGACGGTCTCCGGATTCTTGCGACGCGATTCCGCGGGCGCGGTCTGCCCACTGACCGCTACGACGTCTGGATGCCTTCGCTCGGCCCAAGCGAAGAACTGCTGAGAAAGTTCCTGGCCGGAAAGATTTCATGGCCGGCGTTTGCGCGCCACTACCGCGCGGAGCTCTTTCTGGATGGGCCGATCGACGCCCGCTGCAAGACCATCAAAAACCACGGGCAGAAATTTACCCTGCGGCTCATCAAGAAGCTGGGTCAGAATGGAACGGTCACGCTGCTGTGTCACTGCGATGAGGATCAGAAACAGTGCCACCGGCACGTCCTCCAAGAGGTGCTGGCCAGCGGGAGCATCTGAACCGAAACAGAATGAAATTGGCGCGCAGATACGCGATTTCCAAGGGCACAGCTAGTTTCTGCGTTGTTATCGCCTCATTGTTGCTCCTTTCGGTAGTTGCCTGGCCGAGTACGAAGCCTATACTGATCCGCCTGAGAGTCCACGTCATCGGGGCGAGGCTCACTTACGGCCCGCTGGCCTATGACGACTCCCGATGGCAAACTGTTTTGGATGGCGTTGCGTCTGGAGATGCCTCGTGGTTGCATGTCGCGGCAGATCTCGAGCCAGCGCTCGACACGCATCCGGGAGAGGACATGATTGGAGCGGTGTCTCGCGCATTTGACAAGAATCCGGCTGGCGCACTTATGATCCTGCTTCCCCGCTACGGCGCAGGGATCGTGTGCGGTCAAGATCAGGACGGTGGCGTGATTTCCTACGAATTAGCGCGGAGACGATTGGACGTTCTTAAGACCATTCCCTTTCGTTCTGTCGATGGGCTCGCCTTGGACCGTTGCTATTCCATTCTCGCCTCTGCTCGTCAAGGGAAAGTCATTTCAGAATGAGGACGGCGCGCAAATATGCGATTTCAGGCCGCGTCCAGGGCGTGGGATTTCGCTTTTTCGCCGAGCGCGTAGCGAACCAGCTTGGCATCCGCGGCTACGTCAAGAACCTGTGGGACGGGTCGGTCGAGGTCTACGCCATCGGCGATGAGGATTCGCTGGAAGAGTTCAAGCGCTACCTGGCGGAAGGCCCGCGCAGCGCCCGCGTCAGCAATATCGAAGAAAGCGAAGAGCCCGTACGGAAAGAATATACGGATTTTATGATTGAAGGCGGATGGTAGGCATTGAGTGATTGGGCCATTTAGCGATTGTGCGATTCCTTTATTGACCCAATGGAAATAGAAACTGGAGACTGGAAAATAGAAACTTGAAATTCGAAGACTGCGGGACCTGAGCCCAGTTTCGATTTTCGAGTTTCGAGTTTCGTTCTGCTAGTAATGGCTCGATGGCCCGACCGCTCGATGAGCCGATAACAGGGGGGATACTTGGAAGACCTGAAAAAGCTGATCCGTGAAGTGCCCGATTTCCCCAAGCCGGGGATTCTTTTTTACGACATCACCACGCTGCTGAAAGATCCCATCGGGCTGCATCGCGCCGTGGATGCGCTTGCCAACCATTACGTGGGGCGCAAAATTGACCGCGTGGTGGGGATCGAAGCGCGGGGATTTATTTTCGCGCCCATGGTCGCTTATCGCCTGAACGCGGGCTTTGTGCCGGTGCGCAAGCCCAACAAGCTCCCGGCCAAAACCGCCAGCGCCAGCTACGATCTGGAATACGGCAAGGACGCGCTCGAAATCCACCAGGACGCGGTCAGCACGGGACAGGAAGTGCTGATCATTGACGACCTGCTCGCCACCGGCGGGACCGCAGCGGCCGTGGCCAAGCTGGTGAAGTCGCTGGGCGGACACGTAGCGGGCCTCGGCTTCCTGATCGAGTTGGAATTCCTGAAAGGCCGCGAGAAGCTCAGCGAATACCAAATCCACTCGGTGCTGAAGTATTAGGCCTCGGCTTCGGCCGCGGGAGGCGCCGGCGGTAACGCTTTCAAAATAGCATCCAGCAGGAAACTCTCCGGCACCGCGCCTTCGACCGCCGCGGATTCATTGATCACGGTGCGCGGCACCGCATAGACACGATACTTGGCGGCAAGGTCCGGGAATTCGGTGGACTCGATGCAATCGGCGCGGATGTTGTCGTTCTCGAGCGCCAATCGGTGAGCCAGGCGCACGGCCTGCGGGCAATGCGGTCAGGTGGGCGTGACGAAGACTTCCAGGTGCAAGGGTTGAGTGACTTTGGCGAGTTTTTCCTTGCTCTGCTCGCCCAAGCCTGATTCGCCTCGCGAGACGCTGATGATGGCGTCGAGCAGGGTCGCAAACTCGTACCCAGCCGGGATGCCGTAAAACCGGATGCCGTAGTCCTTGCCGTCTCGCACCACCGTGGCCGGGACCTTGTCGACGCCGTACTCGGCCACTTTCTCCTTATCCAGCAGGAAATTGTAGGTTTCGGCGGAGAGCTTATCCGAGAGCGCGGCCACCTCCTGAACCAGTTGTTTGGCCTCGACGCCATACTCCAGGTTCAGCTCCTGCGTGAAATGGATGAGCTTGACCGGATTGACCATCACTTCCAAACGCTTGCGGATTTCAATGGCGTCCTCGTCCCGAATAAGCCCCATGGATTCTCCTAAGATCCTGATTGGCGGCGTAGGCGCAGAATTCTTGGCGTCCTGAAACCATTATAGCCGGAAGCGCCTGATCCCGGCTCCGCTAGATTTGATGCGGAGCTGGTTCCCCGGTTTCTTAAACTCTGAAAAGGCAACCAGGGGGGTTATCTATCTTACCTATTTGCAGCCCCGCCAACCTGACATTATGTCCCTGCGTGCTGGCCCAGTTAACGCCCAGACAATACCATGTAGCCTCGGGTCCTTCCGCACGGCACGTGTTGAGGCCAAATGCGGTAAATGGCGCATGGGCTTGTGCGAAGCGACTCATTTTATTGGTGTTGAGGCTTTAATCAGCAGATTCACGGCCTTGCTTTTTCAAGAACTTAGCGGACGGAAAGTCGGCACCCAAAATGCTCAACGATGGTGAGACTCGCATCTCCGAAGTAAGACCTCCAGGAGGAGCTATGAAGGTTCTAAGCGAGGCAGATTCCAAGACAGCCCGGAATATCCCTGCCTTCCCCACAGTTCTCCGGCCCGAAGCGCAAGACCAGCCCGCTTTTTCGGTGGCTTTCTCGCCCAGCACGCCGATGCGGGAGATACACGACGCCGTGATCCAGACAGTGCTGCGATACACGCACGGGAACCGCTCGCGGGCGGCCGAATTGCTCCAGATCAATCCCCGGACCATCCGCCGACATCTGGGACGTAAAGAAGGGCCCCACGCGACGGCCATGGCTGGCTAAGGCGAAACAGCAAGGCTTCAGTTCGGATGTGTGTGGGAGGGATTACGCGATGCGTAAGAGCAGACGCGCGGCATGGGTTTCTTTACCCTGCCTCATCCTGTTTTCATTTGCCTGCGCGAAGCAGCAACGTGTCCAGCGTGTCGAGGCTGACCCCGCTGCTCTTCAGGCGTTCAGCCCCTTGCCGGCGGTGATGCAGTCGCCCAATAACCCGGTCACTCCCGAAAAAGTCGCTCTGGGCCGGAGACTCTATTTCGAAAAGCGTCTTTCGAAAAGCCAAGACATTTCCTGCAACACGTGCCATCCGCTGAACGATTATGGCGCGGAAGACACCGCAGTCTCGACAGGCTTCAAAGGCCAGAAGGGCACGCGCAACGCCCCGACGGTTTTCAACGCTGCGGGCCACATTGCGCAGTTCTGGGACGGGCGAGCCCCGACCGTCGAAGAGCAAGCCAAAGGTCCAATGATGAACCCGGTGGAAATGGCGATGCCCTCCGCCCAGATTGTGGTGGCCACGCTGAAGTCGGTCCCGGAATATCGCCAGGACTTTGCCAAGGCTTTCCCCGGCGAAAGAGACCCGATCACGCTCGACAACGCCGCCAAGGCGATCGGAGCTTTCGAACGCACGCTCAGCACGCCGTCGCGCTGGGACAAGTTCCTGAGCGGGGACACCGCGGCGCTCACCGATGAGGAGAAGGCGGGATTCAACAAGTTTGCCGAGGTCGGCTGCCTGGCCTGCCATGCCGGCACATATGTAGGCGGCGCGATGTTCCAGAAGCTCGGCATCGCGAAGCCGTGGCCCTCTACCGCCGACCCGGGCCGCTTCGCGGTCACCAAGCAGGAAGCTGACCGGATGGTGTTCAAGGTCCCGTCCTTGCGCAACGTCGAAAAGACGGCCCCCTACTTCCACGACGGATCGGTCGGGAAGCTCGATGACGCCGTTCGCAAGATGGCAGAGTATCAATTGGGAAGGAATTTGAAGGACGAGGAAGTCCAGGAAATCGTTTCCTGGCTCAAGACGCTGACGGCGAAGCTTCCTCCCAATGAGATCCGTCCGCCGGAAACACCACAAGCCGCGGCGGCAGCCGCGAAGCCGGATCGGAGTTAAGGGTTCTGGCGCACCGGCCGCCATGAGGCCGGCGGCCGGCCAGGTAATGTGACGTAACCAGAGGGATTACTCTGCCAGTGAATGCAGCGACGATGCCCGACCAGGCTACCAAGGACGCGAGCTCTTCCGCAGGGAAAGGCCGCATCCTGATTGTGGATGACGACCGTTTCTTTACCAAAGTCCTGCGTATCATCCTCACCGGCGAAAACTTTCAAGTGAGTTCCGCCGTGAGCCTGGCAGAAGCACGCGCCCTGCTCCGCGAGACGCGCTTTGACATCATCATCAGCGACCTGCGCATGCCCGACGGCGATGACGGGCTTTCGCTCCTCGAACAGCTTCGCGCCGAAGGCAATCCCGTGCCTTTCATCATGCTTACGGGCTACGGCGAAGTGAGCAACTACATGGTGGCCATGAATGCCGGCGCCACCGAATATCTGAATAAGCCCGTCCGATCAGAAGAGTTGTTCGCTGCCATCGAAAACTGCCTCCATCCCGCCAATCCCAAGCCCTGATCGCCCTTCTCGAACGCCCCCTGCGGTGATCTGTACGGTTTTCCTCTTGAAGACGGCCCGTGGCTTCATCAGCGCCTGAATCGCAATAGCCGAAGGCAAGCCATTTCTTTTTGCACCCGTTTCGGGGTAAATAGCGTATTCCCTGTTAGGAAGGGACGATTGAGCGACGGCGCGGATCGGCGGCTTCAGAACGCGGTGACGGGCCTTGCCCATGGCGATGCGGCATCGTTCGAGCTGATTGTGCGCCGCTACCAGAGCATGGTGTTCAGCCTGGCGTACCACTTCTCGCACGATCGCGCCCTGGCGGAGGACATGGCCCAGGAAGTTTTCCTGCACCTGCACCGGAACGCCGCTTCGATCAAGTCTCCCGCGCACCTCGAATTCTGGCTGCGGCGGGTCACGGCGCACCGGTGCATCGACCACGCGCGAAGGAATCGCATCGCATTTGCCAGCCTGGAGAGCGAAAAAGAGCCGCTCGCGAGGCCGCCGGAGTCGGATCCGTTGCTCTCGCGCAAACTCGGGCAGCTTGTGGCCACGCTTCCGGCGCGGCGGCGCATGGTTGTTCTCCTGCGGTTCCAGGAAGAATTGGAGCTGCACGAAATCGCCGAGGTTTTAGAAATGCCCATCAACACGGTGAAGAGTTATTTGCAGCGGTCGCTGGAGTTGTTGCGCGCCAAGCTCGACCGCTGCCTGGGAGATGTGAGGGTATGAAACGTTTGGAAGACGAACTCAAGACAGCCCTGCGCCGAGTCGAGCCGCCCGCCGGATTCGCGGAGCGGGTGCTGGCGCAAGCCCGGCAGCAGGCGGATTCCAAGCCCGGATTTGCGGCGCGGCTCCGCGGTTTGTTCCGGCCGCGTGCGGTTCGCTGGGCCGCCGCCTTCGCCTCGGCTTGCGTATTGATTTTGGCGGCGGCGCGATACCGGCAGTATCAGCAAGTGAAGATTCAAGGCGAACTGGCCAGCGCCCAGGCTCGCCAGGCGCTCCGGATCGCCTCGGCCAAGCTCAACGCCGTGCTGAAGGATGCTGCGCGGCCGCCCCATCGCAACCTGGAGAATTAAAAGTGCGAAAGCAAGTGGAGGAAATTATGAGAGTCCAAACTTATCCCGTGCGGCTGCCGGCCGCTGCCGTCCTGCTGGGCCTGATGCTCATAGCGCTTCGCGCGCGGGCTCAGGACCCGGCCCGGCTGCACATCAACGGCCTGGAGAAACTCGCGGCCAAGGCTTCAGAGGTCGTGGACGTCAACCTCGACGCGTCCATGCTGAAGCTGGCATCGAGATTCATGGGTGAAGACGAAAAGGACGACGCCGAGCTCAAGCAAATGCTCCAGAACCTGAAGGGCATTTACGTCAAAAGCTTCGAGTTTGATAAGGAGGGGGAATACACGGAAGCCGACGTGGAGGCGATCCGCTCGCAACTGCGTTCCCCCGCGTGGACGAAGGTTGTTTCTGTCCGCAGCAAGAAAGAAGGCGAAAATGCCGAAGTTTACCTGCTGGGTTCCGAGTCGAACGTCCAAGGGCTCGCCATCATCGCCGCGGACCCCAAGGAATTGACCGTCGTGAACGTCGTCGGCCCCATTGACCTCAACAAGCTCAGCGAACTCGGGGGGCACATGGGAGTGCCTAAGCTCAAGGTGGAGAAAAAGACGGCGAACCCGGAGGGCAAAAGTGGCGACAAGAAACCGTAGCCTCGTGACCGGCGCAACAAGCCTGGTGATCTTTCTCTCCTTGTTCCAACCCGGCGTGGCGGCGATTAGAGTTTCAATTCCACAATGGTAGCGCCCGAGCCTCCTTCGTTCTGAGGCGCGGCATAGAACTTCTCGACATGCGGGTGAGCGGCGAACATCTCGTGCAGGCTCCGGCGCAGAATCCCTTTGCCGTGCCCGTGCACGATGCGCAGCCGGAACCGGCGGGCAAGAAAAGCTGCATCGAGGAATTTGTCCACGCGCTCGCGCGCTTCCTCGGCGGAGGCGCCGATGACGTTGATCTCGGCCGGCGCTTCCGGCGGGGGCTCTTCCAAATGCATTCCCAAAGCTCCTCGCGCGCCTGACGGCTTTTCCGCTTTCCTGGCCACGACGCGCACCTCGCTTCGCGGCACGCGCATGCGCATCCGGCCG
>JAHEKS010000132.1 GCA_024638215.1 Acidobacteriota bacterium | reverse complement strand
CGCCGGATCGCGTCATCCAGGGGCTCCCAGGACTGGGGCTCGCGGAACTCAATGGTTGGAATCGTGACCGTCTCAGCACCCAGTTCCTCCAATGCCTCGAGCAGTGTCCCGGCTTGCTCGCGGGCGCGCGTGATGGCGATGCGCTTTCCGGCAAGCGGCAGGGCGTCACGCCAATTCAGGTGCTCGCGCATCTTCACTACTTCTCCCACCACGATTACCGTGGGCGGCTGGATTGTCGCGGCGCGCTCCGCGATATCCGCCAGCGTTCCCGTTACCACCTGCTGTCCGGCGCGCGTTCCCCAGCGAATGACCGCCGCCGGCGTGTCGCCGGCGCGACCACCTTCAATGAGTTTTTCCGCGATTCCGGCCACGTTGCGCGTCCCCATGTAGAAAACCAGCGTGCCGGTTCCCGCCGCGATACCTTTCCAGTCCACACCGCTGCCTTCGCGCAAGGGATCTCGGTGCCCGGCGATGAAGGTCAACGAGGAAGCAAAATCGCGATGCGTGGCTGGAATCCCCGCGTAGGCTGGCGCGGCGATGCCGGAGGTGATTCCGGGAACGACTTCAAAGGGGATTTGCGCATTCGCCAGGGCTTCCGCCTCTTCGCCGCCGCGTCCGAAGACAAACGGATCGCCGCCCTTCAGCCTCACCACCGTCAGCCCGGCGCGGGCTTTCGAGATGAGGAGATCGTTGATTTCTTCCTGCGGTCGCCGCGGCCCACCGCCGCGCTTGCCGACAAAAATCTTTTCCGCTTCCGGTTTCGCAAAACGGAGCAGGGAAGCGGCCGCGAGAAAATCGTAGATCACGCAGTCGGCCCGCTCGAGCGCCGCCTTGCCCTTTAGCGTGAGCAAGCCCGGGTCGCCCGGTCCCGCACCGACGAGATAGACTTTGCCTGGCATTGTTCTAAATGAGGCCGCGTTTCAAATGAACTGATCCGGACCGAACAAGTTTCTCCACCGCACGTGCGCCACTTTGCTGTCATCCTGAGCGAAGCGAACCATCTGTTTTTGGTTTCCTGCGGGTCTTCGAGAACCCGCTAGAGTCTTGGCATCGAATCCAGAATTTCACGCGCGCCCTGCCGCAAAAGTTCGTCTGCGACGCGCGCGCCCAAATCTTCAGGTTTTTCGGAACGGCCCTCCGCAGACGCCCGGACGAGCCGCGCGCCATCCGGGCTTGCCACCACGCCCATGAGCCTCAATCCGCCGTGCGCGGGCGACGCGTGGGCGGCAATAGGAAGCTGGCACCCACCGCCCAGTCCGCGCAGCGCCGTGCGCTCCGCGCGGACTGCCTGGTGCGTGGCAACGTGGTCGAGCGGCATAACGGCCGCGCGCGCACGCTCATCGTCGCGGCGAATCTCGATGGCCAGCGCGCCCTGTCCGACGGCCGGGCAGATTTCGTCTTCGGAAAAGTACTTGGTGATGTGCGAGTCGAATCCCAGACGATGGATACCGGCCGCGGCCATCACCAGCGCGTGGCAATCGCCGCGCGCGAGCTTGTTCAAGCGCGTGTCAATGTTGCCGCGCATGGGGACGGCCTCGATGTCCTGCCGCAGGCGCCGCAATTGGGTTTGCCGCCGCAGGCTGCTGGTGCCGATGCGCGCGCCGGCGGGGAGCGAGGCGAGGGACGCACCGTTGTTCGAAATGAACACGTCGCGCGGATCTTCGCGCTCGGGCACGGCGGCGACGTAGAGGCCCTCGGGCTGATCGGTCGGCAAATCCTTCAGGCTGTGCACGGCCAAATCCACTTCTGCTGCCAGCAAGGCTTCTTCGATTTCCTTGATGAAAAGCCCCTTAGTGCCCGATTGCGTCAGCGACACTTCCAGCTTATCGCCCGTCGTCTTGATGATGCGAATTTCGATCTGGCGCCCGGCGGACTCCAGTTGCTGGCGGACCCAATTCGCCTGCCAGAGGGCCAGCTTGCTGCCGCGCGAGCCGATAGTGAGTTTCATTCCGATACCCCAAAAATCTTGCGAATCAATTCCACCAGCGCGCTGTGGTCAGGGTGGCCGGCGGCGCTCTTAAGCTCGACGATGGGGCCGTGCAGGATTTTGTTCTGGATGCTGCGCGTCAGCACGTCCACAGCCTCGCGCTGCTCGGGCGTCAAGGTGCTCAGCCGGCCCCTCAGCCTTTCGGTTTCGCTTTCGCGGATGTAGTTCAAGCGCTCCTCAAGAGCCACGATGGTGGGAACCACCTCATGCGACGCCAGCCGGCGCATCGTCCGCTCCACTTCCTGGCTGACGATTTCCTCCGCCCAGACCGCCTCGCGCTCGCGCTGTTTGCGGTTGGCTTCCACCACCTGGCCGAGGTCGTCAATGTCATAAACAAAAGCATTCTCCAGCTCATTGATGCTCGGCTCAACGTTGCGCGGCACGGCAATATCCACGAAAAACATGGGCTTGTGCTTGCGCGCGTCGAGCCACTTCTCGGCCTGGCTGCGGTAGATGACGAAGTGCGGCGCCGCGGTCGAGCTGATGACGATATCCGCCTTTTCGATGTGGTCGAAAAGATCCTCAAACCGGATGGCGGTGCCGTGAAACGCCTGCGCCAGCTCCACGGCGCGCTCGTAGGTGCGGTTGCTGACGAAAATGGCGCTGGCGCCGCTGCGCAGCAGGTGCTTGGCCGCCAGCTCGCTCATCTTGCCCGCGCCGATAACGAAAATGGTTTTGCCCGAGAGCGTGCCGAAAATCTTGCGCGCCAGTTCCACCGCGGCGTAGGAAACCGAAACCGCCGTGGTGCCGATGGCCGTTTCGCGGCGCACCCGCCGCGCCACCGCCAGGGCGCGGCCGACGATTTCGTTCAGGCTCCCGCTCAGCGCTCCCACGCCGCGCGCCGTCGCATAGGCGCTTTTCAACTGGCCGAGCACCTGCGGCTCGCCCAGGATCATCGAGTCGAGGCTGGAGGCTACGCGGAAAAGGTGGCGGATCATTTCTTGCTGGCGGTGCCAGTAGAAATATTTTTCGTATGGAGCCAGATCGCAGTGATGATAATCCGCCAGGAAGCTGCGGAGGGCGGGCTGAGGGTCAACCTGGTCGCGCAGCCGCGTGATGACTTCCACGCGGTTGCAGGTGGAAAGGATCAGGCCCTCTTCGATCCCATCGCGGCCAACGAGGTCGGCGACGGCGGCGGGCAGGCGGTCTTCCTGGATGTTCATGCGCTCGCGGATTTCCACCGGCGCGGTGTGATGATTGATTCCGACCAGGGCCAGGTTCATGGCAGATTGCTCAGATTCGGGAAATACCCGTGCGGACCGCTCACAAAACTGATGCCGAGAAAGGTCACCATGACCAGCGCGAAGCCGAACACGGCCAGGTAAGCGGCGCGGCGCCCGCTCCAGCTTCCGCTCACGCGCGTCGCGAAAAGGATCAGGTAAATCACCCAGGTGACCAGCGCCGCCAGAATCTTGGGATCGAGTTCCCAGGGACCCTTCCACGTCCGGCTGGCCCAGACAAATCCCATGATGAGTCCGAGGCTCAAAAGCGGCAGCCCGAAAAGCAGCGACCGGTAATAAAGCTTGTCGCAGATTTCCAGCGACGGCAGGCGGTAATAGAAGGCGCGCGGGCGCTTCGATTTTAGCTGGCGCTCCTGGATCAGATACATGACCGCGGCGACGAAGGTCACCAGCAGGCCGGCGTAGCCTAGAAGAATGGCGAGGATGTGCACCAGCAGCCAGCCGTTGCGGAAAGAGGACGAGTCAAACGAGTGGCCGGGCTGCAGCGCCGAAACCAGGGATAGCAGAAAGACCAGAGGGACCATGAAGAGGCCCAGCGAGATGATCCGGTATCGCAAATAGACCAGGAAAAAGGCCACGGTGGCGAGGAAAGCGAAAAAGGAGAGCGCGCTGCGCACGTCCGTGATGGGCAGGCGATGGAGCTCGACGGTGTGGACGGCGAGCGATCCCCCGTGCAAAAGCAGACCTGTCCCCACCGCAGCCAGAGCGAGCGGGGAGAGCGACGGCCGCCGCCGCACCACCGAGGGAACGATCAGCAGCGTCCCGACGCCATAAAGTAATACCGCCAGCCAGAGCAGGATTGTTGGCATGGGTTTCCAGAATTGCTCAACTTGACATTATAGCACCCGCGGGCGGGCTCGGAGCGGGCAGGATAGCGTCTGGGCGTGATGATTTCGAGGCGGCTCGGTGCCCTCGAGATGATCGGGAGGGAGGCGTGCGCCATTACGTGGGGCGGCGGTGCGTCAATCAGGACGCAAGATTTCGCAGCAGAGCATCCGAAGTGAAAGCCTCCGAAGCCTTGACAGCCACAGAAAACAGCCGGCGCGGCTCCCGATCGTAATCCAGCGAGTATTCCTTGCCGGCAAAAAGCCTTGCACAAAAAACGCGGATTTCCGGCTCCAGCGCTTCGCGCGTGGCATCATTGTTCGACGCGAGCAGACGGTCGTTGACGGAGAGTTCCAGGTTCCGTCCGTCGAAGCGGATTTTGCCCTCCAAACGGGAGTCGTTTTCGAGAAGGTTGCAGGCGCGGAGCGCGGCGCGTGTGGCCTGTTCCAACCGGTCCTGCGCGCTTCCCTCGAGCGGCGCCTTGCGGTTATAGCGCACGCCCAGGCGGTAGCCAGCGTCATCCAGGCTGTAGTTCGCTTCGTGCCCGATGAGGATCACGCCGGGCCCCGCCGGCACGTGCCGGTAGTCGGCCACGTCGAGCAGGATTTCCTCGAGTGTTCGTTCCTGGATCCAACCGTGAAACACCGGAATCACCCGCTCGACGTCCACGGCCTCCGCGTCCCGCACCAATAATTTCGCATTGACGTGTTGAAGATCCATTTCCAGACTTCCTCAGACACTAACCGGCGTCGCCAGCCGGTTGTAGCAGTTGTGCGAAGCCTCGATGAAAAGCTGCGCTTCTTCGATGAGGTGGCGCGCCTTCTCGGGGGTGGGCAGCGCCGCCGCGTGCCGGTGCGCGGCAAAGAGGTAGTGCGCGAACTTGCCGCCGACAAACGGATCGAAGAACTTCTGCGTGTCGTAGAAGCGCGCGCGAAATTCTTGAACGATCTCGTCAGGGTCGTCCGCAAGGTCGGCGAGTTCGGACCTCACCAGCGCCTTCGCCGCTTCGAGCATGGATTGGTACGCGGTCTGCCACGCCGCCGCGAAGTCGCCGCCCTCGAGCGCCAATTGCGCCTCGAAGACCTGCCGCTCCGCCGCCGCCAGGCCAAAATCCGCCGAGGACACCACTTCTCCGGCGCACTCGCCGACTCCCAGATCGCCGAGACTGTATTCCCGCGGGTCGTTCCAATCGCGGAAGAAGGAGCGGTCGCTGGAATCCGCGGGCGGGCGCGTCAGGTCGTCGAGGAGTTTCCTGACTTCGGCCTTGCCGATTCGCGCGATGAACTCGCGGAAGCTTTCGCCGATCTCGCGGGCCGCCACATAACGATCGGTCAGGCGTGTAACCACTTCCGGAATGTTTTTGGACGGCACGGCCACGACCGGCAGGCCGTACGAGCCGGCGTTACTGTCCCATTCGCCGCCCAGGACGACTTGAAAGTGGGGCACGGCATAGCCCGCCATCTTGCGGCTGACGCCATAGAAGCCCAGGTCCGCCACGTGGTGCTGGCCGCAACTGTTGAAGCATCCGCTGATCTTAATGTGCAGATTCTGCACCGCCGCGTCCTGCTCGAAGCTTTTCTCGCCGAGCCGCCTGCGCAACTCCGCCGCGAGGCCCCGCGACGAAGAAATTCCGAGCTTGCAGGTGTCCGTTCCGGGGCACGAAACAATGTCCACGATCGTCCCCGCGCCGGGCGCCGCCAAGCCCGCGGCATGCAGGTCCCGATAGAGGTTAGCTAAATCCGCGCCGCTCACCCAGCGAATGACGAAATTCTGTTCCACCGTGGTTCGCACGGTTTCCTTCGTGTATCGCCGCACGATGTCAGCCAGCGCACGAAGCTGATGCGCGGTGATATCGCCGAGTGGGAGCGCCACGGTCACGATTACGTAACCTTCCTGCTTTTGCGGGCGCGTATTGGTCGTGAGCCACCGTTGGAAGTCAGGTGAAGTCGCTTCCGGCACGAGGCCGGGTGCTCGCAGCGGCCTCTCTGCCTCTGCTCCTGCGGTCTCGATGTATTCGGTCCAGCGATGATCGTGCGGAAGATTGCGCCGCTCTTCAAGGACCAGTTCGCGAAACTTCTCGATGCCCAAATCATGCACCAGAAATTTGAGGCGAGCGCGGTTGCGATTCTTCTTCTCGCCAAGCCGGGCAAAGACCCGGGCAATGGCCTGCGCCAATGGCAGAAGTTCCTCAGGTGGAACGAACGCGTCGAACAGTTTGGCCTGATAGGGAACCGCGCCCAGGCCGCCGCCCACGTACATTTGGAAGCCGCGCTTTTCGACGCCGCTCTCGACGCGCTTGACAGCGACCAGGCCGAGGTCGTGCATGCTCGCCAGGCCGCAGGCGTGCTGCGCGCAGCCGCTGAACGACGGTTTGAATTTACGGCCGAAATTCTGGCAATCGGGATGCCCGAGCAAGAATTTGGAGAGCGCGCGCGAATAGGGCGTGATGTCGAAAGCTTCGTCCCGGCAGACTCCCGCCAGCGGGCATGCGGTCACGTTGCGGACCGCGTTTCCACAGGCCTCGCGCGTGGTGATTCCTGCTGCCGCAAGGCGCCGCATCATCGCGGGCGTATCGTCAATGTGGACGTAGTGGAGTTGGATGTCCTGCCGGGTGGTGATGTGGGCTATGCCATCGGAGTATTCCTCCGCCAGCTCTGCAAGCGTCTCAAGTTGCGCCCCCTTCAGGCCCCCGGCGGGGATTTTGATGCGCTGCATCCCGGGAGCATCCCAGAGCGTATTGGGGCCCTTGGTGAGCGTTCCGGAAGGGTAGGCGATCTCTTGCACTTTCTTCCCATCGTGCCGCTGGCCGTTGTCGTATCGTTGGCCATAGGCGCCGCGGCGCAGGCGAGTTTCGGCAAAAACACGCTCATCCATCTTGCCTTGCTTCCGCAGGCTGATTTCGTTCTCGAAAATCTCGATTTCGCGCGCCAGGTCTTCCGGCATTTGGCCGGCCAGCTTTTCAGTCCAGAGTGCGTTTGAAGCTTTCATGCTGGGTCGTCTCCAAAAACAAAAAAACCCACCGCCGGATTTTAGGTCCGACGGTGGGTTGAGAAGTCCGATGAACTAACTTAGAACTTAGGCCACTCCTCCACACGCCGGCGCTGGATTACAACAACACATCGCGCCGGATTGGAGGCACAGTGCCATATCCGTAAAAAGTGATCTTACGGGCAACCGGGCAAAATGTCAAAGGAAATCGCAGGCAGCGGGTACTTACCCTTTGGCTCTACAAGACGGGCAGCTTGCGTTTGTCTGGCGAAAGGCAAGCTCCTGCCGCAGTTCTTTCCTTAAGGGCTATGATGAGGAGATTGCCGTCATGGGAGGGGACTGACCTGATGCCGTCCACGCCGCGCGCTTGACTCATCGTCCCGAAAAAAGCTAGATTAACCCGGTCAGCTCTCGCCGTGGGCGGAGAGAATTGAACAAGCTGTAAGATCCAACCGCAAGGAGCGTGAATCTGTGCCTGTTCCCTCGATTCGATTAGGCCAGCTTTGGAAGCTGGACGAAACCGGCGACACCTGGCTGGTCACGAAGACCTATTCGGAAGCCTTCTCCTCTTACGCCATGCTGAGGAAGGTGGGCGGGACGGACGCGGACGTTCGCCGCGTCAAAGTGGAGAAGTCCGCGGGCTCGGCCTCGCTCCCCGGCTACACCTTCGCCCAGGAAGCCGAGGCTTTCTAGCGGGCGCGATTCCGCTTGCGCTTTCCTCGCCGGCGGGCAGGCCGCTGCCAGCCTCTCCTCCTTCGCGCGCCTTTCGATGGAGGACACGCTCCGGATAAATTCTCCTCATGGTGACTTCCTTCATCGAGCTTTTGGGCCGCTTCATCATCGCCGTCATCTCAGGCAGCGGCTACGCGGGCATCGTCCTGCTGATGGCGATCGAGTCGGCGTGCATTCCGCTGCCTTCGGAAGTCATCATGCCGTTCTCGGGCTACCTGGTTTCGACCGGGCGCTTCAACCTGTGGGCGGTAGCGGTGGCGGGGGCGCTGGGATGCAATTTGGGGTCACTGGTGGCCTATTACGTCGGCGCGTGGGGCGGGCGGCCGCTGGTCGAGCGTTACGGGCGCTACGCACTGGTCTCACGCCACGACCTGGAAATGGCCGACCGCTTCTTTGCGCGCTACGGCGAGTGGGCGGTTTTCATCGCCCGGTTGCTTCCCGTCGTCCGGACCTTCATCGCGCTGCCCGCGGGCATCTCGCGCATGAACGTCTGGCGCTTTCACCTTTACACTTTCCTCGGCTCGCTTCCCTGGTGCCTGGTGCTTGCCTATTTGGGATTGAAGCTGGGGCCGCGCTATACCATCCTTCGCGAATATTTCCACCGCTTCGATGCCGCGCTGGGACTATTGATTGTCGCCGCCGTCGTCTGGTTTGTTTACGACCGCTGGAAGAATCGCCTGCGCGCATAGCTCAATTACTCCCGCTGAAGGCAGGGTGTTTGTGAACGGCAAATCGAGGCCCGATGGGCGCCTCGAGGGTGACGAGCAGCACGTTTCGTTTCCGGCTCGCGGCCGCATCCTGCGCGTGAAACTGGTTCGTCCCTAGGCGGCGTTCAGGTTTTTTCCCGCAGCGGGTGAGAACGCGAAGCTTGGGGAGGCTTCTCGAGGTGCGGTTCAGCGACGAACTTTGCGGCGAGCGGGATGCTTTGCCCTGGCGGGAACCTTTTTGCCTCGAGCCCTGCGGGCACGAGATACGGGCGGAGCGTCTTGCGAGTGGGCCTCGATGGCCTGCGCGCTCGCCTCCAGTTTTGCGGCCTCCGCGGGCCGATTGGCCTGCCGGAGCATCACGGCGTAGTCCCTCATGGTGCTCGCCAGATAGGAACTGCGGGGGCCCTGAGTCTTGCGAGTGACTTCCATGGACTTTTTGTAGTAAAAGTCAGCCAGTGTGGTGTTCCCGGTATCGCGGTAATAGGTTGCCAGATGGTCGAGGGCGCGGCCGGCGACGGGGTTGGTGGGAACTTCGAGCGGCCAGTGGAGGATAGTCAGCGCGCGGTAGAGGACCGGCTGCGCCTGGTCGAACTGGCGCGCTTCCACATAAACCTTTCCCAGATTGCTCAGCGTCAACGAGATGCTCGGGTCGCTGGGCCCCAGGTTGAGTTCCTTGATTGCCAGCGCGCGCTGATAGGATTCGACGGCCTGGTCGTAGTTCTTCTCGTTGTCGTAAAGCGCGCCCAGATTATTCAGGCTGATGGCCACGCTCATATCGTTGGGTCCTTGCGTCTTTTTGCAGATTCTCAGCGATTCTTGGTAGAGCGGCTCGGCTGCGTCGTATTTGCCCTCATCGGCGTAGAGTTCCGCCAGGTTATTGAGGGCGATGGCGACGTCCTGGCTGTCCGGCCCCTGCGCTTTGCGGATGATCCCGAGCGACTTGCGATAAAGCACTTCAGCTTGCTCGTACTGCCCTTCGTCGCGGTAAAGGGTCGCCAGGTTATTGAGATTCGCGGCGACGTCGGGGTGCATCGGGCCCAGAGATTTCTCGACCAGCGCCAGGGAGCGCTTGTAAAGCGGCTCGGCTTTGGCGTATTGCCCCTGTTCGTGATAAACCTGCGCCAGGTGATTCAGGGTGCTTGGCAGGCGCATGTCGTGAGGGCCAAACCGTTCGGCGCGGGCCAGCGCGATCTTGAGCAGGCGCTCCGCCTGAGCGTAGCGGCCGGCCTCAAAAGCGATCTGTCCCGCCGCCATGGATTGCGTCCATTGACGATCGCGCTTCGACGCCTGGGCAGGCAGCGACCCCAGCGCCGCGCAAATACAGGCCAGAAACAGCGCGAGACCTTTTCGAATGGTCACCTTTTGTCCTTTTCCCTCGGACTGAGACGTTCAAGCCACTTTTCCGAATCAGAATACCATTCAGGCCGGTATTGCGCAGCAAAAAAGAGCTCGTGCGGTGAGGAACTTACTTGGGGGAGCTGGCGGCGGGGGTGGATTTTCCGGCATGCAGCTTCCGGATGGCCTGGGCGGCCTCCTCCATGCGCTGGGCTTCCTCGGTGCGCTTGGTCTTGCGCAAGAACGCGGCGTAGCTTTCTAGCGCCAGCGCCACGTGCAGATCGCTTGCTCCATAGGCCTTCTGAACCACTTCCAGCGAGCGGTCATAGATGGGGGCGGCTTCCTTGTACCGTCCTTCAGCGGCCAGCAGGCCCGCCAGATTGTTCAGGGCCGCCGCCACCTCGGGGCTGTTGGGGCCTTTCGTCGCCTCCCAGATCTTGAGCGCGCGGCGGTACAACGGCTCGGCTGCCGCCCGCTTTCCTTCCGCGTCGCAAACCAGTGCCAGACTGTTCAGCACGTTCGCGGTCTCGGGCGCTTGCGTCCCCGCAATGCGCTGGGTGATGGCTAAGGAGCGCCGGAGCAGCGGCTCAGCCTGAGCGTATTTTTTCTCGGTGTAGTAGACCTGGCCGAGATTATTCAGGATGGGCACCTGAAAGGGGTCCTGCGGGCCCATGGTCTTCCGCGCAATCGCGAGGGCGCGGCGCAGCAAGGGCGCCGCCAGCGCGTCCTTGCCCTCGGCAAGATAAACGGAAGCCAGGTTGTTCAGTTGCTGCGCCACCACGGGATGCTCGAGCCCCAGCGCGTCCTCCCAGATGGCCAGCAATTGCTTGCAGGCGTTTTCAGCTTCCGCATAACGGCCCTGGCTGCGATAAATCTCCGCCAGTCCCTTCAGGTCCGGGTCGAGCGCCGTGCTGGAAGACCCCGCAGATTTTTCGATGATGCCCATAGCGCGCTGATAGGTGCTTATCGCGTCGTCATCCTTGCCTTGAAGGTGATAAACGCCCGCAAGCTTTTCCAGTCCCTTGGCGACAATCAAGGAGTCCGGTCCCAGCACGCGCTCCCAAATCTGCAAGGCTTGGCGATACGCGGCGGCGGCATCGCTGTATCGGTCGAGCATCTGATACGCCTCGGCCAGCTTGGAGAGCGAGCCGACCACCTGCTGGTCGTTTCCCGGGTTCTTCCTCGCCTCGGCGAGCGCTGCTTCGAACTGCCGCGCGGCCGCATCATAGTCTCCCTGGCTGAAATCTCTGTCGCCCGCGGCCATGGCGTTTTGCCACCAGATATCGGCGGGAGGGGCACTCGAAGGATTCTGCGTGGCGCCCGGCGCCTGAGAAGCTTGCTGCTCGGAACTCGAGAGTGGAGTTTGCGGTGCGGCGGTAGCGAGGAACGGAGCCCAGACGAGGCTCCCGAGCATCACGGCTCCGGTCGCCAGGGCGCAAGTTCGGAGTTTGCTCAACCGGCTTCTCCTTCTGGACTCGGCCCTTCGGATTTCATGAATCGGGAATAGAGCCGAATCGCCTTTCAAATGGATTTCACCGGCATCTTGACGATGTCATCTACGGCCGCCACTTCCCGCGTTACGAAGGACTCGCCGTAGCGCACGCCGACCATCAAGCCGTAGTGCCGGGCGAGCGAGCCCACGCGTTCGCGCAGATCGGCGCGGGCGGGGAAAAGGTTCTGCATGTCCTTGCGGCTCGAGAATTGCGAAGCGTAACAGAGAATGGCCTTCAGCTTCTTGTCGAATTGCGCGGTGATGTCCACCACAAACGTCGGGCGCAGCGCCGGCACGTAAAACGTCGCGTAGATGATCTTGTGCGGGCGGTGCGGCCGGCCTTCGAGCGGCAGCTTGGCCAGCCCCGCCAGGAAACACGCCTCGTAGCCGATCTGGCCCGCCGTGTAATGGTCGGGGTGGCGGCCTTCCCAGTAAGGCAGAATCACGGTGCGCGGGCGCAAGTCACGGATCTTCTGCGCGATTTTCATCTTGTATTCGCGCGCGTGCTCCAGGCCCGCGTCCGGGAAGTAGAGATTCTCGCGGTGCGCAAGGCCCATGACCTTGGCGGCGCGCGCGGCCTCCTTTTCGCGCAACGCGGCGCTGCCGCGCGTTCCGGATTCACCGGCCGTCAAGTCGAGCGCGCCCACCTTGTAGCCCGCCTCGGCCATTTTAATTACTGTGCCGCCGCAGGTCAGCTCGGTGTCGTCGCGATGCGCGGCGATGGAAAGGACGTCAAGCTCCATTGCCGCGATTCCTTTCTTTGTTCAAGATCGCCTCCGCGCGCCGGGTAAAATCGCGCTCGTCAAGCCGGTATTTGAAGGATTTTCTTCCGTTGATGAAGACGACGGGAATTTCCTCCTTGAATTTCTCGAAGCTCGCCGCGTCCTCCAAGATATTCACTTCGCGAAGGTCGAACGCGATGGATTCGCGCAGCCGCTCGAGCCGCGCCTTGACGACGTCGCAAAGGTGACACCCCGGTTTGGAATAAATCACAACCTCCATCATCGCCTCCCAGAGATTCTAGGGGAAGGGCCCGGAAGCGTCAAGAAAGCGTCGCAGGCGCCCGAGGCGGCAGGGAGAAACTCAAGACGGACGGCTGCTTTCCGCATTTGAGAAGTTTAGCGCCAAATTTCGCCGAACGG
>JAHEKS010000404.1 GCA_024638215.1 Acidobacteriota bacterium | reverse complement strand
TCGTCTGGTGGGTACGGCCATTGTGTTCGCTCTCCTTTCAAAGTCTGGACTCTTCTGGGCAATCTTGCGTTTCGGATTCGACAGCCGGATATGACGGTGCTCGGCATAGTTCTCGAGACTCTCATCCTCGATCTCGTCCGCGAGCTCGTCATCGTCTCGAACATCGCGGACAAACTGGACTGCTTTTTCCTTGCGCTTGGCAAGCTTCTCGCGTGTCATGGATTTCATGTCAGCACCTCACGCGCTCACGATACGCGGGCCATTAGGCGCAAATAAAGCCCTTCAGTTGTTTTCTGGGTGAGAAACGAGGGAGGGATTTTTGCTCCGCTGGATTCGGATAATCCGACAGCGGCCACGGTAGGCGTTACGCAGGCGGCGAATTTCTTGGCGGCGCTCCCTCCACATCAGAACGTCAAGGCCAGGAATGCACTGAGGGTAAATCTCAGGCCAGGGTACACCCTTACGGCGAAGCTTCCATGCGAGGGTCACAATTGCGCTGCGGGGCCGTCCTGAGTGTGGCGGAAGTGCGGTTCGAATCCAGCGAATGACTACGTTCTTTGTCTGTTTCGCGTTGGCGTCAGTGAACGCGGATGGATACTTGCGGCATAGCTCCTTGGCGAAGCGGTCGACTGCGATGTTGAGGGCTTCCGGCATACGGACCGGCCACGTCAAAAGTCTTACGACAGATTTACGACAATTGGAGACGATCGGAAGGAAACCCGCTAAAAATCAAGTTGTTTAAGCTGTCGGAAATTAACCCCGTGGACGCCCATAAGTCTTATTTTCAATCTACATCCGTTTTCCCAAGCTGGACGTCGCGGGTTCGATCCCCGTCCCCCGCTCCAAAACTCTCCTCGTTTTTCCATGAAAGGGTTGATGGGAGGCGCAGCACGCGCTGCGGCAAACTGGCTGGCAAGTACGATCCAGCCTGCACCCGGTGGGCGGATTGAAGGCCGCTTGGTCCCTTGGAGAGTATGGACGCAAGAATAGCCCTTGACTTTCGCCTTTTATTCGCCTAAAGTTTGCGAGCCGTCAACAGAGCTTTGCACGCACCGTAAACCGGTGGCGGACTCTTGCTTGAGGAGGATGATATGTCGCTGGCGGAAATTCTGCTGCCTGAGTTCGATCAAGAGATGGGAAACACCCGGAAGACACTGGAACGCATTCCTATGGACAAGCCCGACTGGAAACCGCACGAAAAATCCATGCCCATGGGGCGGCTGGCCGTTCACGTGGCCACGCTCCCGGGGTGGGCTGAATTCACCATTAACCAAAACGAACTGGACATCGCCCCGGTCGGCGGACCGCCTTTTGAAATGCCGAAAGCGGGCTCGCAAAAGGAACTTTTGGCGCTTTTTGATGAAAGCGCAGCGAAGGCGCGCACGGTCATTGCCAAAGCCAGCGACGAGCATCTGCTGAAGCCGTGGAGCTTGCTGGCGGGAGGGAAGAACATCTTCACCCTGCCCCGAATCGCGGTGCTTCGGGGGTTGGTGATGAACCACATCATTCATCACCGGGCGCAACTGGGTGTTTACCTGCGCCTGAACGACGTTCCCGTTCCCGCCATCTACGGCCCTTCGGCGGACGAAAGCGGGATGTAGCCTCGAGCGCGGCCTTGGGCTGTAAGCAAAATGCAGATTCTTCGCTCCGCACAGAATGACGACATTCCGAGCGCAGCGAGGAATCTGCTTTTCTTCCTGACGCGCGAAGAAATCCGGCGCTCGTGGGACGGAGAAGCTCGGCTGGGCCGCAGACAGCGGCACCACAAGGCTTCGAGATTTCACAGCCGTGAAGCGATAGTTTTGGCGATGGATCGCTTGGCGGCATCGGGGTCGGCCGCCTCTACGACCCTCACCGTAACCATCACGTCGGCTTGGCGGAACATAAGCGGCGCCATGGCCAGGAGGTGCTGCATGCCTTTCACCGTGCCGGACTGATCGCTCTGCGCTTGCTTTTGCATGTCCGCGGCGGTCTTGGCATCCAGGGCAATGGTGTAGGCTTCGTCGCCGATTCCTGGGACTTGGACAAAGGTGTTTTGGCCCGCCATGTTCTTCAGGGCCATGACGCCTAGTTTCAACCCCAACTTGCCGCCTTGCCAGCTCACGTCGTTTTCCAGGACGAGGGAGTTCGTGGCGGAGGTGTAATCACATTTGTCAGTCGAGCCCGTGGCGCTCGTGACAGCCACCCCGGTGAATTGCGACACCTCTTCCTTGGTAATCAGAGAACAGACGTCGCGCTCCTGCGCGGCCGGGCCGGTATTCCCCACGCCATATTCCGCTTTTGCCTGGTCGAACTTTTGTTTGGCCTTGTAACCGATATAGGCGCAAGTGGCGACTCCCAAAGCGCCTACGACAACGAAGAACCCAAGGACTCCCACGAGGACTTTGATCCACGCGCTTGACGATTTGGCTGCCACCGGCGCAACCGCCATGGAAGCCGGAGCGGGCGCAGCGGCAGGTGGTGTTGGAGCCGCCGCGGGAGAGGACACCGGCGGCTGCGCCGGGGCTTGAGAGACCGCTGGCAGCGAAGCGCCGCACTTGGCGCAGAACTTCACAGCATCGTTCGCGGCGGGCGAGCCGCACTGCGTGCAAAATCTGGGCATGTCGGGCCTCCCGTGACGATAGGGCGTTCGAGATTCAAACGGGTACGGCGTAATGTAAAGCAAAACCCGCAACCACACAAGCGTATTTTGCGCGCCCGCTTCGTGAGCGAGATCGGTGTTCCTTGCCGGGTCCGATTGCGGTAGACTGTCGCGACACAATCAGCCGAGGAAGGTTTGACGATGCCGAATCGAAAAGATTTGATCGTTGGCGTGGACCTGGGCGGCACGAGCATGCGCGCCCTGGCGGTGGACACCAGCTATCAGATTCTGGGCGAAGACAAGCGCCGCACCAAGGTCACTGACAAGCCGCGCAAGCTGATCGAAGAGATTGCCGACCTGATCGAAGAAGCGGTGGACAAGGCGGAAGCCAAATGGTCGTCCATCCGCGCCATCTCGATCGGCGCGCCGGGCGCGGTGGACCCGCTACGCGGCATCGTGCGCGAGGCGCCGAACCTGGGCTGGAAAGACGTCCGGCTGGGCGCGAAGCTCAAAAGCCTTCTGGGCGTTCCCGTGCTGGTCGAAAACGACGTCAATGTAGGCGCGGTGGGCGAGCACGCGCTGGGGGCAGCGCAGGGTTCGCACGACGTGGTGGGGATTTTTGTGGGAACGGGCATCGGCGGAGGGATCATCCTGCATGACGAGCTCTACGACGGCAGCCGCGGCGCGGCGGGCGAACTAGGCCACATGATCCTGATGCTGGACGGCCCCAAGTGCGGCTGC
>JAHEKS010000403.1 GCA_024638215.1 Acidobacteriota bacterium | reverse complement strand
CAACAGCGCAGCGCACCACGAAAACGAGCACTCGCGCCAGCCCTTCATCACCCCACCGCTCCAAAACCACCCGATAAAGGTCAAATCAGGGTTCTATGCGGATTCCGGGGTCTTGTGATGGCGATTCCGAAATGATCGTGATGGGCATTCCGAATTGATCGTGATGGCAATTCCGGGATCATCGTGATGATGATTCCGGGGATCGTAATAATCGTTCCGGGGTGAAGTGATGGCTCTCCGAGTCGGGCCATTTGGTTCTCGACCGGGCGCCGGAAGGGCCGCCAGGGTTCATCCCAAGGAGACAAGGTTAGGGCGAGCGACGCTGGACAAGAATCGGGCGATCGGGGTTCCTCTGAAACGAGGAGGAATCCACATTGCCAACAGAAAGATTGTCCATGCGAAAATTCAGAGAAGTGCTGCGGCTCCGGTTCGAGTTGGGCCTGAGCCAAGGTCAGATCGCTCGCAGTTGTTCGATCTCTCAAGCCAGTGTTTCGAATTGCCTGAAGCGAGCTCGGGAGGCGGGGGTCAGCTGGCCGCTGCCAGAAGGCTGGGACGAGGCCCGGGTGGAAGAGGCGCTGTTCGGGCATCCCCTGCGCCGCTACGAAACCCGCCGGCCCACGCCCGACTTTGCATACCTTCACCAGGAACTGCAATCCCACCGTCACCTGACCCTGCAACTCCTGTGGGAGGAATACCGCCAGAACCACCCGGACGGCTATGGCTACAGCCACTTCTGCGAGCTCTATCATCGCTGGCGCCGCCATCTGGACGTGGTGCTGCGCCAGGAGCATAAGGCCGGCGAAAAACTCTTCGTCGATTACGCCGGGGACACCATCCCCATCCATGACCCTCAGGGTGGGCCCACGCGTCAGGCCTCGATCTTCGTCGCCGTGCTGGGCGCCAGCAACTACACTTATGCTGAAGCCACCTGGAGCCAAGGATTAGAAGACTGGCTCGCCGCTCACGTCCGCACCTTCGAATTTCTGGGTTCGGTTCCCAGGCTGGTCGTCCCTGACAACACGAAGACCGGCGTCAGCCGCGCTTGCCGTTATGAACCTGACCTCAACCCGGCCTATCAGGAAATGGCCCGGCATTATGGCCTCGGCGTCCTGCCGGCACGTCCTTACCGGCCCCGGGACAAGGCCAAGGTGGAACAGGCCGTGCTGCTGGCTGAACGGTGGGTGGTCGCCGCGCTCCGGCACCGCCGCTTCTTCAGCCTCTCCGAGCTCAACCAGGCGATTCGAGAATTAGTGGAGAAGCTCAACCAGCGGCCCTTCCGCAAGCGCACGGGCTCGCGGGCCAGCTTGTTCCAAGAGTTGGATCAGCCGGCCCTCATGCCGCTGCCTGTCCAACGCTTCGAACTTCATCACTGGACACAGGCGCGGGTCAACATTGATTACCACGTCCAGTTCGACCGCCACTTCTACAGCGTCCCTTATACGCTCACTGGCGAACGGGTGGAGATTCGCTCCACGGCGACCACGATCGAGATCTTTCACCGCGGCCAGCGCGTCGCCTCCCACGCCCGCAGCCGTCAGCCTTATCAAGCCACGACCGTCAACGAACACCGCCCGAAGAGCCATCAGCAGCACTTGGCTTGGCCGCCCTCGCGCCTGCTCGGTTGGGCGCAGTCGGTCGGACCGGCTACCGCCCAATTATTTGCCGAGATTCTCAAGAGCAAGCCCCACCCGGAGATGGGCTACCGCTCCTGCCTGGGCATTCTGCGCCTCGGCCAGCGCTATGCGACCGAGCGCCTGGAGGCCGCATCGCGGCGGGCCGTTGCGACCGGCGCCTGTTCCTATCACAGCGTAAAGTCGATTCTGGAGCGCTCGCTTGACCGCCAAGCGCTGGAGACACCGCCTTCCTCGCCCCCCGTCGCGCACGAGAATCTGCGCGGCGCTTCGTATTTCGATCCCTCGTCCCACTCGCCGGGACCTGAACCCCCACTTTATTCAGCAAAGGAGTCTGAATGCTAAATCAACCCACTTTGGAAAAACTTGAGACCTTACGTTTGCACGGCATGGCCGAGGCCTTCCGTGCGCAATCGGATCCCGCTCAACACGACGGCTTGGCGAACCTCAGTTTCGAGGAACGCTTCGCCCTACTGGTCGATCAGGAGTGGACCTGGCGGCAGAATCGCGCCTTGGCGCGCCGCCTCACCCAGGCCAAATTCCGCTACCGGGCCTCGGTCGAGGACATCGACTTCCGCACCCCGCGCGGCCTGGACCGCTCGTTCCTTCGTTCCTTGACCCAAAACTCCGCCTGGGTCCGGGAGCATCAGAATGTTTTCTTGCTGGGACCGTGCGGGGTCGGGAAAAGCTGGCTGGCCTGCGCCCTGGCCGAGAAAGCCTGCCGGGACGGTTTCAGTGCTTTCTTCATCCGCCTCCCGAAACTGTTTCGCGATCTGGTCTTGGCGCGGGCCGATGGCAGCCTGGGAAGCCGCCTGGCTCGGCTGGCCCGCATCGACGTGCTGATTGTGGATGATTGGGCCCATGCGCCGCTCGGGGAAAGTGAGCGGCGGGACTTCCTGGAGATCTGCGAAGACCGCTATCAGACGCGCTCGACGATCCTCACCAGCCAACTGCCTGTAGCCAAGTGGCACGAGCAGATCGGCGATCCTACTTTGGCCGACAGCATTCTGGACCGGCTGGTGCACAACGCCCATCGCATCGAGATGCGCGGCGAGTCCATGCGCAAAGAACGCGGTGGCAAGAAGGCCTGAGCAAAAAGCAAGGCATCCCCGGTCAAGAGACCCTGAGATCGTCGTCCCTAGGCGATCCTGGCGCAAGATTTTGGTGGGGAAAGTGGAGATTTTGGCCAAACACGAAAAAAGAAACCCCAAAGGAAGCAAGAACACCCGCCGCAATGAACAGACCCTGGGCGTCGCTTCGCTCCGAGAACTGCGAGATGAACAGCGCGGTGGAAATGACGCCCCGTGGAAAGCCTGGAAAACTCCCAAAGCGAGTTTCCCACTCTTTCCACCGGCCTTGGAAATCCAGCCAGAAACCAAAACGCTGGATTCCCACATTTCCACCACGCCGACGGCGGGTTTATATCAACAGCAAAGGATAAAAAATGAAGCCGAAACCAAATTCCCATTGACCGATCGCGGTCAACTCAAGCACGATAAGAACGTCAGCGTCGCTTCGCTCCGATCGTGATGATTATTACGCACCGGAATAAGCCATCACGATCAATTCGGAATCACCCATCACCATCATCGGAATCCGCACCTTGCAACATCTTCCAGCAGAATGTTAACAGAAGGGTCAGGGCCAACCGCATCGAGTTCAACTACCTTGCGGTTCTCTCTTAAAGGGTGGTTTTCCGGTATCTTG
>JAHEKS010000131.1 GCA_024638215.1 Acidobacteriota bacterium | reverse complement strand
TTCGGGATACATGAAAAGAACCACGAAGAACTGGAGCACCATCATCACCGAAAAGAACACAAAGGGATACCCGCCCGAGGAGGCCGCCAGCAGCGGGAAGGTCAGGGAAATGCCCGCGTTCATAAACCAATGGGTAAACGTGCCCAGGCTCTGCCCCTTGGCCCGTACCTGGTTGGGAAATACCTCGCTGATATAGACCCAAATCACCGCTCCTTGCGAAAATGCAAACGATGCAATGAAGCCCACCAGCATCCAGACCAGCAAGCTTTCGTGCTTGCCGGAAAAGAATATGGCAGAGACGCCGCCGAGGCACAAGGCCGTTCCGACCGATCCGACCAGCAGCAGCGTCTTTCGGCCCAGCTTGTCAATCACCGCCATGGCGATCACGGTGAAAACGAGGTTGGTGGCACCGATCACGACCGCCTGCAATTCTCCGGAAACCTTGCTGAATCCCGCGCGCATGAAGATGTCGTTCAGGTAGTAGAGAATCGCGTTGATGCCGGATAGTTGGTTGAACATGGCGATCGAAACCGCCAGAAAAATCGGCACGCGGTACTTGCGCGAAAACAGCGGCTCCTGCGCGTGTTCAACGTCAATCGAGGCGATGATGTCCTGCAACTCCTGCTCGAAATTCTCTTCGCCCACCTGCTGCAGGACTTGGCGTGCTTCATCTACGCGCCGCTTTTTGACCAGCCAGCGCGGGCTGCGCGGAATTCCAAAGAGCATGACGAAGAAGAGCGCGGCGGGAATTCCCGAAACGCCCAACATCCAGCGCCACTCGTAGGCTCCAAACTGCATCTGCCCGATGACGTAATTGGAAAAGTAGGCGAGCAGGATTCCGAAAACGATGTCGAACTGGAAGACCCCCACCAGGCGGCCGCGCCACTTCGCGGGCGCGATTTCAGCAATGTACATCGGCCCGAGCACCGACGAGCCGCCGATGCCCAGCCCGGCCACAAAGCGCGCGCCCAGCAAGGCGTACCAGTTCCAGGCAAAAGCGCAGCCGACCGCGGAAACGAGATAAAGGATGGCCAGCCACCGCAGGCTCTCCCGCCGGCCGTACCGGTCGCCCGGAATGGCGGCAAGCGCGGCGCCGAAAATCGTGCCGACCAGGGCAATGGCGACGGTGACGCCGAGGGAAAGATGGGAGAGTTGATACTGCTCGGTCAGCCCATGAGTCGTGCCGGAGATAACCGCCGTGTCAAATCCGAAAAGCAGACCGCCCAGCGCTGCGACGATGGTGCTCTTCAGCAGAATCGAGTTCAGCTTCATAGTGTTTTTTGTTCCTCGCTCAGTCGCCTATCGGCGGGCCAACACCCTATCACGACTCGGCGTTTCTTGGGCAGTCCTATTCGAGTTTCGGGACGAATACTCTCCCCTGACCAAGGCGGCGACGGCCCGCTTGTCGCGCGCGAGCGTGTCGTAGAGCGGATGAACGGGATGTACTTCGGGCGCTTCTTCGGCCACGGTAACGGCCAGAACGCGTATTCTAGGGTTATCGGGCAATGTCAGCACCTTCGCGCCGGGTTGAAAGGCCACATCATACGCAAACAGATAAGAATAGGAATAGGCTTCATTGGAGCCGTCCGAAGCGTGGTCGTGCGAAGCGAACCACGCCACCGGCGCGCGCTTGATGTAGCCCGGCTTCAGTCCCGTGTATTCCAGCTCGGTTCGCACCATGGGCCCGTTTTTCTGCACGTACGCGCGGAAGCGGCGCGCCCGTTGCGCGGCCGGACTCATGTCATCCGGCGCCGGTTCGGGTGGAACCGGCACTTCGACCTGCTTCTCATTCCACGTCCGGTAATCCCACTGCCCGATGAAGCCGCCCCAGTCCTCGATGGTGAGGGGGAGGGAGCTGGTGCCCACGCGGAACGTGTCGCTCTGATCGCCGCCGTAGGAGGCAGCCAGGAGGTAAAGCCGGTTGTACTTTCCTGCGGGCAGGTCAATCGTCTGGCCGCGCGCGGTCACAGCGTTGAGCCTTCCTCCTCCCGCATGAGCGAGCTGGAAACGAATCCCAGCATAATCAATGGCGGTGGGCAGCATTTCCGCCGCCAGCGCTTTGCCCTGAGACCCATTCTGGCGGTTGGGATTGCAATCGAAGCAGCCCTCGGCGGGCTTGCCGTCATCGGTTGCCACCGAGGCATCGTAGGCCAGCGTGACGGGCTTCGAAAGCGGCGGTGCAACACGCTGTCGCGGCGGGGCCAGCTTGACCGTAAACGTACGCGGTTGATAGGCGCTGAACGAGGCGACGAGCGCGCCTTCCTTCACCGTCGCGGGTCCGACGGGCTGTTCCTGGCCGTTGACCTCGCGCGCCGCCGTGATCGGCGCCGCAAACGAAATGCGCACGTTCGGCTCATCTTTCCCGCTCATCTCCACCAGGCGAACGATAACTTCGTCGCTGGCCTCGGCCTTTTTCAAGGCCATGACCCGCACGCGGCTGCTGCTGACTTTCAGAAGCGAAAATCCCTTGCCAAGAAATCCGGCATGCTTTGTAGTTTGAAACGCCATCAACGGCTCATTCAGCCGGTACCCCTGCCAGTCCGTTTGGCCCTGGCGCCAGTCGCCTGCGTGGCCGACAAGGCCGAAAATCGGTTCGTGGTGGCCCCAATCCTGCGTTCCCTGGTCGGGATATCCGCCTCGCGTCCCGGGCGTCCGCATCAAGGTCAGTCGAATCGTGTTGTCGTTCGGCTTGTCGGACCCGACCTTATCGTCAGTCAGAATCGTCACGCCGAAGGCTCCGCTCTTGTCGGTGAGGTCAATCCAGCGATGCGTGGCGACCTCGAACTGCCGCTCATTTTCGTTGGGGCGCTCGACGGTGCCGACATCCCAGTTGTACGTGGCCATCTCGTTGGAGGCAGCCAGCGGGAACTCGACTTTCAAGTTGGCTTCTTTTGCCATCCAGTCAATCGAGTCGGCGAATTCCACGCGATTGCCGGCGTCGCCCGCAGCCAGGCGCACCGTTTGCGTGAATTTGGAATTCTCGGCCTCGCGGGTAATGGCGACGGCCACCCGCGCCGGGCCGTTCTCCACGACCTTGACGGTTGCCGGTCCGCCGACGATGGTGCGCGGCGGGCGTTGCTCGTCTTCGAAGTCCATATTCCAGGCGGGCCAGTGCTCGGGATTGTCCTTGATGATGACCAAGCGGATGGGAGCTGAGAGGAGCTCGCGATTGAGCTTCTTGTCGAAGACGCTCGAGACGTCGCCGTTCTCGTCGATCTTGACGCGATAGCGGGCGTTTTCGAGTGAAGACTCACTCACGCTGAGTTCCGAGGAGGAAGAAGGCGACTCGGCGGGCCGAACGTCATACACGGCGTAGCCGACCGAGGGCACTTGCGCCACGAACACGACCTTCGCAACGTCTCCGTTCGCCCCGTCAATCTGCGAAGGAACTTCTTTGCCGTCGGGGCCCACGACGCGAACCGCTTTCGGCGCACCGCCGGGAAAGTTGACCTTGGCCTCGACCACCCCCTCCCGAGGAATGTTCAGCCAGTTGTAAACCACGATGGGCGTTCCCTGCCCTTCCGTATTCAGCGCGGAGGCAATTGCATCGGTCGCGCTGGTAATCACGCCCGCAAACTGGTTCATGGCAATCACGTCATCATTCCACGAAAACTCATAGGAGCGGGGCGTGGAAGTTCCGGCCAGGATGTCGTGGAATTGGCCGCCCAGCACGAGTCGCCAGGCATGATTCAGGCGCTCCTGGGGATAAGTCCGGCCGCCGAGCCACGCGGCCGCGACCGAAGCTTCTTCGGCGGCGCTGGCCAGCACCTCATTCACTCGGTTCCAACGCTTGTGGTACGTCTGTGAGGTGATGGAACCTGCGGAGTGATTGATCAATTCCAAATCACCCTTGTAGCGCGGCATGCGCTTCGTTTCCCCCGGTTTGATATCGCGGAACATCTGATCCGCGTCCGACCAGATCACATGCAACGGGCCATCGCCGACCTGCACCGGCTGTCCTTGGGGCGCCCCCACCGGCTCTTCCTCTTCAAAAACCGAGGCGGGCTGGGGCAGGACGGTCTTGCCCTTGGTGATAATGGCTTCCATGAGTTTGACGGAATCCTCGTTGGGAGAGCCGCCCGTGTCGCCCGTGCCGACATAGTGATAGTCGGCATACACGCCCGTGACCTTTCCGTTGACGTTGACGCGGTCGGGCCAATCGAAGACGTACTCGTTCGAGCGTTGCCCGATGTTCACTGGGGCGTTGTTCTTGCTGAGATCGGTGTAAACCTGGCTTCCATAGGTGCTTGGGTTGAGGGCGGCGATCACGGTCTTGCCATCCGGCCCCTCCCAAATTCCGACGTTGAAAGGAATGCCTTCCGGAGTCTCTTCCGGTGAATCCGGGCCGCCGACGTGCGGCGCCGGCTGCCAGGCAGCGGAAAGCTTCTGCGTGGAGAACCCTTTAACGCCCGCGTGCGCCAGGATGCTGGGCAGCGACGCGGGAAATCCGAAGCAGTCCGGCAGCATGTATTCTTCGCTGGCCTTGCCGAATTCGTGGCGGAAGAATTCGTTGCCGTAGAGAACCTGCCGCAGGATGGATTCGGCGGAGGGTGAGTTGACGTCGTTTTCTTCCATGGACGAACCCGCCGGGAACCACCGGCCCTGCGCGACATAGTGTTTGAGCCGCGCGTAGTCCGCGGGGAAATACTCCTTCATCATCATGTAGCGGTTGGCGCCGGAAAAATTGAAGATGTAATGCGGGTATTTTTCAAACAGGGCAAAGTTGTTGCGCATGGTTTTGCTCAGGTACTCGTCAATGGACTGCGGGTATTCCCAGCGCCACTCCGTGTCCAGGTGGGCGTAGCCGACCACGTAGAGGGTCGACTGGTGGGCCAAGTCAGGCCCGGCCGGTTTGGCGGTCTGCGCCGCGGCAACTCCGGAAAAGGCAAAAAGAACAAACAGCAGCCCAACCGCGGCTCCGCGAGCTACGCGACTCAACATCACAGATTTCCCCGTTGGCGATATGCTCTCGAATACGTTTTTCATGTGTTCCCCCGTCACTCAGGCCTCAAAATGAAGGCCTCTTTGAAATAAGCGCTTATATCTTTAGAGCTCCAACGACGGTGCACTGGCTCACCCTCGCTGGCGGAACTGGCAATTTACACCCAAAGGGACAAAAAGGAAACCGACTTTGTGACCCCTACCCTGATTTTCGGTTTCATCCGATACCAAGGGCCAAGCTTGGGAGAGTGGTCAAGAGCATTGCCGGTGCCCCAATTCTCCGGATACGTTTTGTCATCGCCACCGCGAAACAATGCGGCGGCAGAACTGCGGTGGTGTATAGTACAGCGGTTGAAAATGCCAATCTGACGTTGCTGGAAGCCCAAATGCTCATCAAAGCCGCGCACCGATGGTCCCAACCCAATATGCACCGGGCAGCGACGAATTGCTCGGTCAGTCAGCGCAAAACAATCCATTATTCTTTCTGAAGGGGCACTAACTTACTGATTGTACAGGGCAGGCCGTGTGGAGCAATTCGAAACGAACCTAATTTGAGGCCCGTCTTGGGCCGGCGTCAGGCGAGCACAGGCGCTTCAGGCCGCTTGCAAAGGCCGAATCGCTTGGGGTATACTTCGCGTGTCATGGTTCGGACCTACGCCAACGCGTTTTCGTTTTACCGGTTTTGGGGCTTTAACCCTAGCCGGTAGAGTGGCGTTGGTCTGAACGGATAAGCAATCAAAAAAAGACCAGCCCACTCGGAGCGAGTGGGCTTTTTCATTTTGGGGTGAAACGCCATGATCATTTCCATGAAGTTGGACGCGACGAAAGAACAGATCGAGCACGTCTGCGAGCGCATCCGCGAGTTCGGCTACAAGGTGCACTCGATTCAGGGCGAGCAGCGGGTGGTGATCGGCGCGGTCGGTGTGGGCGACGTCACGGCCTGCCTGGAGTCGCTGGAGGGCGCGCCCGGTGTCGAAAGCGCCGTGCGCATCTCTTCGCCCTACAAATTCGTCAGCCGCGAATTCAAGAAGGAGCGCACGCAGATTCCGGTTAACGGCGTCTCGATCGGCGGCGACGAGTTTGTGGTGATGGCGGGCCCGTGCTCGGTCGAGAGCGAGAGGCAGATCATGGACGCGGCGGAAACGGTCGCGGCCGCGGGGGGCAAGATCCTGCGCGGCGGCGCCTTCAAGCCGCGGACTTCGCCCTACGATTTTCAGGGCCTGGAACTCGAAGGCCTCAGGCTCCTCGACAAGGCGCGGCGGGCCACAGGACTCGCCATCGTGACCGAGGTGATGAGCGACAGCGACGTGGACTTGGTCGCCGGATACGCCAACATCATGCAGGTCGGCGCGCGCAACATGCAGAACTTCGCGCTGCTCAAGGCGCTGGGGAAATGCCCGCGGCCGGTGTTGCTCAAGCGCGGCATGAGCTCGACCATCAAAGAGCTGCTGATGTCCGCGGAATACATCACCGCGCACGGAAACTCCAACATCATCCTCTGCGAGCGCGGCATCCGCACGTTCGAAACGGCCACGCGCAACACCTGCGACATCTCCGCTATTCCGGTGCTGAACGAGCTGACGCACTTGCCTGTGGTGCTCGATCCCAGCCACGCGGCGGGCAGGCGCGCCCTGGTTCCCTCGCTCGCGCGCGCCGCGGTGGCGATTGGCGCCGACGGATTGCTGGTCGAGGTGCACCCCTGCCCCGAAAAAGCCATGAGCGACGGCGCGCAGTCGCTCGACCCTGTACAGTTCCGAAAAATGATGGAGGACCTGAAGCCTTACGTCGCGCTTTGGAAGGAAGTGCGGGGCGCGGCCGAGTTTGCGCGTTCCTGAGCGGCACTCGTTCAGCCCTACCGCTCGGGCGCTGAAGCGTGCTCCACGCGAACTGCTGTCCCTTCCATCCCCCTCGGCCAACCTCGCCCCGCGTCCATCCTGAATTCCGCTTGGCCAACCCCGCCTTCTGTGATAAGAAATTGTCCCAATTCGAATTCTTTGAGCGCATGCTTGCTCATCAAGAGGAGGACATCCCATGAGTCAGGAAATGTCCAGACGAGATTTTATCCGGCGCACCGCGGTCGCGACGGCCAGTGCGGGGCTGGCCCTTTCCGCCGCACAGGCTCCCGAAAAGGCTTTCGGGGCCAGCGACAAGCTGCGCGTGGGCGTCATCGGCATGGGCCGTATGGGCCGCTACAATCTGGAGGATTTCGCCAAGCAGCCCGATGTCGAGATTGCCGTGGTGTGCGACGTCTTCGCGCCCAATCTGGAAGCCGGGCTGAAGGCGAGCGACGGCAAAGCGGCAACGTGCAAAGATTTTCGCCAAATTCTCGATCGCAAAGATATTGACGCGGTGATTGTGGCCACACCCGATCACTGGCACGCGCTGATGGCCGTCGAAGCGTGCAAGGCCGGCAAAGACGTTTACGTCGAAAAACCGATTTCGACCACCGTCGAGGAAGGCCGGCGGATGGTCGAGGCGGCGCGCAAATACAATCGCGTGGTGCAGGTGGGCACGCAGCAGCGCTCGGGGATTCACTTTCAAAAAGCCGTCGCGGCGGTCGAGCAAGGAATGATCGGCAAGGTCAGTTTTGTGCGCACCTGGAATTACGACAACAATTATCCGGAAGGCATCGGCAATGCGCCCGATTCCTCCCCGCCCGCCGGCCTCGACTGGGAGATGTGGCTCGGACCCGCTCCCAAGGTCGCCTTCAACACCAACCGCTTCGGCGTGGGCGACCGCTGGTCCACCTTCCGCTATTTCTGGGACTACGCGGGCGGCTTCATGACCGACTGGGGAGTTCACCTGATGGACATCGTGCAGTGGGCGATGAAAGTGGACGGACCGAGCGCGATTTCATCTGGGGGTGGAAAATTCTATATCCAGGATAACGCCGAGACTCCCGACACGCTGCAAGTGACGTTCGAATATCCGCATTTCATCTGCACGTATGAGAACCGCTGGGATAATGGCAACTCGATGTATGACAAGAGCTACGGTATCGAGTTTCACGGCACGGATGGGACGCTGTTCATCGATCGCAGCGGATTCAAGCTGATTCCGGAAACAACCGAGCGAAACGGCAAGCGCGTGGACCGGACCGCCTCCATGGCGATGCCCTCGGTGAACGAGGACCACTTCGACCACGTGCGGAACTTCGTGGACTGCGTCAAGTCGCGCCAGCGGCCCGTCTCGGACATCGAAATCGGGCATCGCTCGACCAGCGCCTGCCTGCTCGGCAACGTCGCCCTGCGCAGCCAGCAGAGGATCGTCTGGGACGTGGCGCGCCAGCAGTTGACCGTGGGCGACGAGCGCGCCAAGCGGCTGCTCGGCCGCGAATACCGCGCCCCGTGGAAGCTGGTGGTGTGAGCGCGAAAGACTCAGACCGGAACCTTTGAGGACTGGTAAATCACGGGCTTGAACGAGGGTTCGGGAATCGGTTTGCCCTCGGCCTTGGCCGCCTCAAGCCACGCGGTTTTGGCGGTCAGGACCTCCGCCAGAGCCTCCTCCGGGCTCTTGCCGAAAGCAGAACAGTGCGGGAGATCCGGAATGTCGGCAATGTACCCGCCGTCTTCCTCGCTGAAGAAAATGTTGATATGGTAATCGGTCATTCCTCACCGCCCAAAGACAGATTATACCTTTCCACGAGAGTGAGCAACTGCTTGACTTGGTACGGTTTTGCCTTCCCTCCCACTTCCTGGAGGTTTACCAGTTCGCGCACTCGCGGATTCGCGAAGATGTGGTGACTGCCCCTTACACGCGATAAATGAAATCCAAAGGCGCGCGCCAGAGCGACAGCTTCTGTAAATCAAAGGTTGGCAGGAGAGGACAGCGCCTTTTTAAGTAGTTTTCGAGGCTTCACGCTAACTCCTCAAGCTAAAGGCTGTCGTTCACCCTGTCGGCTGTGCCGCGCCTCAACGAGCTTGGCGCTTCGATTCCGGCATGGCGGCGATGACCGAACGCAGGAGGGTGTTGACGGCGTCCGACGATCTGAAGACCGCAGCGACATCCGGTTCGAGCACCACAGCCACCGTGCCTTTCGAGATCTCCGCCGCAAAACGGTTCGGTTTGGCGCGACGGTAGTCGAACCGATACTCTTTCCGCATCGTGTCGTGTTGGTTCCCGCGCTTCTTACCGTTCGAGGATTTCTTCATAGTCTCTACGCTCACGCTTCGTTGCTTTGCGGGCGCTGATCAAGCGAATTCTGTTTCCGCGCACAGCAAAGCAAACAAGAATTAGGTGATGTCTCTCCGAATGACCAATGATAATTTCTCGCGCCTCAGCTTCAGAGTGCCCCTCATCGTCGAAAATGCGGGCCAAAGGATCACGGAAGACCGTCAGCGCTTCCTCAAAGGCAATCCCGTGAATGGCACGATTGGCTTCGGCTTTTTTCGGGTCCCACTCAAACTCAATCGCCATTCTGTGTTGAGGATATCACGATAATTTCCCCGTCCTCAAGAATCCGAGGGCGTGTTGCGGCCGCGAGTACCGCGCGGCGTCGAAATTGGTCGCGTGAATTGAGTTGTAGCGAAAACGCGGTTTTCAGAGTCGTTCAGCTTGTCGCGCGGGCAGCGCCCGTCACCAGCATATATCCGATCCATCCACTGGCAAGCAAGAGCAGCAGACCGTAGGACACCAGATTGGCCTTGAACACGGCGCGGCGTATCGTTTCGCGGTCGGCCGCGGGCCAGGCTTTAAGGCAGATGGGCCGCTCCAGCCAGACCGCAACGAAGAAGGTAGGTACGAGCAGGACGGCGGCTGCCGCAGCGATCATAAGGGGGATCTGAGGCGCATCCGCAGGACCCAGCCATGCTGCGGCAAAGAGGAGCCAAATAGCCTGAGCCACAGGCCCCCTCAGTGTCCAGTGAAACCTCTGACTTGCAGCAGCGAGCGGGGACAGAACGATCAATTCAAGTGCAAGCATCCCAAGCCAAGCAGCTGGAACACCGGCCACCGTCGAGGCGAGGTTGGCCAGGGCGCTGCCGCGAAAGGCATCCCGGTAGGAGAGCGGAACCCAGCGGCGAAGGAGCAGCGCCTCGATGATGATGACAGGAATCAGCAGACAGACCATCGCCGGAAGCTCAACGAAAATCATGGGGATGCCCATATCGGCGAGAATGGGCGCCGCGGCGTGCGTGGCGGACATGCCTTCAACTCCTTTCTTGGGACGCAGGCGAAGAGATTCCGACGGGAACCGGTTTGGAAGGTGGTCCAAGCGGCCGGCTGCAAGGCGGGCAGTTCCGCGACATTACACTGCTAATAAACCCTTAAGTCAAGCCTTAACCACTCTTAAGGAGCGCAAGGTTGCGCTTGCGCCTCGCGTCTTTGAAAGACTCCAGTTTTATCCAGGGGGAGCGCTTTGGCCGAAGCAACGTTCGTCAGGTCGCCGTGTGCCCACGGGCCAGCCATCAAGTTAACTGTAGTCGCAACATGAGGTTAGCATCCTCCGATTTCGCCCGCGCGACCACCCCGAACGACTGAACGACTTGGCCGACGATTGGCAATGCCTCTGCTCTTTATCCTCGCGGGAGGCAGAGGCATGCGAATTCCATCCTGGCTGAAGGTGTTGATGACCATCGCCATTCTGGCGGTGGTGTTGTGGCACGTGCCGGTTGAAAAACTGCTGGCCGCGGCGCGGTCGGCGGAGCTTGTCTGGTTCTTCCCCGCCGCAGCCACGACCTTGGTGATGCTTTTCTTCCGGCATTTCAAGTGGCATCGGCTGCTGCGCGCGGCCGGGTTGCCCGTCTCGCAGACCGATTCGTTGCGCTCGCTGCTGTGCGGATTCGCGCTGAGCGTGCCGACGCCGGGGCGCGTAGGCGAGCTCGGCCGCTGCCTGTTTCTACCGGAGGGCATGCGCAGTCAGGTATTCCAACTCAACATCCTCGAGCGCGCGCTCGACGGGTGGGCGGTCTTCACCTACGCGGTGTTGAGCCTGCTGATTATTCAGTTCAAACCGGCTGGAGTCTTTGCCTTGGCGGTGTGGCTGGCGGTCCTGCCGGTCTTTATGGGCCTGCCCGGTCTGCTCGCCAGCTTGAGCGAGTGGAAGGTCTGGCGCGGCGCGGCGCGCGTTCATCTGCGCGAAGGCGCGAAGGCTCTCATGAGGGTTCGAAGCGCCCCTTTCGCGGGCTTGGGGCTGCTGACAACTTCGCTCGACGTCCTCATCTTCTATTTTCTGCTCCAGGCATTTCATCAGACGGATCTTGCGGTGGTCGTGATCACCTTCCCGTGGATGATTCTCGCCGGCGGCCTGCCCATCGCGGTGGGCGGCATCGGTCTGCGCGAAGGCGCAGCGGCGCTCCTTTTGGCACGTCAGGCGGTTCCGGCGGCGGCGGGAATGGATGCCGCGCTCCTCTTGTTTGTTTTTTCAGCAATCTCCCCGGCGATTTGCGGAGCCCTTTGGATGGCCGCCCGGCGCTGGCAGGGAGGGTCGCTCGCAAACCCTCGGCTGGAGAGCGCCACGCCCGACGCTCAGGGCAATAATTGATCAAAGGGAACGGAACTAGGCGGATTTTGCGGCTGCTTTCTTGGTGTAAGCGGCGCCGTAGAACCGGCCGACCTGGCCGTCCGCCAGCCACACGATGCGGGCGGGCGTCTCGACCGGCGTCTGCAAATCGGCGAAGGGGAGGGTGACGAAGATGTCGTCGCCGACCTGAAAGCGTTGGGTGCTGACGAAGCAGAGGCCGTTCTTCGAGACGTCGCGCGTCTGGGCGATATCCGTAACTCCCCAGGTATTCCGCACTCGGATGCGCATGGTGAGCTTCAGGCGGCGTACCTTACGCAAATCCTGTTTGCCGGGCTCCTGCTTTTTGCCGGCGGCGATGGTTTCCGCGGTGATGGGCTGCTCGCTGGGCTTCCACCGGGTCGTCTCTCCGCAGCGCTCGCAGTGGCGCGAGATGAGCGCGGTGGAAAGCAAAACGTCGTACTCAATCGAGGAAAGCACGGCTTGCGCGGGGCGCTTGCACGCCGCGCACTCAATCAGCACCTTGGGCTGCAGGCCGTCGGCGGGCTGGGTGAACTCGATTCCCCAGATCTCGCTCCCTGTATTGGTGGATTCCACGCCCCATTCGCGACGGTCTCCAAACACCTGCTGAAGCCCGCCGACCACGCGGAATTCTTCTTCGATGTCGTTTCCCAGGTTCTTGATCAAAATGATGTCATCCGGGAGGAGGGAGTGAGTCAGGCTGATGCGCGCGCCTTGCTGATTGAAGCTGACGGTCGCCGTCTCCTCGGCAAAGGAAACGCCGGTGGCGTCGTTCCCGATCACGCGAATGCGGACGGGTGCGAGAATCCTGTCAGTGCGGCGGCGTCCAATTTCACTCATCGAGGCTGGAAGGGCGTTGACGTTCCTAATCTGCGGGCGTCGCAGGCCGTTTCTTTTTGGAAGTCTTTGCCGCTTTCACGGGAACGGCGGTGGACGACGCGGTGGCCTGACGAGCTTTGGCAAGCGCTGACTGCTCGTCGGCGGCAATGACGAAGAATTGGCTGAGCCGGACGGAATCCAGAATCCGCATCACATGGTCGTTGACACTGGCCAGCACCATGTTGACACCCGCGTTCTGGGCGGTGACGCGGCTGCCCGCCAGAAAGCCGAGCCCGGTGGAATCAATGTAGGGCACGCCAGAAAAATCAAT
>JAHEKS010000402.1 GCA_024638215.1 Acidobacteriota bacterium | reverse complement strand
TTGATCGTGTCTTAAGACATTGGGGCCGTGTAGATATCGTGGTCTGCGCCGCCGGGATTGCGCCGGCCTACGAACTCACGGAGATGCCACTCGACAAGTGGCGTTTGGCCCTGGAGATTAACCTGACCGGTTACTTCTTGGTAGCTCGGGAGGCTGCCCGGATCATGCGCGCCCAAGGTGATGGAGGGGCCATGGTCATGCTTTCTTCGAAGACCGGCTTGGATGCCTCCAGATCCAACTCCCCCTACAACGCTACCAAAGCCGGCGAGTTGCACCTCATGCGGGGTTGGGCTTTGGAACTGGGGCCGCACGCAATTCGGGTCAACGCGGTGGCGCCGGGCAACGTTTTTGAAGGCTCGAAGATTTGGAATCCCGAGTACATCAAGGTCGCTGCGCGCAAGAAGGGTATCAAGCCGGAGGAAGTGGTGCCCTACTACACTTCGCTGACCGCCCTCAACCGTGAAATCAAGGGGTCGGACGTGGCGGCGGGTGTAGTTTTCCTTTGCTCTGACGCGGCGCGCTGCATTACTGGGCAGACGCTCGTGATAGACAGCGGACAGGTTATGGTGCGATGAGTAGTTCGGAGGTACGCAGCGCGGCGCAGCTTGAAGCTGCTCTTTACGGGGGCTCGTTGGAGGACCGCCTGAGCGCGCTGCGCGAGCTTTGTGCGCGGCTCGGTGAAAGACCGCGCCGCGGCACCAACTGCCACATCCACACCAACGAATCATTCAGTGTGTTTCGTTCGCCGACGGAAGCCGTCTGGCAGGCCGCGCGAGAGGGTCTGGCGGTCTTGGGCATTAACGATCACTATACCGTCGCCGGGCACGAGGAGTTCGGCCGGGCATGCGCGATCGCTGGCATCGCGGCAACGTTCTCGCTTGAGGCTGTGGCCATGGACCGCGCGGCTGAGACCGCACATCTGCTGCTGAACGACCCCGATAATCCGGGCCGTGTTTACCTCTGCGGCAAGGGTATCACCAGGACTCCCTCAGATTCTTCTGTCGCGGCGCGAAGCTTGGCGCTGATGCGCAAGACCCTGGAGGAGCGCAACCGAGAGATGACGGTGAAGGTGGGCCAGCTCTTTCGGGAGCGATTGAACGCCGAGGGTCCAACCTGGGAAGACGTGCGCGCCTTGACACCGCGGGGCAACGCCACGGAGCGGCATCTGGCCTGGGCAAGGCTCCGCAGGCTGCGCGCTCTTGCCGATGAGCGTGGTGTGCTTCTGAATGATCTGATCGAGCGCTGCTGCGCAGCCGTTCCCCCCGCAGGCGCCGACGACGCAGTTCTGCAGATCTTTCTGCGCGCCAAGCTCCTGAAGGCCAGGATGCCCTGTTTTGTGGATGAATCGGCTGAGGCGTTCGTTTCGACCGAGGAATTGCGGCAAATTTTCCTGGCCTTCGGAGCCATCCCCACCTATCCGGTGCTCGGCAATCCGGTCACGCCGGGGGAACGTGACGTCGAGGCGCTCCTGGATCGTTTGGAAGAGCAAGGTTTTTGGGCGGTGGAAGTGATCCCACACCGTAACACTCGCGAGCGCTTGACGGAGATTGTGTCGGCGGCACGCCGCCGCTGGTGGCCGGTCTTCAACGGCACGGAACACAACACCCCGGAAGCTCGCCCGCTACTTGACCCGTTCGCGCTTGACCCGGATTTCGCGCCGTGGTTCTCCAGGAGTTGCGCGCTTTTGCTCGGGCATCAGATTCGGGTCGGCCGCGGCGAGCACGGATTCGTTGGTGAGGATGGTCGGCCGGCCATTCCGGATGCGCGTGAGCGCTTCGAGTTTTTCAGCAATCTGGGACGGTCAAGTGGCAGCTTTGCGCCTGCTTCGCTTGATCGTTCGGCCAAACAATGATCCTGCTCACAGCGGAATCCATTTCGGTCCATCGCTCGCCGTTGTAGGGTCAGCCCCTGTGCTCGCCCATTGCTGGGAGATTCAAGGGCCATAGGTAGCGAATGGCGTTGTTTTGCGGAACCGGGTCCTCTTCTGTGCCAATGCTAAAGGCCGAAGGTAAAGAGCAAAACAGTGCCACTTAATTTTCTAACACTTGGAGGAGAGTGAAACAAAATGACCAAGAAAGAAATCCCGATCGCTGAACCCAAGGGCAAGTTGGGAGTTATGACGGTAGGCTTGGGAGCCGTGGCAACGACGATGATTGCGGGGGTTGAGGCAGTTCGCCGCAAGATCGCCCTCCCCATTGGCTCCCTCACTCAAATGGGAACTGTCCGGCTCGGCAAACGCACCGAGAAGCGGATTCCCAAGATCAAAGATTTTGTCCCTCTGGCCGGGCTTGACGATTTGGTTTTTGCCAGTTGGGACCTGTTTACGGACAATGCCTACGAGTCCGCCTTAAAGGCTGGCGTGCTTGAGAAGCAGCTTGTGGACCAGCTCAAGGATTTTCTCGTGAGGATTCGGCCCATGCCCGCCGCCTTCGAACAAAAGTGGGTGAAGAACCTTCACAGCAACAATGCGAAGACGGGTAAGACGAAAATGGATCTGGCCGAACAGGTCATGGAGGACATCCAGCAGTTCAAGAAAAGGGAGGGCGCCGAACGCCTGGTGATGATCTGGTGCGCGTCAACCGAGGTCTTTTCCGAGCCGCGTCCGGTTCACGAGACAATGGAGTCGTTTGAAGGTGGCCTGCGCTCCAATAGCCCCGACATCCCGCCGAGCATGATCTATGCGTATGCGGCGCTGAAACTTGGCGTGCCCTTCATAAACGGCGCGCCCCACCATACCGTGGACATCCCCTCGCTTACGAACTTGGCCATTCAAAACCACATCCCGATTTGTGGTAAGGATTTCAAGTCGGGACAGACCTTCATGAAAACCCTGCTGGCGCCCGGTCTGAAGGCTCGACTGCTTGGCCTCAAAGGCTGGTTCTCAACCAACATCCTCGGCAACCGCGACGGCGAGGTGCTGGACGACCCTGAGGCTTTCCGCAGCAAGGAAGAAAGCAAGCTGTCGGTTCTTGAATACATTATCCAGCCGGACCTCTATCCCGAGTTGTATAAGGGCTACTACCACAAGGTGAGGATCAATTACTATCCGCCGCGCGGCGACAACAAGGAAAGCTGGGACAACCTCGACATCTTCGGATGGCTTGGCTATCCGATGCAGCTAAAGGTCAACTTCTTGTGCCGGGATTCCATCTTGGCTGCCCCCATGGCTCTAGATCTGGTCTTGTTCATGGATTTGGCTCAACGCTGCCCGGAATTGGCCCGAAAAGGAATTCAGGAATGGCTGTCGTTCTATTTCAAGAGTCCAATGGTTGCCCCGAGCCTCTATCCCGAGCACGATATCTTCATCCAGCTCATGAAACTCAAGAACACTCTGCGGTACCTCCGCGGCGAA
>JAHEKS010000002.1:41196-48253 GCA_024638215.1 Acidobacteriota bacterium | reverse complement strand
AAGCGATTCCGAAGCCGCGGCTCGAATTGGAAAGCAGCGCCATGGCGGGAAAGAATTCAACCGCGGCCAGGGCCATCATCAAGCATCCGGAGACGACGTAATATCCCAGGATGCGCAGATTGGCGCGCGCCCACGGCCGGCGCAGGTTCCCGGCGCGGTAAATCGCGTAGAACGTGGAAAGCCCGAACGTCGCCATCAAGGTGAGAGGTTCACCGGCGAGAAACTGCAGCGCAAAAACTCCCGTCAGCAAAAGCCAGGGGCGCAGCGAGCGGCCTCGCACCGCCTTGTCCGTGAGCCACAGCGCCCAAGGGATCCAGACGGCGCAGGCTATGAAATTGTAGAAATTGCCGAGCGAAAGCACCGGCCCGCTGAAGGTAAAGACGCTGGCGGCGAAAAAGGCCGCCAGGCGGCTCTGCCCCCACTGCCGCGCCAGCAGGTAAGCGCCCACCGCCGCGACCGAAAAATGAAAAGCGTAGTGCAGCGGATAGGCGATGTGGATCGGCAAGAGAATCATCACCAGCGTATAGGGGTAGAAAAAAAGGGAGTTGGGATTGGCAAGAAGCGGAACGCCCCAATCCAGATAGGGATTCCAGTAGGGCAACCGGCCTTGGCGGCAAACTTCATGGATCAAACGGGCCTGGGGATAGGAATAATTCATGATATCCCGGAAGTAGAGCATGTCGGACGTAAACAAGGCCCGCCAGAAAAGAAAAACAACAATGCCCACCAGGGCCGCCATCGCGCCAACGTCACGGCGATCGAGGGTCGGCTTTTCATCGGGATAAGGAACAGGTGAAGAGCTGTCGCTGGATGATTGGATGGGAGGAGTTTCGGCCATGAAGATTGGGCTGCCGCGTAGTCTAACAGATGCCGCGAAAGGTGCGCAAGCCGCGCGCCTCGACTTGATTCCGGCGTCAAGGTTTTGTCGTAGGCCGGACGGCGTAAATGTTCATGATGTCTCCCAGGTCCACGGTGATGAAAACCCCGCCCAAGGGAGCCGCCAGCGTGCGGCCGAGCCGCCCGAATCCCGGCACCAGGCTCGATCCCTTTTCGATGAAATACCGCAGAGAGACGATCCGCTTGTGGCGCTCGATCGCGAGGACTTCGAATCCCGCCGCGCGCAGCATCCGGGTGAGGGAGTCTTTCGTGAAGTAGTAAAAGTGCATGCGCATGTACCACGGCCAGCGGCGTCCCGTCAGCCGGGCATAAAAGCTGTGAGTATCCATGGTGCTCATGCCCAAAACGCCTCCGGGGCGAAGGACTTGGTGGACGGCGCGCAGCTCGCCGAGCGGATCGTGCAGGTGCTCGATCACATCCCACAGGGTGACCGCGTCGAACGATTCGGGCGCGATGTTCGCCTTCCGGAAGGGCGAGTTGATGACGTCCAGTCCCTTCTCCCGCGCTTTTTGGGCTGCCCAAGCGCTTGGCTCGACGCCGTGCGTTTGCCATCCGCGCTGGCGGGCGACGTCGAGGAACACACCCGTGTAGCAGCCGACGTCCACCAGCTTGCCGGGCCGCGCGAAGGATTCCAGACGGTCAAGCAGCTTTGAGAAAGTTCGAATCCGCCCGCCGGTCTCCCTTTCGTACGTGGGGTCTTCGACATTTGAATACTGATCTTCGATCGCCGTTTCGCGCTCGCGAGGGTTCTCGTAAATCAGCCCGCAATCGCGGCACTGGACGATATTGGTGAAATCACCGTGGCCCTCGCTGGTGCACCGATAAGTCTGCGCGGAGCGGCTCTCCGAATGCCGTGGTTCGCCCGTGTATAGCACCAGAAACTGCGTCGAGCCGCAAATGTTGCAGGGGACCGATTCCATGCCGGTATCGTTGATCTCGCGCGCCACTTTTGCCAGCGCCGTGTGGGAGAGGACTTTGCGGTTCCACCAGGCGCGCCAGGTGGCGTTGGAGTTGGCGAAAAAGTTCCACACCGCCGCCCCGCCGATTCCGATCACAACGCCGGGAATCAGCGGGACCTTGAGACCAATCACCAGCAATGAAATGAGCATAACGTTGAGCGCGATTCCCGCGGCGGAGAACAGCGTAAAGGATAGAAAGCGGCGCAGGACGTGGCTCCAGCCCGGTTCGGCTTTGCGCGCCTCCCAAAACGTGATCAGTTCGTTCCACACGAAATTGTTGACGATGGCGAGGCCCGCGCCCGCAATCGCGGCGACCGGCACCCTCCAATTAAATCGGCTGACCAGCAGGTCGAGGGAAACGAAGTTCACCACGGCGCCCGTCATTCCGACGGCGGCGTATTTTACGATACGACCCGATTCACCGGTCTCGATGGAGATGCGCGCCAGGTGGGCCAGGTACTTCACGATTGTTTTCCATCCCAGCTTGCTTCCGCCGCGCGCGCGTTCCTCGAAAACGAACGGAACTTCCTCCACCCGCGAGTAATCGCCTTTGGCCAGCACTTCCAGAAGGATTTTGTAGCCGATGGGATTCAGCGGCGCGGAGGCGATCACCTCCTTCCGAACCAGGAAGAATCCGGACATCGGATCGCGGACCTTGTTCAGCGTGCCGGGAAGGATGAACGTCGCCATCAGCGTCGCCGTCCAGGAAATAAAACGCCGGATCAGGCTCCAGTCGCTTACTCCGCCGCCCCGCACGTGGCGGCTCGCCACCACAACTTCGGCGCCGGTCGCGCGAAGGCGCAGCATGAGTTTGGGAATGACTTCCGGCGGCTGTTGCAGGTCGGCGTCCATGCAGCCGAGGATGTCGCCGCGGGCGATCCGCCAGCCGGCAATCACCGCGGTGGAAAGGTCGCGCTCCGTCTCGCGCACCAGCAGCCGCAGCCAGGGGCGGTCCGCTTGCAGCTTCCGGATTTCCTCCGGCGTCCCGTCGGGGCTGTTGTCATCCACGATGATCAGCTCAAAAGTCTCGCCCGTGCTGGTGAGGGCCTTTTCGCACCGGTCCACCAGCTCGCGGATGTTCGGGCGCTCGTTAAAAGACGGGATGACCAGTGAAATCACAGACTCTGCTCCATAAGTTTCCCTTAGGTCGGCAGGTTGACGAGCGGCGGCTTCCGATGCGCACGCCGGTGGAGAGTCTAACTCAAATCCTCATTTTGGTTCAAACGGTCGTTCCGCTGGCTCGCGCCGCCGAAGGGAAGGATCCCGGGCGCGCCCCTGAGCGCTCATTTTTCACCCAGCAGCCTCAGCCTGGCCACCAGGGCGCGGCCCTGGATGCCCGCGAAAGTAAGATATTGAGGCGAATCCACATTATTATTGACGACTGAAGGATTATGCCGATTAGTAACATTATCCACTCCGGCGCGGACCGCCCATTGAAATCCAAACAAGCGGATTCTGCGTTCAACGGAGAGGTTCAACGCGAAATATTCCGGGAAACGCCGCGAGTCCGGCGGGCCGACCCGTCGCTGGTTCTGGTTCACACTGCTGAAGGGATATCCGTCACGCCATTCGAGCCAGTAAGCAAAATCAAAACGGCCGTGCAGGGGCAGCCATCCCCAGGAAATCAGCCGGTTGGGAGAATCCCAGGGCAGCGGCCCCCCCGCCTGCGGCCCGAACACAGGATTCTCCAGGCTGAAGCCGATGGCCGCGTTCGAGCGGGCCGACGAGCGCGTGTAGGCGAGGAAGACTTGGTGACCGTTGGCGAAGGCCTTGCGCGCGGAGACATCCACCGCGTCGTATCGGTCACGCTTGATCGGCTGCAGCTGGAAGAGGCCGCCCGGCGCGCTGGCGGCTGTGGCGTCGGCGTTCACGAACGCCCAGCCGTGGCGCCCGCGTTTCTCCAGGAATCCGGCATTCAGGTAAATCGCGTGAGGAAGCTTGCGCTCCAGTCCGATGCTCCAATTCAAATACTGCTGGCCTTTCAAGTCCCGGTCGTTCACTTGAAACGACGTCACGGCCGAGGGCTGCGCCAGGACCTGGCCGGTCGAGTCATAGAAGAAGTCGGTCCGCTGGCCTCCGAACTGGCGCGTGGTGAACTGGAGATTCGACGGATCGTAATAGAGCCCGATGCCGGCGGTAATTTTCGTGTCCCCGTCGCGCGTGGCAAGAAAGCTCGAAGCCAGGCGGGGCGAAATCAGCGGGTCGCGAACGATCTGGTCCCAGTCGAAGCGCAGACCCGGCTCGACGACCAGGCGGTCGTTGACCGACCACCGGTCTTCGGCGTATCCGCTCGCTTCGAAATTGTCCCGGCCGAAAGGTGCGACCGGCGAAAACTCCACCCGGCGCGCCAGTGTTCCGTCTTCGCGGAGAACCTCGTAGGGGTTGCGCTGGTAGGATTGCCCGAAGGTCAGCCGGTCGAGGTCCGTCCCCAATTTGATATCGTGCCGGCCGTGCCAGTGGGCCGCGGGCAGGAACCAATTGATGATGCCTTGCCAGCGGCCGGAGCGGCCGTCGCCGGTCTCAAAATAATTTCCGCTGGTTTTGTCGGGAGTAATAACGTAGGTCGTATTGCCCTTCGGATGAAAGGCGGACGTGAAGCGGCTCTTGGCGATGCCGAATTCGACCAACCCTCCGCCGGGGAGGGTGATTTGGTCCTTCAGGCTGAAGAAATCAGCCGCCTGCCTCAGGTTCAGCGTGGTCTGGATGGGGTCAAAGGGGGAGAGCCCCACATTGTAGGCGCGGTAACGGTTGAGGAGGTAGGTGCCGGTCAGGATGTTTCCGTTGCTCAGGTTGACCTGGAATTTGGCCAGGTTGCCGTAGCGCACCGCCGTGTCGCGGTCCGCGCCGCGGGGAAGCTCCTGCACGATGTCCTGGTCGTATTCCCCTTCGGGCGCGAGCATAAACCATGCCTTCCCCTTTTTGAGCGGCCCGGAAAAGGTCAGGCGCGGAGTCCAGTTGTTGATATGGATTCCCTTGCGGCTTTGCAGCGAGGGAATCACATCGGTGGTGGTGAAGCGATAACGGTCGTCGCCCATTCCCGTCGTGAGGCTCAGCACACCGCCGGAGCCCTTGCCGAACTCGGCGGGAGAACGGCTGGTTTCGACGTCAATGGAACGCACCGCGTCCACGCTCACCCGCAGGGTGAGCAATCCGCTGACCGGCGCGTTGATGTTGAACCCGTCGAGGCGGTCGAAGGTCTCGCGCGTATCAGCGCCCGCCACGTGCACTTGGCCGGTGGCGTCCTGAACAACTTGCGGAAGCATCGGCAAGGCAAAGCGAAGGTCGCGCGAGACCGTGAAGGGCAGCTCGATGATTTGCTGCCCGCTGAGCTTGGCGCTCTCGGTCGTTTTTTTCAAGTCTATCGCGGGGGGCGAATAAACCACGTTCACGCGCTCCACAGACTCGCGCTGGTGGTTCAAGGTCACTTCGATGGATTCGACGGCGCCGGCCTCGATTCCTTTTTCAGCGAAGGCGAAAAAACCTTCCTTTTCCACCCGCAGATTGGCGAGGCCGCGCGCGAGGTTTGGGAAATCGCAGCGCCCCGCGAAATCCGTCTCGCAGCTTCGGCTCGGCGCGCCGGCGGGTTCAAGGATGACTCGCGCTGACGGAACCGGCACGCCATTTTCGTCCTGCACGGTGACGGCGAGCTGAGTCTTCGCACTTTTCGGTGGCGCCTTCGGGCTTGCCGCGTTCTTGCTTTGCGTCGCCGCAAGAGCGGTTGTTGCGGCGAGCAGTCCTGCCGCAGTCAAAACCAGGATGCGATGCACCACCGTTCTCACGCTCCGCCTCCCGAGTAGGTTGCCCTGCGGCCTGCTCCACGACGCATGTCCCTATTTTCGCCTAATTGGTCCTGATTTTCCGCATTTGGTTTCGCGGCGTCGGCGATCACAGCGGCGGAATCGCGCCGAGCGGTTGCACCGCATGCCTGCTGTTCAGGCTGGCTGGCCGGCCAGAGGCCGCAAAATCTGCGGTTGCGCAAAGCAGGGCGGGCGTAATATATTCTCTGCTGGTTGATGCGATACAGGGCTTCGCTCGTCAAACTCATTCTGATCGCGTGTCTCCTCAATGGAGTTCCCGCGGCTTTTGCCCAGACTTCGGCAGTGGCCGCGGCGAAGCCGAATCAGGGCATTTCGGACATCCTCCAATACATTGATTCGGCCTGGACCACCTTGACGCGGACGATGACCAGTTGCAAAACGGTCACCGATCCCAAGGCGCCGGAGAAATCCATTCTCTATTTCCCCAAGGACTTTGAGATTCCCGCCGCCGAGAGCGCGCTGGCGAAGAATTGCTCCGTTCACCTGGAGCACCTGCCCTCCGTGATCACCAGGCTCGGAGATTTCGACTCGAGCAAGGTCCAGCCGCACGGGCTTCTTTATCTGCCGCATCCTTACGTGGTTCCCGGCGGAATGTTCAACGAAATGTACGGCTGGGACAGCTACTTCATCCTGCGCGGTCTGCTCGAAGCCGGCAAGATTGATCTGGCGCGCGGCATCGTCGAAAACTTCTATTTCGAAATTGATCACTACGGCGGATTCCTGAACGCCAACCGCGGCTACGTGCTGGCGCGCTCGCAGCCGCCTTTTCTCACCTCGATGATTCGCGCCGTTTACGACGCCGAAAAAGCTCGCGGCCGCGAAGACACCGCGTGGCTGGAAGAGGCCTATCCCTACGCGGTCAAGAATTACGAGCCGTGGGTTCACGAACCGCATCTGGCCGGCAACACCGGGCTCTCGCGCTATTACGCTTTCGGGCAGGGTCCCGCGCCAGAGGAAGCCAAATCCTACTATCGCGGCGTGGCCCGTTACTTTCTTCTCCATCCTGACGAGGCGCGACCGTATCTCACGCGAGTGGGCGGAATGCCGTCGTCGGCGGGCATCAGCGGTCCTGAGTTTTCGGTCTACGTTTGCGACGCGGACGCGAAATCGTTCTCGAACGGTTGCGACGAAGTCGAGAAGGTCGGCCTGACCAGCGAGTATTACAAGGGCGACCGCAGCGTGCGCGAATCCGGTTTCGATATCTCCTTCCGCTTTGGTCCGTTCGGTGCAGGAACGCAGCGCTACGCGGCGGTCGGGCTGAACAGCCTGCTCTACAAAGTCGAGAAGGATTTGGAGTGGATGAGCGCGAAGTTGGGGAAAAAAGATGAATCGGCGCAGTGGGCCGAGCGCGCCGAGCAGCGCCGCGCCGCGGTGACGAAATAT
>JAHEKS010000002.1:13449-41147 GCA_024638215.1 Acidobacteriota bacterium | reverse complement strand
CGTCCTACGTTTACATCACCACTTTCTATCCGCTGTGGACCGGCCTGGCGACGCCCGAGCAGGCCAAGGCGGTTGAGAGAAATCTGAAGATTTTCGAAAAGCCCGGCGGATTGCTGATGAGCCTGCGCGATACCTCGGCCCAGTGGGACTATCCTTATGGCTGGGCGCCGACCATCCTGATCGCCATCGAGGGCATGCGCCGCTACGGTTTCGACGACGACGCGAACCGCTGCTCGTACGAGTTCCTCTCCGACGTAGTCAAGAACTTTCGCCGCGACCACACCATCCGCGAAAAATACAATGTGGTGACGAGTTCAGATGAAACTCAAGTCACGGTAGGCTATTCGAAGAATCAGATTGGGTTCGGATGGACGAACGGCGCTTTCCTCGTCCTTCTCCACGCTCTGCCGCCCGCATGGAAAGCGCGCTTGGATGAACTGCTGCAGTGATGCCGCCCCGCCGGGCGAGAGGCTGAAGTCAACAACCGGTAGGAAAGAAAACTCGCCCGGCTAAATTTCCAGCAGCAGATTTCCCGGATCTTCCACCAACTCCTTGACGCGCACGAGGAATTGGACCGCTTCCAGGCCGTCCACAATGCGATGATCGTAGCTGAGTGCGATGTACATCATCGGGCGGATCACGACCTGCCCGGCGACAGGGACGGCGCGCTCTTCGATTTTATGCAGGCCGAGGATGCCGACCTGCGGCGGGTTCAGAATCGGCGTGCTCAGCAGCGATCCAAAGACGCCGCCGTTGGTGATGGTGAACGTCCCGCCGCTCAAATCTTCAAGCGTGAGCGTTCCTTCGTCGGCTTTGCGCGCGAACTCCTTGATGCCGGCCTCGATTTCGGCGAAGGACATGCGGTCGGCGTCGCGCAGGACCGGAACCACCAGGCCTCCGGAAGCGCCCACGGCGATGCCGATATCGTAGTAGTGCTTCAGCACCATTTCATCGCCCTGGATCTCGGCGTTGAGGCGCGGAAAATCCTTGAGGGCGCCGACCGCGGCCTTGACGAAGAACGACGCCACGCCCAGCCCCACTCCGTGCCGCTTTTTGAATTCTTCCTTGCGGCGCTTGCGCAGCTCAACCACGGCGGCCATATCCACTTCGTTAAACGTGGTCAGCATGGCCGCGGCGTGCTGGGCTTCGACCAGTCGGCGGGCGATGGTTTGCCGGCGCCGCGACATGCGCACGCGCTCCTCGCGCCGGCCGCTCTCCTCGGCTGAAGCTGCGCGCTGCGGCGGCGCGGGTTTTTCCACCACGGCCGGCCCCGGACCTTTCGCACTTTTTGCTTCGAGAAACTTTTCGACGTCGCGCTGGCGCACGCGCCCTCCCGGCTCGCTGGGCGGAACTTGAGCAACGTCCACGCCGTGCGCTTCCGCCACCCGGCGCGCCAGCGGGCTGGCCATCACTTTGGCGCCGTTGCCCGAATCCTTCGATGCCGCCGCTGCAGCCGCCGCGGCTTTCGGTGGAGCGGCGGATTTCGCGGCACTCTCTTTGCCGGCCGCCGCCGTCTCCGGCGCAGCGACTTCTCCCGCGGGCGCTTCTTCAATCACTCCCAGCACGTCGCCGATCTTGACGTCCTCGCCTTCGCCGCGCTCGATGCGAGCCAGCACGCCGCCGTGTTCCGCGCCCACTTCCAGATCCACCTTCTCGGTCTCAAGCTCCACCACCGGCTCGCCCACCGAGACGCGCTCGCCCTGCTTCTTCAGCCACTTTCCCACCGTCGCCTCGACCACCGATTCACCCAGCTCGGGCACCACAATCTTCACCGGCATGATTCAATTCTCCACATGAACTCTTACGTCCTCTTCACCAGCACCATATCTTCGTGGCCGATTTCCATTTGCGGGTTGAAGGCGTGGCTCAGGATCTCCTGCTGATTCAGGGCGTGGCGCGCCGAAGATCCCTCCGCCGGGCTCGAGCTGCGCAACCGGCCGATGTAACGCAACCGCCAGCGGCCCTGGATAAGCCGCTCCAAGTGCGGCCGCACGAATTCCCACACGCCCATGTTTTCGGGCTCTTCCTGCACCCAGACGATTTCCTGCAGGTGCGGATAGGCGTTCAGCACGCGCCGTAGTTCGTCCTCCGGAAATGGACAAATCTGCTCCAGGCGCGCGATCCCCACCGCCGGGGACTTTTCACAAATCTCGCACGTCATCAAGTCCACATAGATTTTGCCGCTGCACAAAATCAGGCGAAGCACTTGGTCGGCCCGCTGGACTGCTTCGGCGTCATTCAGCACGCGCTGCCAGGCGCCTTCCGCCAGCTCGCGCGGCGACGACGCCACCATGGGATGGCGCAGCAGGCTCTTGGGCGTGAGAACAATCAGCGGCAGGGGATCCACCGTCAGCACCGCCGCCTGCAAGCGCAGCAGGTGGAAGTATTGCGCCGCGGTGGTGCAGTTGGCCAGGCGCAAGTTCGTTTCGGCGGCGAGTTGCAGGAATCGTTCCGGCCGCCCGCTCGAATGGTCCGGGCCCTGGCCCTCGTAGCCGTGGGGAAGCAGCAGCACGAGCGAGGGCGTTTGTCCCCATTTGGCGCGCGCCGAAACCAGAAACTCGTCAATGATCGTCTGCGCGCCGTTGACGAAGTCGCCGTACTGCGCTTCCCAGATGACCAGCCGCCCGGGCTCCTGCAGGCTGTAGCCCAGTTCGAAACCGACCACGGCATTCTCCGTGAGCGGGCTGTTGTGGATTTCGAACGCCGCCCGCGCCTGCTCGAGCGCCTGCAGGGGAACGAATCGCGCGCCCGTTTTGACGTCGTGAAAGACGGCGTGGCGCTGGCTGAACGTTCCGCGCTCGACGTCCTGGCCCGTAATGCGGATGGCGACGCCATCTTCGAGGATGGAAGCGAGCGCCAGCTCTTCCGCCAGCGACCAATCAATGGTGCGCTCATCGGGCTGGTCGAATGCTTCGTGCCGCCGGTGCCGCGCCCGCTCCAGCTTGCGGTGGATTGCGAATCCCTCCGGCAGCGCCAGCAGCGCCTCGTTCAGCGCGCGCAGCCGGTCGAGCGAAACGTTGGTGCGGGCGTTGCGCGCCGCGCCCGCGGGCGGCGGCTCGAAGGTTGGTTCCACCAGCGCGCGCTCCGGCTCGAGTGAGTGAAGCTCGACTTCCAGCCGTTCCATCTGCTTCTGCACCCGTTGGTCGGGCAGGCCTTTCGGAATCGCCCCGCGTTCGACCAGCGTCCTCGCCCACAGCTCGCGCACCGTCGGGTGCGCGGCGATTTTCTGATAGAGCAGCGGCTGGGTGAAGCTGGGCTCGTCGCCCTCGTTGTGCCCGTGGCGGCGGTAGCCGACCAGGTTGATGACAAAATCCTTTTTGAAGTGCGCGCGAAAAGCGAAGGCCACGCGCGCCACCTCGATGCACGCCTCGGGATCGTCCGCGCTGACGTGCGCGATGGGAATGCGGAAGCCGCGCGCGATGCCGCTGGCGTAAAGGGCGCTGCGGTACTGATTAGGAGCCGTAGTATAACCTATCTGGTTATCAGCAATAATGTGAATGGTTCCGCCCGTCCGATAGCCTTCGAGGTGATAGAAGTTGAGCGTTTCGGGAACGACGCCCTGTCCCGCAAACGCCGCGTCGCCGTGGATCAGGATGGGCAGGGTCCGGGCCGCGTCGAAGACGGGCGCGCCGCGCCCCTCGGCGCGCGTGCCGGCGGCGCGCGCCATGCCCTCCACCACCGGGTCGGCGGCTTCCAGGTGGCTGGGATTGGGCGGCAGGCTGACGATCAAGTCCACTTCCTCGCCGCCCTTGATGGCGCGCCGCGCGCTCAGGTGGTATTTCACGTCACCCGTCCAGCCCTGGTCCTCGCGGAAATTCCGCGCCCGCACCGGGTCCTTGAACTCGGCCAGGATCTGGGAATACGGCTTGTGCAAAATGTGAGCCAGCACGTTCACCCGGCCGCGGTGCGCCATGCCGATCAGCGCGTGGCGCATCCCGATTTCCGCCGCTTCGCCGATCACTTCGTCCAGCACCGGCACCAGCATGTCCAATCCCTCAATCGAAAAGCGGGTCTTGCCGGGAAAAGTGCGGTGCATAAATCGCTCGAAGCATTCCACCTGCGTCAGGCGCTCGAGGATTTCCTGTTCGTCCACGGGGTCGGCGGGCGCGCGGTACAGGCCCGCTTCCGCCGCGGTCAGCAGCCAGGCGCGCTCCTCCGGATCGCGCAGGTGGGCGAAATCGTATCCGAGCGTGGAGGAATAAACGCGGCGCAGCCGCCGGATGACATCCAGGAAATTCGCGGCGCCGTCGGAAATCGGCCCGGCCAGCAGAGCGGCGGGCAACTGCTGCAGGATTTCGTCCGTCACGCCGTGCGATTCCGCCAGCAGGGAAGGATCGCCGGGCGGCGCGCTCCCGAGCGGATCCACGCGCGCGTCCATGTGGCCGAACTTGCGGATGGACTCGGCCAGGTTGACCGCGCCAACGACTTTCTCGAATCCGGCGTCTGAAACGGCCGCGGCCTGCGCCGGGCTTTCACCCGGCGGCGGATGCTGCTCGAAGAACTTGCGCGTTTCCGCGTCCAGCGAAGCGGGGTCCTTCAGGAAGCGCTCGTAAAGCTCCAGCGCGAAGCCGAGATTAACCCCCTGGAAATCTTTCCATCTGGCCATGCGTTTTCCCCTGAAGTATCTAGGATATCCTAAAATCGTCCCGGGCGCACCTGGGGCGGCGAAAGTCGCTCCTGACGGGTTCGTTAGGGCAAAACACGGGTTCGCTGGACCCCTTTTCGCGCCCTTTTGTGAAACACGGTCCTTTGTTTTCAATAACATCCTGGCTCCACTCACCCCCAAAAGGCCGTTCCAGCCGCGCCTTTCTTCCTGGGAATTGCGCCAAACCCGCATAAACACTGGCTGCCGCACCTGTGGCACGGCGTGCTGCGACGGGTTCGCTGCATTTTGCAGCAGACGCCAGGCGGCGGGGCGGCCTCCGCCCGCTCCATCGCAAGGGCATGATTTGCCGGCGGTTCACCTTCATTCCTCCCGCTTCCGATTTCGACGCGGGCTTCCCGCTTGCTGCGGCAACATGTGAGGCTAAATTTGTAGCCTATCACCATTTGGCTTGGATGTCAAGAGGTCTATCCGCGGGCGCAACCGGCACAACGGCCGGCTTCAGGAAAAGGTCCCCGAAAAGCCACGCGGAGAAAATTTGAGCGGGAAGGGCACAAAGCAGCCGGGTGGTGCGTCACCAGGCCACCCGGTCCTTTTCGAATTGCTTGCGAGGACTTTATGGAAAGCTCTCCCGGCGGCGTGCCTACTGATTGGGCGGCGGTTGGCCCTCGGAGCGGGGGCGCATCATGCGGCCGCGGCCGCGCATCATCCGGCCCGTCATCACTCGCTCCGCGGTCAGTTTGCCCTCGGTTTCCTTGCCCATGGCCAGGATGCGGTCGCCGACTTTCAGGTCTTTCAGGGTGATCGCCTCGCCGTTCTTCAAGAATGTGGTTTGATCGTTCACCACGATGGTCTGGTCGCCGCGAAACTGACTGTGAACTTTGATCTCGTTCCCCTCAATCGAGACGATCTCGCCAAACGCCCGGTCTCCCGCGTTTTGAAAGCGGGCCATCTCCTCCGGGGTGAGGCGGTACACGACGGTGGCGACGAACTGCTTGTTGTCATTCTCCTGGCCCATCACCATCACGTGGTCACCGGGCTTCAGGTCGTCGAGTTCCAGCGTTTTCTGGTTGTCTCTTTGTCCTTCGCGGATTCGCGTTTGATCGTTCACCAGCACCGTCTGTGTTTCGCCGTTCATTTTCTTCAATTCAAACTGGCCCACACCTACGGAAACGATCGTTCCGCCGGCCCGCGGGCCGCGCATGCCAGGCCCCATGCCTTCCTGCATCTGCGGCGGCGGAGGCAGCGGCTCATTCTGCTGGCCCTCCGACTGGGCCATCAAAGGAATTGAAAGCAGAATCGCCAGTCCGGCGGCCAAAGCCGGCCAAAGACGCTTGTGGTTCATAATGTGCTCCTCGGATGATTAAACGAGAACGCCCGGAAAAGGGTTACATCAATCCGCACCCGCGTTGTAACCGTTTGACGCGTTTTTTCGTCGTAAATAGCACAGCAGCGATGCTGGCGGGCGGCGAGCGGGCGTCTCGGGCGTGAAAGGAAATGGTTTGCGGCTTTTGGGTGGGCCAGGCTCAAGGTGGGTAAGAGGCATTGCCACGCTGGTGGCAGTGCTGGGTCTAATCGCGTCGGTGCCGGCGGAGTCCCGAGCGCAGGATTCCGCCGGCGGTTCGGTCTTTGGCCACATCCACACATCCGGCGACGTTGCCGTGCCGGGCGCAACGGTGGTGCTGGTCAACCCGCAGAGCGGCGAGCGTAAAGGAACTTGGAGCGACGCCGCGGGGAATTACACGTTTTCAAACGTCCCGCCCGGGACTTACAAGCTGCAAGTCTCGCTGGTGGGTTTCCGAGACGACGTTCGCCAGCCGATTCCCGTCGAGGCCGGAAAGTCGCTGAAGGTCAACGTCTCGCTGGTCATGGCCTACGGAAACGAGCCTGAATCCGCCCACGCCGAGACTCCCAACCGCAACGGAAACAGGTCCTTCAACCCGGAATCTCCGCCGGCGCAAGTCCGCGAGCGATTGCAGAACATGGCCGGCGCCGCCGGAGCGGCCAACGGCGAAGGAGAGAATGGCCTGGCCAACGTGCGCTTCAGCGGCGGCGCCGCGGGGCAATCCGCGGGTGAATCGCCTGGCGCGGAAACCATGTCCGAATCTCCTGACTTGCAGGCCAGCGCCGCGAATTCATTTCTCCTTTCCGGCAGCGTGGCACAGGCGGCGATGCCTGGAGACGACCGCGAACAGATTCGCCGCCGCTTCGAGGAGTTTCGCCGCATGCGCGAGTCCCAAAATGCTCCGGGATTCGGCGGGGGCGGCGAGGGTCCCGGCGGCGGAGGACCTGGTGGCGGGCCGGGCCGCGGCGGCGGACCCATCTTCATGATGATGGGCGGTCGCTTCGGAGGGCGGCGTCCGCGAATCAATCGCATTCGTGGCAACGTTTTCGAGCAGTATTCCAATTCCGCGCTCAACGCCCGTCCCTACCCCTTGAACGTCGCCAATTCCCCTCAGATCCCTTCCTATTCCGAGCGCGCGGGAATCGGCTTCGGCGGGCCGCTAACGATCCCCGGCATCTACCACGGCAAGGACAAGACCAGTTTCTTTTTCAACTACAGCCTGGGGCGGAGCCGCAATCCCTTCGACAGCTTTGCCACCGTGCCCACCCTTGTGAACCGCCGGGACGGAGACTTTTCCAGCCTTTGCAAGTCCGGCTTCGATGCCGCCGGAGCGTGCCTGGACCGGGACGCGATGGGCGACGTTATTGATCAGCTCTACAATCCGCAGTCGAGCCCTTCCGGCCCGCGCACGCCGTTCCCGGGAAATGTTATTCCTTCCGAGACGATGGACAAGGCGGCGCTCGGCCTTCTGCCCTACATTCCGCTTCCCAATTTGCCGGGCTCGGTCGAGAACTTTCACCTCCAGGAGGCTTTGCCGAATTCCACCGACCGCGTGATGGGCCGCGTGGGCCACGAGATTTCCGACAAGGACAACATCGGCGTTTTCTACTTTCTGATGTCTTCACGTTCGAAGGGCGTTTCGAGCTTTCCCCTTCTCACGCGCAGCGCCTCGACGCTGGGCCAAAACGTGAACCTCAACGAGACGCACACCTTCAGCCCGCACCTGATCAACACGCTTATGGTGAATTTCAACCGCCAGCGCGTCTCGACTCTCAATCCTTTCGCCTATAAACAGGACATTTCTGGCGATCTGGGGATTCAGGGTATCTCGCAGGACCCGCGCGATTGGGGCCTGCCGATCATCAACTTCACCAACTTCACCGGCTTGAATGACACCATTCCTTCTTTGACCCGCGACCAGACCTGGCGCGGCGCGGACTTCGTCATGCTGAACGCCGGCAAACACAACCTGCGCTTCGGCGGGGAAGTGCGCCGCGTCCAGATGAACAGCCTTCAGGACCCCGACGCCCGCGGCACTTTCACCTTCAACGGCTTCACCACCAGCGACCTGACAACCGCTGGGCTGCCCGTGAGCGGCACCGGTTTTGATTTCGCGGATTTCCTGCTCGGCCTGCCGCAAGTCACCACCGTACGCTTTGGAACCAGCAGCAACTATTTCCGTTCCTGGGTCTATTCCGGCTTCGCACAGGACGACTGGCGCGCCAGCTCGCATCTGACGCTCAACATCGGCGCGCGCTACGAATACTTCCAGCCCATGACGGAAAAATACGGGCACCTTTCGGACCTGGAAGTCGGCCCGGGATTTTCCAGCGCGCAGGTGGTGACGGGCCTCTCGCCCGGCTCGCTCCCCACTTCGCTCATCCGGCCCGACAAAAACAATTGGGCGCCGCGCGTGGGAATCGCCTATCGCCCGTGGATTCAGCACCGCCTGGTGATGCGCGCCGGTTACGGTATTTTCTATGACGAATCCATTTATCAACGCCTGGTGCCAAATCTCGCCAACCAGCCGCCCTTTGCGCAGGCTTCCACGCTCACGACGTCGCGGCAGCAAGTCCTGACTCTCGAGCAAGGTTTCCCGCAGGTTTCGCCCACCATCGCGCGCAATACCTACGCCGTGGATCCCAACTTCCGCACGCCCTACGGCCAGACCTGGAATTTTTCGATAGAAGACGAAATCCTGCGCGACTGGATCCTTTCCCTCGGCTACGTGGGCACGAAGGGAACCAAGCTCGACCTGCTGCTGGGGCCGAACCTGGCGATCACATCCACGCCGCTCGACACCCAGAGCCAGCTTTCGCTCAAGAACGCGCAGCAATTCACCTACGAAACTTCCGGCGCGTCGTGCATCTATAACGGTTTGAATGTGGAGCTGCGCCGCCAGTTTCACGGCGGCCTCTCGGTGGATGCGCTCTACACGTTTTCAAAGTCCATTGATGACGCCGCCAGCGTGGGCGGCGCCGGGCACACCGTGGCGCAAAATTGGCAGGATTTGACCGCCGAGCGCGGTTTGTCGTCCTTCGACGTGCGGCACCGCCTCACGCTTCGCCAGAGTTACGAGCTTCCCTTCGGCGACCGGAAACGGTTCCTCAACCGCGGCGGCACGCTCGCGAAACTGCTCGGCGACTGGCGGATTATGAACATGGCGACGCTCCAGAGCGGCAATCCTTTCACGGCGCGCGCGCTCGGCAACCTTTCCACCGGCGCGGGAACCGGCGCTTACCAGTCGCTGCGCGCCGATGCCACCGGCCTGCCCGTTAGCCTTCCGGCCTCGGAGTGGACCACTTTGGAATTCTTCAATACCGCGGCTTTCGCCCCGCCCCAGGCCGGGGAGTTCGGCACTGCCGGGCGCAACACCATCCCCGGCCCGGGGAAAATCAACTTTGACATGTCGCTGGGACGAATGCTGACGTTTTCGCGCGAGAAGAACATCGGCGCGGATTTTCGCGTCGAGGCCAACAACATTTTCAACACACCGCAATACACGGGACTGGCGACGGTGGTCAACGCCACCGATTTCGGCCGCGTGACCAGCGTCGGTTCCATGCGCGCCTTGACCATCTCCATGCGCTTGAGGTTCTAGAGAATGCCGCGCCCTCGGGAGCGAGCGATGAAGCGAAGGATGAGCATGCTGCCGGGTCGGAGTCTGCGCAGATGGAACTCCCCGATCGCACGGGCGGCTCTGGGCTTCAGCCTTTGCCTGGCTCTCGCGGGACCGGGCGCCATCCTGGCGCAGGCGCCGGCGGCCGCGCCGCAGCAGGCGAACGAATCGCGCCAGACCGAGAACTTCATCATCCGCTCCCAGCGCAATGAGGTTCTGGTGGATGTGCGCGTGTGGGATAAGAGCAGCAACCCCGTCGTGGATTTGAAGCAGAGCGATTTCCACGTCTTCGAAGACGGCACGCCGCAGGAAATCAATTCCTTCAGCCTGGAAGACATCGCCCGCTTGGCGCAGGCGACCGGCGAGAGCGGCCCGCCGCCCGTCATCAATTTCGCCAAGCTACCTGCCAACGCCGAGCCGGCGAAAATTATCGCTGACCATCGCTTGACGATTCTGTTTTTCGATATGACCTCGATGCCGGTGGATGATTTGGGGCGCGCGCTCGCCGCCGCGCGGAATTTCGTTGAGAAACAAATGACGCCCGCCGATTTGGTGGCGATCACCACCTACACTTCCAGCCTGCGCGTGGTGCAGGACTTCACCAACGACCGCGATGCGCTGGAAGCGGCGCTCGAGAAGATTCGCATCGGCGAGGCATCATCGCTGGCCGAGGCCGGCACGGAGGGCGAGGCCGGCTCGACCGACGCTTCCGGCAACGAGGTCGTGACCCAGGACGTTTCGGCGGCCTTTACGCCCGACGAGACCGAATTCAACATCTTCAACACCGACGAAAAGCTTTCGGCGCTCCAGTCCCTGGCGGAAACGCTGCGCGATGTTCCGGGCCGCAAATCTGTAATCCATTTTTCGAGCGGCATCGAGCGCACCGGCCAGGAAAACGACGCGCAACTCCGCGCCACCACCGACGCCGCCAATCGCAGCAACGTGTCGTTCTACACCGTGGACGCGCGCGGACTGGTGGCCTTGCCGCCCGGTGGCGACGCCACCTCGGCCAGTCCCGCCGGCACCGCGATTTACACCGGCTCCGCCGTCGCCTCCCAGTTTTCTTCGCTGCACGGCGGGCGCGAGACGCTGGCCTCGCTCGCCACCGATACGGGCGGCAGGACGTTCTACGACCTCAACGATTACGGCCCTGCATTCCAGGAAGTGCAGAAGGAAAATTCCAGTTACTATCTGCTGGGATATTCGCCGACCAACAGCAAATCCGACGGGCGATTCCGCCGCATCAAGGTCGTGGTGGACCGGCCGGGCGTGAAGGTGGAGGCACGGCCGGGCTACTATGCCCCCAAGGATTTCCGCCAGTACACGCGTGAGGACAAGGAAGTGCAGCTCCAGCAGGCCATGAGCCTCGACACGCCGTTCGTCGAGCTGCCCATGGCGATTGAGGCTTCCTACTTCCGCCTGCCCGACCGGAAATATTACGTGGTCCTGGCGGCCAAGATTCCCGGCTCGGCGATTTCGTTCCTGAACAAATCCAAGACGCACCGGACCGAATTCGATTTCGCTTGGCGTGCGACGGATGCGGCGGGGCACGTCGCCAGTGCGCTGCGCGACACCTTGCCGGTCAAGCTGAGCGGGGAAGACTACGAGCGCGTGATGGAGGGCAACATCACCTACGAAGGCGGCATTGAGCTGCCGCCCGGCAAATACAATCTGAAAGTTGTAGTGCGCGAAAACGAGAGCGGCAAGATGGGAACCTTCGAGGAGCCGTTGGTTCTGCCGCCCATCGGCGGCGAAGGCCTGGCGCTGAGTTCGGTGGTGGTCTCCAACCAGCTCGATGAGCACCCGTCGCAAATGCGCTATGGCCGTTTTGGATTCGAACGTCCGCTCGGGACTGAAAGCCCGCTGCGCGTGGGCTCGCGGGCCATCGTCCCCAGCGTCACGCGCGTCTTCCGCACCAATCAGAATCTTTACGTCTATCTCGAATCCTACGTCGGCAAGCCCGCGGTGAAAGCCAAGCCCGCGGCCGGTGAGCCTCAGCGCGCGAATTCTTCGCCGCCCGCCGTGGCGCTGGTGTTTTTCCGCGGTGGCGCCAAAATCTCAGAAGTTGGGCCGCTGCCCGGAAAGCTCGAAAAACCCTCCCAAGGAAAAGCGGAATACTTTGTCAAAATTCCGCTCGATAAATTTCCGCCGGGCCGCTATTGGATGCAAGTCAACGTCCTCGATCCCGCGCTCGACCGCGCCGCCTTCACGCGCATTCCCATCGCGGTCCTGACCCCGCCGCCGCGCGTCGCACAAAAAAGCTAGTCCGTGGTGCCGTCCGCCTGCGGCGCGCGGAACTGCTCCTTCCGATTCTTTCTTGAGAAACTCAGAAGCTTCTATCATTCTGTGCTAACGTTTCGTCGCGCGAGGAAGGGCCGAACCATGCACCGAGAGGCTGAGATCATCGTGGTGGGCGCGGGGCCGGCGGGCTCGACGGCGGCCAAGCTGCTGGCGGGCCGCGGCTATTCGGTCCTGCTGGTTGACCGCGCGAATTTTCCACGGCACAAAACCTGCGCGAGCTGGATCAACCGCCGCGCCTTCGAGCGGTTCGACTATCTTCAATCTCACATGGATGAGTTGATTGAGGCGCCCTTTTACGGAATTACTTTTTACGACTCGAAAATCCAGCGCTCGGGAACCTACCTCGAGCGCAGGCCCTGCGGTTATCTCTCGCTCCGTACCAAATTTGACGATGGCCTGCGCAAGATCGCCGTGCACGCTGGGGCTGAATTCCTGGGCGGCTGCGCGGTAGAGAACTTGCTTGAAGACCGGGACGGCGTCGCCGTGCTTCTTGCCGATGGCCGCGAATTGCGCGCCCGCGTGCTGGTAGGTGCGGACGGCGCTTCCAGCCGCGTGGCCGCGGCGGCGGGAATTCACAAGGGTTGGGGAAAGCGCGACTACGTTCTCTGTGCCAACGCCGACATCCCGTGCAGCACCGAACTGATTCGCTCCACTTACGGCGAGCGGTTTCCTTTTTGCGTTTACCTCGAATATCAGGGCCAGCAGGGTTACGGCTGGGTTTTCCCCAAGCGCCGCCACATCTGCGTGGGGATCGGCGCGCTGCTCGATAATGGCCGGCAAATCCGTTCGCTCTATTCGGGATTTTTTCAGGAGCTCAAAAAGCTCGGCCACTTGCCGGAAGCGCTCCAGGAAAGAGGGACCTACTACGAGCTCGACCCCGTCGGCGCGGTCCACCGCTTGCCGACGCTCACGCGCGGCCGCGTGATCCTGATTGGTGACGCGGCGGGATTTGTTTCCGGCTCGACGGGCGAAGGAATTTATCCCGGCATGGTGAGCGCGGAAGTGGCGGCGGAGATCATCCACGAGGCGCTTGGGAAAAGGCCGGTTGAAAGCGGCCTGGAGCGCTTCAACCAGGCTTGGCGCGGGGAATTGGGCGACTACATCAAGCGCCTTCCGGGCGGCGAGCAGGAATCCAAGACGCGCGGGCGGATTGATCTGATTTTCCGGTCCTCGCTGGTTTCGCGCATGGCCGGCCGCATTTTCCTTTACGGTGAGCGATTATCGCTCCCCACTTTGGCGCGAAGCCTTTGGCCGGCGGGGGGGTGACCCTCCCAGCCGCGCACGGAAGCGTCCGTGGGTTAAAGACGAATTCACTGCAAATTATCTGCATCTTCGGGCCGGTTTTCTGCCTCCAATACAGACAGGGCATAAGACGCAGGGCATTGGGGGATGCAAATGGAACGTCGAGTGGTGGTGACGGGGATTGGCGTCATCAGCCCCAACGGAATCGGCCGGGAGAATTTCTGGGCCGCGACGCGCCGGGGAGCGAGCGGCATCCGGAAAATCCGCTCCTTTGATCCTTCGTCGCTGCCGGTGCAGATTGCGGGAGAGATTCCCGATTTCGACCCGCTGCAATACCTCAGCGAGAAAGACGCCGCCAACGTCAGCCGCGTGGTGCCGCTGGCGATTGGCGCGGCGCGTGAAGCCGTTGCGGACGCCGAGCTCGAGCCGGCCGCGATGACGCTCGACGAGCGGCGCCGCGTGGCCGTGCTGCTCGGCTCGGGCGGAGGCGGGCAGGAATTCGTCGAGCGCCAGTACTCGCTTTACTATGCCGGCCACGTGCGCCAGTGCAGCGTTTACACGATTCCCTCCGCGACCATCGGGACGCTCGCCAGCGAGCTTTCCATGCACTTCGGCTTTCGCGGATTCAGCCACGTGATTTCGACCGGCTGCACGTCCTCGACCGACGCCATCGGTTACGCCGCGCAAAACATCCGCTGCGGCATGGCGGAAACCGTCTTATGCGGCGGCGCGGACGCGCCCATCGCGCCGCTCATCGTGAAGGGATTCACCCTGATGCGCATCATGACGTCCTCATGGAACCATGAGCCCGAGCGCGGCTCGCGGCCGTTCTCCGCCGACCGCGACGGCTTCGTGCTGGGCGAGGGCGCGTGGATGTTCGTGCTGGAAGAATATGAGCGCGCCCGCGCGCGCGGCGCGCGTATCTACGGCGAAATCCGCGGCTACGGCTCGACGTGTGAAGCTTTTCATCGCGTGCGCCTGGAAGAAAACGGCGACGAACCGGCGCGAGCCATGTCGCTGGCGATGGAGCAGGCGCGAATCGGTCCGGGCCAGGTGGACTACGTCAACCTGCACGGAACCTCGACCGTCCTCAACGACCGCATCGAAACGCGGGCGCTGAAGCTGGCCTTCGGCAAGCGCGCCTATCGCGTCCCGACTTCGGCGCTCAAATCCATCATCGGCCACCCGCAGGGCGCCTGCGGCGCGGCAGGGCTGGCCGCGACGCTGCTGGCCATGCGTGACAACGCTCTGCCGCCCACGCTCAACCTCGACGTGCCCGATCCGGAATGCGACCTGGACTACGTCCCGCACCGCTCGCGCAACGCCGAAATCGAAAACGCGCTGTGCAACTGCATCGCTTTCGGCTCCAAAAATTCGGCGCTGATTGTCTCGCGAGTAGTTTGAAGAAAACACATGACGATGAATCGAACCCTTACTGCCGAGCTCCTCGACGACGATCTTGGAACGCACCAGGAAATCAAGCAGAGCTTTGATGATCTATGGCGGATCAACCGCTGGCTGGGGGGCGTGCGCACGAACCTTCACCTGCTCGAGCGCGTTTTCGAGCGGTCGGGTTTGGACCGCTTGCGCATTCTCGATGTCGGCGCGGGAGATGGGCGGCTGACGGAGAGTCTCGCGCAAGGGCTCAGCTTGCGCAGACTGAAAGCTGAGTTTGTGGCGCTCGACCGCCGGCAAAGCCACTTGCGGAACGGCCACCCACGCGGCGAGGGATTGCCGGCGCTCGCGGCGGATATTTTCGCGCCTCCTTTTCGAGACGGGAGCTTCGACGTCGTCATGTGCAATCTGGTGTTTCATCATTTCTCGGGTGAGCGAGTGCAGGGACTGCTGCGGCGGATGGCGGCGGTTGCCAGCCGGGCGGTGATTGTCAACGATCTCGAGCGAAACCTGCTGCCCTACATTTTCATCCGCATTGCCTATCCTTTCGCGCAGCCGCATTACGCGGCACGACGGACCGGCGAGCGTGCGGCAGGCCTACACCGGCGCCGAACTGGGATCGCTTGCCGCGTCGGCAGGTTTTTCTGACTTCACCGTCGAGCGGCTCGGAGCGTTCCGGCTCGGCTTGACGCTTTGGAAGTCGCCGGAAGGAGCGGGACGTTGATTGACCTCGCCATCGTCGGCGGCGGGCCGGCGGGGACGGCGGCGGCGCTCGAAGCTCGGCGGCGCGGGCTGATGGTCACGATCTGGGATGGGGAGCAATTTCCGCGCGAGAAGGTCTGCGGCGAATTCGTCTCCGCCGAATCGGTTCCTCTGCTCGAAAAGGAAATTCCGGAAGTGCTGGAGAGCGCGTCAGTCATCACGCGCGCGGAGTTTATCTCGCCGCGCGGGCGCGCGCGGGGATTTGATCTGCCGCGCCCGGCTCGAGGCCTTTCGCGCCGATCGCTCGACGCAGCGTTGTGGCAAGCTGCCGAGCGCGCGGGCGCAACAGTGAAGGAAGGCGAGGCGGTTCGGCGCGTGCGTCGTCGGCACGGAAATCATGACGGCGGCTGGAAGATCGAAGCCGAATCGGGAGGGGAAGAAGCCGCGCGATCGCTTGTGATCGCTTGCGGGCGGTGGTGGAGAATCGAAGGCTTGGATTCGCCAGCGGCGCAAGACAGAAAAGAAGCGGTCGGGCACTGGCTGGGCGTGAAGGCGCACTTCCGCGGCATTGAGCCGCGGAGCGCCGTGGAGATGTTTTATTTCCAGGGCGGTTACTGCGGCCTTGCACCGGTGGAAGACGGACTTTACAACGCTTGCTGCCTGGTGCACCGTGGCCTGGCGCGCGAAGGCACGGCAAATGCAACCAAAGATTTCGCTGCCTGGATTGGAGCGGTCGCGCGGCATGCGGCTCTCAGCGAGCGGCTGCGCGGCGCCGTGCAGGAGGGCGAGACGGTGACGACGGCGCCGGTGCGGCCGTCGCGGCGGCGCGCTTCGTGTGACGGAGCGCTTTTTGCCGGCGACGCGGCGGGATTTCTCGATCCTTTCACCGGCGATGGAATTTCGGTGGCGCTGCACAGCGGGCGGCTGGCAGCGGAGGTTTTGGCGAATTACCTGTCCGGGCGAGTTGCTGACTGCAGCGTGGCGGCGCGCGTCTACGAAAAACGGCTAAACGAATCGGTCCGGTGGAGTTATGCGGTGGCGGGTGCGCTGCGAACGCTGGTGCGCGCTCCAGGTGCGGTGCAGAAAGTTGTGGCCGCGGCGATGATCCCGCGGCTCGGGCGGCGGCTGCACGCCGGCACGCGCTGGCGCCCCGGGCGCGGCGCGTTTGAAAGCGGGCCGGAGAAGAAGGGCGAAGCACCGCCCTTCAGGTTGCATAAATCTCAAACCGCTCCTGGTGGACGCTCTCGTCGCTCTTGACGATCACGTTCTTGCGGAGGAGCGATTCAAGCTCGCCCAGCACCAGGCCTTCGCGCGACTTCAGCGCGCGCGCCACTTCCGGATTGACGCGCAGCGTCACCACGTCGCCCTCGAGCTCCGCGGCCATCTTTTTGGCCTCGGCCAGGATTTCGTGACAGACGGTCGAGACGGACTTGACCCAGCCCGCGCCGGAGCAATACGAGCAGGGCTCACAGAGGGTGCGCTCGAGCGACTGCTTGACGCGCTTGCGGGTGACGGCGACCAGGCCGAAATCGTTGAAGGAGAGAATCTTGGTCGGGGCGCGATCCTTGCGCAGCGCCTCTTCCAGCGCCTGCACCACCTTGTTGCGGTTGCGGCGCTCGTCCATGTCAATGAAGTCTATGACGATGATGCCGCCCAGGTCGCGCATGCGAATCTGGCGGACGATCTCGTTGACCGCGTCAATGTTGGTCTTGACGATGGTGTCTTCCAGGCGGTTGGTCTTGCCGACGTACTTGCCGGTGTTGACGTCGATCGCCACCAGCGCCTCGGTCTGATTGATGACAATGTAGCCGCCCGATTTCAGCCACACTTTGGGCTTGAGCGCCTTCTCGATTTCGGGCTCGATGCCGAACTGCTCGAACATGGGCGTGGGCTTGGTATAGAGCTTGACGTGCCCCACCAGCGACGGCTGGCAGCGGTTGACGAACTCGACCGTGCGCGCGTATTCCATTTCGCTGTCGAGCCAGATGGTTTTGAAATCGGGCGAAAGGATGTCGCGCAGGATACGCTGCACCAGATTCAGGTCGGCATGGAGCAGGGCAGGGGCCTTGGACGATTCGGCCTTGCGGCGGATGTCGCTCCAGAGCGTGGAGAGGAACCGCATGTCGTCCTTCAGCTCGTCATCCGGCTTGCCGGCGCCCGCCGTGCGCACGATGAAGCCGCCCGGGATCGCGCCCTTGTTCTCGACAATCAGGTTTTTCAGGCGCAGGCGCTCCTCTTCGGAAGCGATTTTGCGCGAGACGCCGATGTGGTCCACCGTCGGCATGTAAACCAGGTAGCGGCCGGGCAGGGCGATGTGCGAAGTAATTCGCGCGCCTTTGCGGCCCAGCGGTTCTTTGGCGATTTGGACCAGAATCTCCTGGCCCTCTTTGAGCAATTCGGAAATCTGCACCGGCTGATTGTTTCCCGGGCGCGGCTCCTGGCGCTGCGGCTTGCCGCCGGAGCGAATCTCGCGTTGACCTCCGCGCCCGCGGCGGCCTCGACGCCTCCGCGGAGCGAAGTGGGGCCGCTGTGAAGGCTCGCGCAACGTGTAGCTTCGCTCGTCCTCGGCAGGCCCGCCCGAAGGTTCCGTCGCTGCTGGTTGCTCGCTTGGCTCCGGCTCGCCTTCCGCGGCCGTTTCTTCGGCCGACGGGGCGTCGGATTCCTCCGTCGAAGTGGAAACCTCCTTGGGCTCGGATGAACTTCCAGCTTCCGCGGCCGGCTCTTCAGTTGTCTCATGGGAAGGTTCGGTGGTGGGCTCAGGCGCCACCGCCGCTTGGATGGGTTCGGATTTCTGCTCGGTTTCGGCTGGTGTCTCACCAAAAACAGATGAGACGAAACGATTCCAAAGCGGTCGCCTCTCCTGGGTCTCCGTCGGAACCGGCGCGAGAGTGGGCGGCTCGGGTGGCGCCTCTGCAGCCGGCTCGGCTGGCGGCGCCGCGGCCGCCGGCTCGCTTGGTGCAAACGATTCCTCACTGGGAATGGCAGCAGGCTGGGGAGCCTCGGGCTCGGCCTGTGCCGGGGCTGCGGATTCAACGGCGGCTGATTCTGCCGCGACAGGAACTTCCGCGCCGGCGGCTTCGATGTGCTCGTCAGAGACATCATGGCCCGGAGCAGGCGGAGCTTCTTCCGCGATGGGTGTGGCTTGCGGCGGCCGGTGGCTGTACTTGGCCAGCGACTCGCCCGGCAAAATCTCGAATGTCGCGGGTCCGGATGGTTCTTGGGAAGACGACGGCTCGGCCGGGCGCTCGCGAGATTCGCGCTTGGGGAAGCGGCGATCATCGAAATGCCGTCCGCGACGACGACGGTGGCGCCCGCCGCGCTCGTGCTGGTCGCCGCGGAAATCGCGCGAACGATCTCCGGACGGCCGGTCGGGCGCGTGGGCCGGCGCAGAGGCTGGAGGCGGAGCCTCGGGTGATTCAACCGGCGGTGCGGCAGCGGCTTGCTGCTGTGGACTCACGGCCGCTACAACTTCAGGCGTGGCGGGCGGCGCAGGCGTCTCGGCCAGGGCCTCGGCTGGAGGTGGCTCTTCGCTGCCTGCGGGTTCGGCTGCTTCGGCCTCCTGCTCGGCGGGTGGAGGAGCCTGCGGGAAGCCGCCCTTATCCGGCATGCGCGAGACGCGCGCTTCGGCTTCCGCCACTACCTTGTCGTATTCCTCGGCGTCCTCGAAGAAGTCGGAGACGTAGAGAAAGGCGTCGCGCTCCAGGCCGATATCCACGAAAGCCGACTGCATGCCCGGTAAGACGCGGTTCACTCGGCCCTTGTAGATGCCGCCAACCAGTCCGACATCGGTATCGCGCTCGTAATAGACCTCAACGAGTTGGTCGTCATCCAACACGGCGACCTTCGTCTCGTGCGGAGACGATGAGATATATAACTCCTTGGACATGGGAACTCCTTTTTTTCAGGAAAGCGCCGCAAGGATCAATCCCGCCTTTCGCCTGACGGACGGGAGATCAACTTCCGGTGGTTCCTGTTCCGGCCGAGTGCCCCCTCAGTCAGCGGACGGACGGGACGTGAACCTCAAGCCGGTTCAATTTTTTTTCGAGTGGCTGAGGGACAAAGTCCGATCAGGACGGGCGTCCTTCAACCACCAACAGCAAGAGAATCAGAGCTCTTTCAGCATGTGCTGAGAACGCTCTCTCCGCTGCCCCCGTGGCCCCTTGCCGGCCGGGGCCAGGAACCCTTGCTCAAGCGATTAGTGTGGCGCTCCGGCTAGTAAACCAAGCGCCGCATCCTGACGCTCATGGCCAAACCCAAGCCGAGAAAGGTCGAAAGCACCGAAGACCCTCCCTGGCTCATCAGTGGCAGGGGAATGCCGGTGACCGGGAAGAGCCCGATCATCATCCCCACGTTGACCGCGATCTGGAAAAACAGAAGAGCTGCTATTCCCACCAGCACCAGCGTGCCGGCGCGGTCTCCGGCCATCTGCGCCGAATCCAACAGGCGCAGTAGTAACGCTAAATACAGCATCAAGACGAATAAAGTCCCTGCAAATCCCTGCTCTTCGGAGAAGGCGGCGAAAATGAAGTCGGCGTGAGATACGGGAATAAAGCCCAATTGGCTTTGCGTGCCGTTTCCGACCCCTTTGCCCCATAAGCCGCCGGACCCGATGGCGATCTTCGATTGCGTGCTCTGATAGCTGGCGCCCCGGACATCCTGCTTGGGGTGGATGAAGCTCATCACCCGGTCGCGCTGGTAGGGACGAGCAAAGTGCCAAGCCACCGGCAGCATTAAGATCCCTGCCAGCCCGATCACCAGGACCTGCCGCCCGCGAATACCCGCCAGCAGGACTCCCGCTGCCGCAATGGGGAAGAAAGTGAGCGCTGTCCCGAGGTCCGGCTCCAATGCGACCAAGGCGGCGGGAAGGCCGACCAAGATGCCGAGCTTGACCAGGTCCTTCCAGCCTACACTCTTCCCGCGGTGGTCGGCCAGCAGGGCCGCCACGACTAGTATTATAACCAACTTGACGAATTCTGACACTTGGAAAGTCAGCACCCCGCCGAACGAGATCCAGCGCCGCACGCCGGCCACGGAGTGCCCTCGGACCAGGAGCAGAATGAGGGCGGCGATGCTGAGGCCATAAAGCCAGGGAAGTTGCTCCAGAATGATGTGATAATCCACCCGGCTGACCACCAGGGCCACAATCCCTGCCAGGATGATCCAATAGATCTGCCGCTTGTATTGGGAAGCCAGGGCGGGATTGTGGGAGGTGGTGCTGTAGATTTCCGCCACGCCGATGGCGGCGATCAAAATCGCCAAGCCGAAAAGCACCCAATCAACGTCTCGAAAATCCAGTATCTTGCGAATCATCCCGAAAAACGTCCTAAGGATCGGATTGAATGCCGCCCCTGGCCGCCGGATTATGATCCGATTGCCCTGTCAGGCTGGCTTGAACCTGCTGCGGCGCGGGGAATTTGGGGCCATACCTCTTCTCGTAATAGGCGCGGATGACGTCGCGGGCAATGGGCGCGGCGACGGAGGAGTGCTCGCCCTGCATCACCAGCGCCGCCACGACAATGTCCGGATTGTTGCTGGGTGAAAAACCGACAAACCAGGCGTTGTTCTTGTAACGATTTCCCGTCGCCTGTTGCAGTCCGGCGCTGACCACCTGTGCGGTGCCCGTCTTGCCCGCGATGTCCAGGCCCGGGCAACGCGCTCCGGCGCCGGTTCCCCCTCCGTCGTTCACCGCTCCCCACATGCCGCGCGTCAGGGCTCGCACGGTGGTTTCTTTCAAAGGAAAGCGCCGCACCGCGTCTACCGGATACTTGACGTCGGAATTCGCGAGCTCACTTTCGAAGGCCAGGTGCGGCCGGTGGAACACGCCGCCCTCGGCGATTCCGCCGATGGCATAGGCCACTTGAAGCGGGGTCACGGCAACGGCGCCTTGCCCAATGGCCACGGAGATGGTCTCGCCGGCCCACCAGGGTCTCTTAAACACCGCCTTGGCCCATTCGGGGGAAGGAACCAATCCTGAGTCCTCTGAAGGCAGGTCAATGCCGGTGCGCGAGCCGAGTCCCAGGTGCTTGGCAAAATAAGCGAGCTTGTCAATGCCGAGGAGTTTGCCCAGCGTGTAAAAGTAAACGTCGCACGAGACCACGATGGCGCGGTGCAGGTCAACCAGCCCGTGGCCGCCTTTGCCCCAAACCCAGTCGTGATAGGTGTGGCCGTAAATCGTGACTTCGCCCGGGCAATACACGGAGTAGCTCGGTGTGATCGTTCCCGTCTCAAGCGCGGCCGCGCCGGTGAAAATCTTGAAGACCGATCCGGGCGCCAATTGAGCCTGGATCGCCTTGTTCATCAGCGGCTTTTCCGGATTGGAGGTGAGCCGCTCCCACGTCTTCGGGTCGAGGTGCCCGGCAAAGTCGTTAGGATCGAAGGAAGGATGGCTGACCATCGCCAGGACGTCACCCGTGCGCGGGTCGAGCGCCACCACGGCGCCTTGACGATTTCCGAGGGAATTCTCCGCTGTCACCTGAAGGTCGAGATCAATCGCCAGACGGAGGTCGTGTCCCGGCACCGCCTTGATCTGGTCCAGCGAGCCCACTTCCTCGCCCCGGCTGTTGACAATGACGCGGCGCATGCCGTCCTTGCCTTCGAGAATCTTGTTGTACATCCGCTCGATTCCCGATTTCCCGACCACGTCGCCGGGCTTGTATTCGTCGCCGGACTTGGCGATGGTCTCTTCGGAAACTTCGCCGACGTGCCCGAGGACGGCGGAGGCGGCAGTGTGAAGCGGATACACGCGCCGCTCGACTTGAATCAGCGCCAGCTCGGGATACTCAACCTGGTGCGAATCCACGAAGGAAACGTCTTCGAGCGAGGCGGTGGGCTTGAGGATGATCGGCTGGAAGCGCGGCAGGCCCTTAGACTGCTCGATCAGCGTGCGAACGTCGCCGGGATCGAGTTGCAAGCCGCGGGCGATTTCAGACAGCCTCTCGGGCGTGAGCGCGGAAAGGTTTTCACGTTCGAGCAGGACGCTGAAGGCAGGAAGACTGTAGGCCAGGATGCGCCCTTCGCGGTCCAGAATTTTTCCGCGCGGCGCGATGATGGGGAGGCTGCGCACGCGGTTGTGCTCGGCCCGCTGCGCGTAAAGGTAGTGCTGGCCAATCTGCACCCGCCAGTATCCCACCAGCAAGCCGAGAAACGCTGCCGCTACCGCGCACTGGAAGAAGGTGATCTTCCAGGCCGGAAAGCGTTCGTCTTCCGGAAACCGAAACTCCATCTTCCCTTGGTAGGCGGGCAGGGTCTGGATCGGACTCGATTCACGCTGCTCGTCGGAATTGAATCCAGGCCCGTCAAGACGGCAAGGCTTCCCAATCCTTCGCCTTGACCCTCACTCAGTCGAGCACGGTAGCACACAAAATGGTGCAATGACAAGAGAGGAAACGCGTTTTACGCCCTTTTTTATTGGGTGGGAATCGGTCGGAGATTGCGCCGATGGTGGACTACGCCGGCCGCTTGAATCGGTCGAGGAGATAGAACAGCAGCAGGGCCACCGCCATGTTGGAGAGCACCGTCGTGGCAAGGTCCAGCGAAACGAAAGGCGGCGGAGGTTCCAGCAGCGCGCGTTCCAGCCCGACGAGAAAGGCTCCGTGCACCAGCACCAGGATACCGGCCAGAATGAAGCGCGCCAGCAGTTGCTCCAGGTCGAACTTCACGCTGGCTGATGCGGCCAGATACGCCACCAGCGCTTTGGACATTCCATACAGCCCGATGTAGTGGTGCGAGAGCGCGTCCTGCAGCAAGCCCACCGCGGTGCCGAGTCCAATCCCGAACAGCTTGCCGCGCCGCTGCACGCTGAAGTAGATGACCACCAGCAGCGGCAGATCGAGGAAGCGCGCGCGCGGAAACGTGAGTGGCAGAACGGTCTGCGCCAGCAGCGACGCGAACACCGCGACACCCAGCACCACGGGCCGCATGCGAAAGACTTCAACTTGCCGCCGGCTGGAAACGGGCATGGCGTTGGAAGACTACCAGAACCCGCCACATTGTGGTAGCGGGACTATCGGCCGGTCTCCTCACCGATGGCCCGGCCAAATTTTTGTGTCAGCCGTGTCACCCGTATCGCGGGTATCATCGGACAGCAGGGCGAGGCTGGCAGGAACAGGGACATTTTGTCCGCCTGGCCCCATCGTCTACCTCGGGTGCAGGCATAGGTCCGCCCGTGCTCTCCGGCTTCCTGGCCGGGGCAATGCACGAATTACCCCTACCTCAGAACCTTGCCTCGTCGCGAATTCTGCCCGCGAGTTTCTGGATTTTCCTGGCCTTTTCGATGACGCCCACGGAGAGGATATTCGGGTTGGACTGGGCGATTTCTTCCTGAAGCGAGCGCGCCATCTGGGCGAGCTTGCGGGCGTCTTCTTTCATCTTTTGCAGGCGCAATTTTCTCAGTTCGCGCTGCTGGCGAGCCTCAGGGCTAAGCATGCCGATGTCCACCGCGGCGGCGTCCGGCGACTTCATGGCGGGTTCTCCGGCGCGGCCCGGCTCGGGCTGTCCGACTTCCGCCGCCGCGGCCCTGGAGATGGGGTTGCCTTTCGCCTGCCCGGCAAGCGCGGCGCGCGTTCCCGCCAGCATGATGACCACCAACCATCCCACTGCTTGCCGCACCCACCTGCCCCGGCCGCGCATGTTTTCCCCCTTACGCCTCGCCCTGGCTTGCTGCGAGGACGCCCTGGTTGTGCCCCTGGCAGGATTTTACTGCCTTCGCCCGAGCAATTCCATCTTCAAGCTGGTAGCTACCGTCAATCGGTCAGCCGGCGGATTGACCGTGGGTTTTCTACTTTGACCACGGGCAGGTGGTGTTGGCAAAGTCCCGGCGCCCGCGCAGAATGTGGAAGATGTACGATCCCATGCAGAACTTGCCCGCCAGCAGGGCCGTGAGGGCCACAACCAGGAAGGCCTCAAGCACGTACGCCACGATCGGGAAGCCGAAGGTCAGCGCAAGGCCCGTGGCCGCCATGAAGGTCGCGGCCATTCCTTGCGCGAATCGCCGCGGCGGGGGAGCGGGTTCCAGTTTCGGCTTCGATCCCCGCCCGATGGCCAGGTCATAGAATCTTTCGAAAACATTCAGCCGGGGAAAGACCACGTTGCAGGCAAGGAGCGCGGCCAGCACAAAGAAGAGCGTCCGGGACTGGAAAACGATACCCACGGCCACCAGCGCTCCCAGGATGGCGGGCTGAAACTGAAGCGCGCGAAAATGCCATCGGCGGCGGGAAGCTTCCTCGTCATGAAAGCCTTGTTGCGCCATGAAGCGGTCGAGTGCTGTTCCCATGTTGTCACCTCGTGAGGATCCCTGAGCCTCCAATCTAACCCTGCTGTCGCTTCCACGCAAACAAAAAGCTGGTCGCAGCGGCACGGGGCATGTGCCGCTGGTTGGCGCAGAGCAAAGCTCTGCGATTCCAGACGCCGCACGGCTTCGCTGTCTGCCAACCCCCTTTTTTGCGCCCTTAGCGCGCCGACCTGAAAGGTCCGCGCCAGCCAGGTAGGCAGTCTGAGTTGTCTTGGGGCGGCGGTCAGGCGTATGCTGGCGTCCGGCCTGGAGCCCAAACGCAAATCCCGGTCCACAAATCCAGTTCAGGGAGGAAAGATGAAGAAACTTGCAGGGGCAGCCCTATTGATTTGTACCTGTGCCGGGCTGGTTTTCGCCCAAACCCAGGCGCCTTCCGGCGCGGCTCCGGCCCAAGGCCCGAGCGTGTCACAAGTCATCCAGCAACTCGAACACGACTGGGCGGACGCGATTAAAGGCGCTGACACGGACAAACTCGGCGCCATCCTCGCCGACGATTGGGCCGGCATCAGCGCCAGCGGCAAACAAGAGACGAAACAAGGGCTTCTCGCAGGCCTGAAATCCAGCAAGACAACCGTCCGGTCCATCGAGTTTGGACCCATGAATGTGAAGGTGTTGGGCAACGTCGCCGTGGCCCAGGGCAGTGATACCGTAAAGAGCACCACCAATGGAAAAGACTCCAGCGCCATATACGTTTGGACGGACGTGTTCGTGAAGCGCGATGGCAAGTGGGTGGCCGTTCGCTCTCAAACGGCACCGGTGAAGTAAGCACGCCGGATGGCGCGGCCCCTCCGGGTGCGCGATTGATTAACCTTTCCAGCGCCCCTGGCGCGCAGACTTGAAAGGTCCGCGCCAGACACGAGGACCCCTTAAGAGCCGCGGACCCGTCATCCGACGGGCGGCTACCCGCCCGTGGTGTATACTCCGCATCTTCACGGAGAATCCTCAATGGACGCCACCGCTGATCCGCACCCCGCCGTACCGCTCCGTGCCGCCGGCGGGGCTGTGCGCGTGGCCCTTTATTTTTTCCTCATCGTCTTCGCGCTGCTGTTGCTCATCTGGGTTCGCCCCCACACCGGCGACGGGCTGATTCATCAACTGGGGAAAAACTGTGGTCTGGTGGCGTTTGTCATCCTGGCGCTGCAAGCGGTTCTGGCGGCGCGCCCCAAGTGGGTCGAGCGCCCCTTCGGGCTCGACATGGTGTTCCGGTTTCACAAGGCCGCGGGCGCGACGGCGCTGGGGTTGCTCCTGCTTCACGTTACGCTGGTGGCCTGGGGCAGCCACCACTGGCAGCTCCTGACGGCGCTCGCGATTCGCTGGCCGGTGTGGCTGGGCCGGGTTGCTCTGCTGGCGCTCGCGGTGAACGTTACGGCGAGCCTGTGGCGGCGCAAGCTGCGGATCGAGTTCGAACGCTGGCGCCGCTGGCACAACCTGCTGGGCGTGCTCATCATCACCTTCGGGTTCGTTCACAGCTTCGTGCTGGGCGGAGACCTGCAGGCTCCCGCGATGCGTGTTTACTGTGTGGCGGCGCTGGGGGCAGTGGCGGCGGTTTATCTCTGGCACAAAATCCTGCGCCCGCGGCGTCTGCGCCGCCGGCCTTACACCGTGAGCGCCGTCCGCCGCGAGGCTCCCCGAGTCTGGACCATCGAGCTGGCGCCGTCTTCCGGCGAGAGGGTTTTCCTGTACGCTCCCGGCCAGTTCCACTACGTCACTTTCCGGCGCGGGCGCGGGCTGCCAGTCGAGGAGCACCACTGGACCATCTCCTCCACGCCCACCCGGCCGGGCCTTGCTTCCACCATCAAGGAAGTCGGCGACTTCACTTCCACCATCGGCCAGACGCGCGTAGGCGACCGGGCGGAAGTGGACGGCGCTTACGGGCGCTTTTCCTACCTGTTTTATCCCGATGAGGACGACCTGCTGTTCGTCGCCGGCGGCATCGGTATTACACCCTTTCTGGCCATGCTGCGCCATATGCACGACACGGGCGCGGACAAGAAGGTTCTGCTGTTGTGGAGCAACCGCAGCGAGCAGGACTTGGTGGCGCGCCAGGAACTGGACCAGATCGCGGCCTCGGGCCGGCCGCAGTTGAAGGTGGTCCATTTCCTGACCCGCCCCGGCGAGGATTGGCACGGCGAGCGCGGACGCATGGGCGCGGAAGTTCTGGCGCGTTATCTTGCGCCGCCCGCGGCGGGCACGCGGGGCGCTTACGTCTGCTGCCCGCCTCCCATGGCCCGCGACGTCATCCGCTCTCTGGGGAAACTCGGCCTTCCCGCCCGGCGTATCCACGAGGAGGGCTTCGCGCTCTGAGGTGAAAACATGCGACACGGGCGTGCTAGATACTTGGTCCGGATTCTTATCCTGCTGGCCGTCGCCGTCGCCACCTTCATCATCGCCAGTGCCGCACGGCGCTATAACCGCGGTGCGGGCTGGTTCGACGCTCCACGGCAAGCTTCGAAGTAGGATCAAGCCTTGTGGCCGTCGCGAAGCCGGGACACCCCGACGGGTCGGCTTGCCGACCCTGCCTCCCGTTGCTCTTTCACGCTCCAGCCAACTGCCGCTGGTAGTCGGCTTCGTCGAAGTGGCCGAGCGAAGCGGCGATCAACCCGTCCGCGCCGAAGGTCCATTCTTCGTAGCCGCTGATGCGCACGCGCCGGCCGGACCCGCCCAGGCCGGTGTTGGTGCCGGTGAGGGTCCAGCGGAAGATGGCGCCCTCGCCGCGCAGGCTGGCCTCTTCCAGGGTCACCACCATGTCCGGGAAGGCGTGCATGAAGCTTTCGGCCGCCGCGGCAATCGCCCGCCGCCCCACCGACGGCGCTCCGTGGTTGATCTGGGGCGACCCACCCTCGGCGAAAAACGCCGCGACGCTTGCGGGATGCCAGCTGCACCACGCCGCCGCGTATTCTGTTGCGAACTCTCTCAACTTTGCCGCATCCATCGGTGTCTCCTTCGCCGGCGGGCGCGTCCATCCCGGCGCTTGGGGTTGGGATGCGTGCCACCCACGGGGAAAACCCACGACACATCGAGCGCCTTGTGGTTACCTGCTGAAGCCTCCGGCCGGCCGCATATAGACAGCGTTCATCCCGTCGAGCGCATCCTTCACCTGCTGGCTCGGCGACCCGTAAACCACGAACCGGACAGGCTTGAGTATTTCCAGGAAGCGGCTGGCATACGTCTTGTCGAACGTGCCCAGGTGGATCATCACGGC
>JAHEKS010000002.1:0-13439 GCA_024638215.1 Acidobacteriota bacterium | reverse complement strand
ACGGCGGCCGAATGCACGTAGCGCTCGAAAATGTGGCACATGCTGCCGTCGGCGCTCAAGCTCCACTCGTAGTCGAGCGTCCCGGCTTCATTGGTGCGCGTCGCGGCAACCATTTCGTTTATCAGAAGCGTGAGGTCCTTCTCGCGTCCCGGCTGTAGCTCAAGCTCCAGCATCCACGAAACTTCTGCGGCCATGAACGACCTCCTGTGAAGGTAATTTGAAGTTTTCTGAGTTACGGCCGGCATTCGTCCGCGACAGGCTTTGCATCCGCGCGGGCTAAGATTGCCCGGGGGCAGGGTCAGTGTTCCAAATGCTGCGAAAGATCCTCCAGGCGCCGCCCGGCTGCTTGCGGAGAACGTGCAGCCCTTTGAAGTACATCAAAGTCGGCTGCCCGCCCGATTTGGGCACGGCCGTCCAGCTACAGGTGTATGCGTGGTAGGCCAGGTCGCCGCGAATGATCGTCTCTGTGTGCGCGAAATCGTGGTATTTGATCGTGAACCGCTCGAGAAAATCGGCCAGCCATCGCCGGAGCTCGTCCCCAGTCTTGCTGTGGACGTTCTGCGGCATGAAAACCGCGTCGTCACTGAGCAGAGCAAGGTATCTGCGGATGTCGCCGGCCTCAATCGCCGCTTTCTCCTCTTCCGTGACGGCGAAAACCTGCTGGCGATCCAGTTCAGAAGCCACGTCAGCCATACGGCAGACCTCCAAACGCGAATCCATTTGCATCATGCTCTTGCACTCGGACGAAGGCAAGCGGGCAGGCGCGACACGCTTTTTGTGTCGCGGGCTTTTCCCGTATCATCGGTTGGCGCACAGCGAAGCTGTGCGGCGTCTCAGATCGCAGAGCTTCGCTCTGCGCCAACCAGCGCTCTGCGCCAACCAGCCTGCCGCCGCTTGAATGTGTTTGATTCCAAATGCCTCCGCCGCTCCCCTCATAGATGCGCCCGCCGCGGACTTAAAGTCCGATTTCCTCCCGCCGCGCTTCCTGCCGAGGCCGCAGAAGTGACTTTTTGACGGCTGGACTTTTGATGACTCTTCGGTTATAAGTGTCGCCGTCGTCCACAGTGTCGAGGGAGCCAAATTGTCCGGTGGCTGCAGGACGTCTGGGGGAACCCGCCGCATTGGCCCCATCAGGATGCCACGGTGAACCGCAATGAGACTTTCCCCGGTTAGGCGAGCGTCCGTTTTCTGGGCGCCGTGCATTCTTTTCGCCTTCCTGGCCGCAAACGCGCAAGAGAATCCCGTCCCCGCCCGCGTCACGCAAGCCGTCAACGAGCAGGTTCGCGTCACGTTGCGAGGCAACACGCATCCTCTGGCGCGGGCGGAATACGACCGCGGCCTGGCGCCCGACGACCTGCCCCTGCGCCGCATGCTGCTTCTGCTGAAGCGCTCGCCCGAGCAGCAAGTGGCGCTGGCCAAGCTTCTGGACGAGCAGCAGGACAAGTCTTCCCCGAACTACCACCACTGGCTGACGCCCGAGGAGTTCGGCGCGCGGTTCGGCCCCGCCGATGAAGACGTCCAGGCGGTCACCGACTGGCTTCGCTCGCAGGGGTTCCAGGTGAGCAAGGTCGCGGCGGGCCGCACCGTGATCGAATTTTCCGGCACGGCCGGGGAAGTGCGCGCCGCACTGCGCACCGATATGCACCGCTATTCCGTCAAGGGCAAGAGCTACTGGGCGAACGCCGCCGATCCCCAGATTCCTGCCGCGCTCGCGCCCGTGGTGGCCGGGGTGGTTTCGCTGAACAATTTCCCGCGCCAGCCGCTCCTGCATTCGCTGGGCGCCTTCGCGCGCTCCAAGCAGACCGGCCAGGTCGAGCCTCTGTTCACGCTGCCTTTTAACGGCAGCACCTATTACATTCTCGGCCCTTACGATTTTGCCAAAGTGTACAACGTGCTGCCGCTGTGGAACACGGGGATTGACGGCTCGGGTGTGACCATCGCCATTGTGGGCGAGACGAACATCAACCTTGCCGACGCGGCCAACTTCCGCGCCATGTGGGACCTGCCTCCCAACCCTCCGCAGATCATCCTGAACGGTCCCGATCCCGGCATCGTTCCGGGGGACGAAGGCGAGGCCTCGACCGACACCCAGTGGGCCGGCGCGGTGGCCAAGGGCGCCACCCTTGACCTGGTGGTCTCCGAAACCACCGAGACCACTTACGGCACCGATCTTTCCGCCCTTTATATCGTTGACAATAATATTGCTCCGATTATGAGCGAAAGTTATGGCGCGTGCGAGGAGGCCCTGGGCGCGGCGGGCAACGCCTTCTTCAGTTCCCTTTGGCAGCAGGCCGCCGCCGAAGGCATCACGGTCCTGGTCAGCTCCGGCGACAGCGGCTCCGACGCCTGCGATTTCAATCCCGCGGCGGGCACCGATTGGGCGACCACCGGCTTGAGCGTCAATGGAATTGCTTCCACGCCCTTCAACGTCGCCGTCGGCGGCACGGATTTCAACGACGTCTCCAATCCTTCTACCTATTGGAGTTCGACCAACGACTCCATCACGCAAGCCTCCGCCAAATCCTACATTCCCGAGGAGACCTGGAACGCCTCTTGCGCACGCTCCGGCCTGAGCGGCTGCGCGAACCTGGTCAATAACGGCCTGGATTTGCTCGCGGCCGGAGGCGGCCCCAGCAATTGCTCCCAGGTGGACGCGTCGGGTGGCTGTGTTGCCGGCTATGCCAAGCCCGCCTGGCAGACCGGCGCCGGCGTCCCTAGCGACGGCGGGCGCGATTTGCCCGACGTCTCGCTCTTCTCCGCCGTCGGCACCATCAGCAACAGCTTTTATCCTTACTGCCAGCAGGATGTGATTGGAAATACCTGCGGCTTTTATACCGGCTTCCTCGGCGCCGGCGGGACCTCCATTTCCGCGCAGGCTTTCGCCGGCATCATGGCCCTCATCGTCCAGAAGACGGGCGAACGGCAGGGAAACGCCAATTACGTCTTCTACCCGCTGGCCGCCCAGAGCGGGGCGAGTTGCAAGTCGGACTCCACGGCGGTCAGCAAAACCTCTTGCGTTTTTTACGATACGACGGTCGGCAATATTTCCGTGGCGTGCCTGGCCGGCACACCCAATTGCAGCAATACGACCAGCGGCTACGGCATTCTGGTGGACCCCAATAGTCCCACCACGCCGGCCTGGACCACCACGACGGGCTACGATCGCGCCAGCGGCCTGGGCTCGGTGAACGCGTACAACCTGGCCAACAAGTGGACTTCGGTCAGCTTCAGTTCCACCACCACTAAGCTGTCACTTTCCACCACGCCGGCCAGCGATCCCCTCCGCGTAACGCACGGCCAGCCGGTGAACTTCAACATCCAGGTGACTTCAACGTCGGGCACGCCAACCGGCGCAGTGTCTTTGATGGCCGGCCCGAACAGTGCTTCGCCAGGGATTGATTCTGCCACGCTGAACAGCGGCACGGCTTCCGGAAGCACGGTTTTCCTGCCCGGCGGGAGCTACGGCGTCACCGCGCACTACGCGGGCGACGGCAAGTTCGGCGCGAGCGATTCCACGCCGGTCCAGGTGACGGTGAATCCGGAGTCGAGTGAGACCAAAGTCGGCCTGGTCACGTTTGACTACACGACGGGCGCGGAAACCAGCGCGAACGCCACCACCGCCCCTTACGGCTCGCCCTACCTTTTGCGCGTGGACGTCACCAATTCTTCCGGGAAGCTCTGCGCCCCGCAAGGGTTGAGCCTCTTGTACGCTTGTCCCACCGGGAAGGTGACGCTCATGGACAACGGCGCGCCGCTCGACCTTGGTGGCTACTCTCTAAACAGCCAGGGCTATCTGGAAGACCAGCCGATTCAGTTGCCGGCAGGATCGCATGCCATCGTTGCCAATTACGCCGGGGACGCGAGCTATAACACCAGCACCTCGCCCACCGATGCGGTTTCCATCACGCTTGCGCCCACGACCACCAAGATCACTAGCATTCCCTCCACGATTGTGGCAGGGAGTGTGCTTTCGCTCGACGTCACTGTGAGCACGCAAAGCTCAGGTGTGGCGCCCGCGGGCTCGATCCAAACATTCGACGGAACCACCAACTTCTATTTGGGTGGAAGCTCAAACGCGCAGGGGGGATCGGCCAGTGGACCCGCCTTTATTGAGGCCTTTCTCAGCGGGTGGCTGCCATCGCCGCCGCAGTTAGGCCCTCATAGCATTACAGCCAAGTACCCGGGCGACGGCAACTACGCTCCGTCCACTTCGGCCGCGGCCACCATCACCGTCATGGATTACACGATTACCGCGAATCCTGCGGCAATCACCATCCCGGCCCCGGGACAGTCGGGCTCGGTCACGCTGAGCGTGTCTCCTCTGTACGGCCTTACCGGAACGGTTAACCTCTCCTGCGACGCGCCGCTTCAACAGGGCATGACTTGCAGCATCTCGCCTGCCACGGTCAACCTAACCAGCGCCTCGCCTGTCACGGCCACGATGACGGTTACCACAACCGCCTCGTCGAGCTCGAAAAAAGCGGCGGCCCTGCCCATGCTTCCTTCTAGCACTAGCTACCACACGGCATGGCCATGGCTTTTGGCCGTGGTTTTGTTCGTCGTGATGACGACGGTGTGCGCTGCTCGACGGCGCCGCGCAGTGGTAAGGCTGTGGTTTCCCGCTTTCGCGGGAATGACAATTGCCATACTTGTGGTCGCTCTTTGGGTGGCCTGCGGCAGCGGAGGTGGCGGAGGAGGGGGCGGCGGTGGCGGCAATCTGACACCCGGAATTTCACTAACTCCAGGAAGCCTCACCTTCGGCCAGCAGAACGTCGGGACGATCAGCTCGGCGCAGACTGTGTCGCTCTCCAACCCTGGTCGCGCCAGGCTTAGCATCTACGGCATAACCATGGCTGGCGCGAATCCTGCGGACTTTGAGCAGACGAATAATTGCTATAATTCCGTCGCGCCCTGGATGGTCTGCACGATCAGCGTAACCTTCTCGCCGACCGCGGGCGGGAGCCGCAGCGCCTCGCTGTCCATCTCGGACAACGCGAGCGGCAGCCCGCAAACCGTCGCGCTGACCGGCATGGCAGCTCAGGCCACGGTCAGCGTTTCGCCTTCCAGCCTCTCGTTTGGGAACCAGACCCTATTTACTCAGAGCGCACCGCAAACAGTGACGGTTTCGAACACCGGCACCGCCGCCGTGAATTTCGGCGGGATCTTTTTCACGGGTCCGAATTCCTATGACTTCCAATATTCCTATGTGGGCTCTAGTTGCTGGCCCAGCTTAGCGGTGGGAGCGAGTTGTCAGGTCAATGTAACCTTTTCCCCGTCCGGCCCCGGGTCGCGATCGGGGCAGTTAAACTTCTATGACGACGCGAGCGGCAGTCCTCAAACTGTGGCCGTGGCGGGCACGGGGCTGCTGCCGCCGACTCCGCCCGGCACCTATTCGGTCTCCGTCAACGCATCTTTTATAGCCAACGGGTATCCTGACAACCACTCTTTGCAGATTCCAGTGACCGTGCAGTAAACACGAGCCCAGCCTGGAGGTCCGGTCAGGGGCGGCGGCGTGTTTTCTCGGTGCGCGGTTTCGGGAAGCTTGTAGCGCAGCATTCGCTTTCCGATGCTGCGGCTTTTCGAGGCAGGGCAGCTTGAACCGCCGGACAGCGGGAAAGCCGGGCCTGGGCTACGGCTCACCGATGGGGAGACTCTTTTCCTGCGGGCTTTTCTGAGAAGGGCTTCTTGACCACCAGCACGGCTCGCAGACGGTTGAGGGGCGCGGCGGGCTTGACTTTGATGTCGCGGTAGATATCCCCGCGGCGGTTTTCGACGACCGCTCCCACCGGCAGCCCGCGCGGGTAAATCTGGTCGAGGCCCGAGGTCTGCACCTGCTCGCCGTCCGAGACCGGCTGCTCATTGAGGATGTAATGCACCTCCGGCAAGTTCGCCGTGCCGCCTTTGAGCACGCCCTCCACGCCCGATTTCCCTAGCATGCAGCCGACCCCGCTGGAGGGATCGGTGATGAGCATCACCTGCGAGGTGGAAGGAAAAACCGCCACGATTTTGCCCACAATGCCGGCCGGAGTAATCACCGGCCAGTCGGTTTTCAGGCCGTCGCTCTCCCCTTTGTCAATGAAGACCGTGCCGGAGCGTTCGCCGGGGCTGGCGGCGATGACCTCCGCGGCGACGGTCTCGATCGGGAGGTTTTTCTTGAGTTCCAGCAGCGCGCGCAGGGACTCGGTTTGGGCGGCCTGCTCCGAGAGTTGCTGAAGACGCAGTTGGTCGTTCGCGAGTTCCCGCCGCAGTCCCTCGTTCTCCTGCTGCGCCCGGCGCAACCCGGCCCAGCGATTCCACGTGTTGCCGACTCCGCCCACCACCCAATGCACGGACCGCGCGAAGGGAGTGATGGCCGCGACCGTCCAGACCTGAATCAGGCGGACGTTGCGCCCGCGGGTGATCTGCACGGAAAGCAGCAGAAGCTGAGCCACCAGCACCGCCACAAGCACGAAAAAGGCGCGGTGGCGGCCCACAAAAGCCTGCATCGCTTCGCCGCTTTCGCGTGTCAGCGGCTGGGTGCGTCCGGTGAATTCGTGGCTGGATTCGTGCATGAGAACTGTAGCGGCGATGTCCTCATCGCCGCAGGAGCGGCGGCGGGGACGCCGCCGCTCCTGCACTTATTCTAGCGCCACGCGGCGCAGAAGGTTGAAATCGGTCAGCATTTTGCCGGTGCCGATCACCACGGAGGCCAGCGGGTCCTCGGCGATGGAAACCGGCAGGCCGGTCTCTTCGCGGATGCGCTTGTCGAGGTTCTTGAGCAGCGCGCCGCCCCCCGTCAGCACGATGCCGCGGTCGGAGATGTCGGCGGAAAGTTCGGGAGGCGTCCGCTCCAGCGCCACGCGGATGGCGTTCAGGATGGTGGCCACGCACTCGGAAAGCGCGTCGCGGATCTCCGAATCGTCAATGGTGATGGTTTTGGGCACGCCTTCCAGCAGGTGCCGGCCCTTGATTTCCATGGTCAGCGGCTTCTCCAGCGGATAGGCGGAGCCGATTTCCATCTTGATGATCTCCGCGGTGCGCTCGCCCACCAGCAGGTTGTATTTGCGCTTCAGGTAGGCGGTGGTGGACTCGTCCATCTCGTTCCCGGCCACGCGCACCGAGCGGCTGTACACGATGCCGGAAAGCGAAATCACCGCGATGTCGGTGGTGCCGCCGCCGATGTCCACGATCATCGAGCCGGAAGGCTCGGTGATGGGAAGCCCCGCGCCGATCGCCGCCATCATCGCCTGCTCGACCAGGAAAACCTCGCTCGCCTTGGCGCGCATGGCCGCGCGCTTTTCCACCTGCGTGATTTCGCTCGGCACGCCGATGACAATCCGCGGGTGCACGAACATCTTGCGGTTGTGCGCTTTCCGGATGAAGTAATTGAGCATCTTTTCCGTCACCTTGAAGTCGGCGATGACGCCGTCCTTCAGCGGGCGGATGGCCACAATGTTGCCGGGCGTGCGCCCCAGCATGTCCTTGGCTTCCTTTCCCACCGCCTCGATTTCACCCGTCATCTTGTTGATGGCCACGATGGAGGGCTCGTTCACCACGATGCCCTTGTTCTTGGCGTACACCAGGGTGTTGGCGGTGCCCAGGTCAATCGCCAGGTCGGACGAGAACATGCTGAAGACGGAACGTAAGCTCACTCCCACTCGTATACCCTTCGCAATGGATTTAGGTGCGGCCCGGAGGGCTTTCTCATTCGATCACGATGTTCTTGCGGATGGTGTTCGTGTCGCCCCTGCTGTTTTGAGCAGTGATCGTAATCTGGTTCTCACCGGTTTTCGGCAGCGGCGAGGTGAAATGGCGAAACGTGCCGTCCGGCGCTATGGAAAAGACCTGTTCGTTGTTGATAATCACGGTCGAGCCGGGCTCGGTCCGCCCCACCACTTCCACCACCCGGCCGTGCAATATGGTCCTGGTGATCTCCAGGAAGGCTTTGTGCCCGGCTTCCGCCTGCTGAACCAAATTGAAGCGATTGGGCATGCTCGGCTGGCTTTCCACCCCGTGACTGTCCACCGAGCTTACAATCCAGTAGTACGTCCCTTCGTCCAGCCCGGTCACCTGGGCGGACGTTCTCCCGGCTACTTTCCTCTCCGCGGCGAGATTGGAAAACATGCCCGAAGGCGAAATCTGCAAATGATAGGCCACCGCGCCCGGCACCGGCGCCCAGGCGAACTTGACCACCGTCGTCTTGGGATCCTTGCTCACCGTCAGCGCCATGTTCTGCGGTTCTTGTAAGGAAGGCGGCGCGATCACCTTCTGGCGGATCAATCCCGGCTCTTTGGAGCTGAACGTCGCCTGCTCGTACTGGCCCAACCGGATGCTGGTGTTGCCGCGCGTCACCTCCGCACCGCCCTGGTCCATGGTCAGCTCGTGCACGTTCTGCTTGGGGTCGTTGCGCACCACCGCCCGGCTTTCCTCGCTGAGGCTGGCCACCGCATTTTCAAAGGACACCTGCGACATCGAGCCCCTGACTTCAAACTTTCCTGTCGAGAGGTCCACCGCGCCCGAAGTCACCTGCACCGCCACCCGCGTCGCTTTGGTGACCGGGTCCTCGCGGCTTTCTTCCACCACGATCAGCGAATCGGGCTTCAGCACGTAATTGGTCCCGTCGGCAAAGATGATGCGCGCCACGCCGTCCGAGCCGGTCTGGATAAAATCCCCTTTTTCCAGGCTGGTGTTGTAATCGGCGCGAATCCATTGCTGCGACTGGCCCTTCTTGACGCGCACCGAGCCGTCAACGTTCACAAAATGCGCGTCGCGTTTGCTGGTGCTGGTGTCCGCTTCGCCGGAGGAAACCAGCCCGGAGGAGATGGCGTTCAGCGCCGCCTTGATTTTCTGCCCGAAGTAGTGCGGGGCGATGAGGTAGAGAATAAAGGCGAAGAGAACCAGCGCCAGGCTCACATAGAAGGCGATGGTCCGGTAAGAAATAGTGGTCCACTCGACTTCGTACGTGCGCTCAGGTTCGTGATGTGGAGGCTGACTTGGCCCACCCATGGTCGCGGCTGCTGCCGCGTTTATTCTCATCCAAACAAACCACTTCGGTCAAGGAAATTTGCCGGTCGCGGCCGCCAGTCCCGCTTCCTGCTCATGCCCTTCGCGCCCGCGGAGGGAAGGCCGCGAGTCCGTCCGTTTCCCATCCGCTTCGTGGGTTGCCAGAATTCGCTGCATGCCCTTATAATAAATAAGCTTAAGCACAGCACGAGGAGCCTTCATGCTAAGACATACGCACACGCGGACGAAGCTGTACAAGTTCGCGCTCATTTTTTTCTTCGGGATCATGGCGCTCGGCATGGTGATCACGCTGGCGCCGCTGCCGGATTTCAGCACCCTCCAGACGCAGTCGAACGTCGTGGCCCAGATCGGCGGCGAGAATATCACCACCGAGCAACTGGACAAGAACGTCCGCGACCGCATGCAAAGCGCCACGGGCAAGTTCGTCCCGCAATTGGCGGCCGTCTACGCCCGCCCGATTCTCGACGGCATGATTGTGCGCCGCGCCCTGGCGATCGAGGCGAAGAAGCTGGGATTGGAAGTGACGGACCAGGAAGTGCTCAAAGCCATTCAGGCCATCCCGAGTTTCTATCCGGGCGGCAAATTCGTGGGCGAGAATCTGTTCCAGCAGATGACCGGCATGACGGTGAATCAATTCCTGGCGGAGGAGCGCCAGGACCTGCTGATCCAGAAAGTGCGCTCGCTGGTGACCGACGGCGTGCGCGTGACGCCGGAAGAAGTCCACCAGCAGTTCGTCGAATCCAACGCCAAGGCCCGGATTGATTACGTCGTCTTCGACCCCAGCCAGTTCATGAAGGCGGTCGAAATCGCTCCCAAGGCCCTCGAAGCGCAATACCAGAAGAATCAGGACCAATATCGCGTGCCGGAAGAACGGCAGGTGCGCTACGTTCTGATCACGCCGGACGACATCCGCGCCCAGGTCAAGATTACGGACCAGGAGCTGAAACAAGCCTACGCGGCGCACCTGTCCGATTATCGCGTGCCCGACCGCGTCCACCTGGAGCGCATCCTCTTCAAGACGATAGGCAAAACGCCGGCGGAAGTCTCGGCGCTGGAAACGAAGGCCCAGGACGTTCTGGCCCAGGCCAAGGCCGGCAAGGACTTTGCCTCGCTCGCCAAGGAGTACTCCGAAGATGCCAGCGCCTCCAAGGGCGGCGACGTAGGCTGGATCCAGCGCGGCCAGACCGAGAAGCAGTTTGAGGATGTCGCTTTCTCCCTGCCGCCCGGCCAGGTCAGCGGGCTGATCAAGACCGATTACGGAATAGATATTATCAAAGTGCTGGAGAAACAGACCGCGCACCTGGAAACCTTCGACGAGGTCAAGGACCAGCTCCGCGCCGACCTCGAAAAGCGGAAGATGGCCGACGCCCAGCAGAATTTCTCGAACAACGTGGCGCAGCAGCTCAAGAACGACCCGCAGCACTTCGACGCCGTCGCTCAGAAGGCGGGCCTGGAAGTCAAGGAGTCGCCCCTCTTTCGCTACCGCCAGGTGATCCCGGACTTCGGCAACAGCGAATCGTTCGCCAACCTCGCCTTCCAGTTGCGCCCCGGCGAGGTCGGCCAGCCGTTTGACGTGCCGAAAGGGACGGCGATCATCCAGCTGCAAAAAGTCGTCCCGCCGCACGTGCAGCCTTTCGAGCAGGTGCGCGCCCTGGTGGCGGAGGATTACCGCGCCGCGCAATCGCGCTCGCTCGCCCACCAGAAGGCCCAGGCCTTTGCCGCCCAGGCCAAGTCCGGCGACTTCAAAGCTGTGGCGCGCTCGATGGGCCTGACGGTCAAAGAGAGCAAGGACTTTACCCAGGAAGGTTCGGTGGAAGGGCTCGGTCCCGCCTCATCGCTCGGCTCCGCCTTCGAGCTTGACCCGGGCAAGTCGAGCGACGTCGTCAACGTCAACGGCAACGACGTGGTCTTTAAAGTCGTCTCGCACACGCTGGCGGACGAATCGGCCTTCGCCGCCCAGAAGGACCAGATCGCCAGCCAGTTGCTGCAACAAAAACGCCAGCTCGCTTTCGAGCTTTACAGCGAGGACCTCAAACAGCGCCTGCTGAAATCGGGCGAGCTGAAAATCAACGAGCCGGTCCTCAAGCAGCTTCTGAGCACCTACCAGAGACAAAGCACTTCCTAGGCGGGCTCGTTGCCGCCGCTCGCTGGCGGCACTTGCCCTTCAACATAAGATGTAATAGTGAAAGAACTCGAGGTCTTTCTTCCACCCGGTCCTCTCGTAGAGCCGCTGGGCGGGGAAGTTGTCCGTTGCGGTCGCGAGCTCAAGCCCCTTCGCGCCCGTTTCCAGCGCCCACTGGCGTGCCCTCCCGAGCAGCGCCTCGCCAACTCCAAGTTTCCGGGCCTCGGCCGCCACGTACAGATCGTTCAAGATCCACAGCCGCCGCATCGAAACCGAAGAAAACGAGGGATAAAGCTGCGTGAAGCCCGCCGGCCTTTCGCCCGCGCGAGCGAGAAAAATGACCGATTCGCCGCGCTCCAGGCGCTCGCGAATGAATTCACGCGCGCCTTTGAGGTCCGGCGCCTGCTCGTAGAACTGCCGGTAGAGATCGAACAGCGGCGCGACCTCGCCGAGATGTTCGAGCGTGGCGCGCAGGATTTTGATCGGAGTGGTTGGCAACGGCATTCGGGTCACCTCGTTGAGCAGTTCTTGCGAAGAGCGGCGCCGCAGGGCTGGTCGCTTTCCCGCACCGCTGCCCGCGCAGTTTACATCAAGGCGATGTGCTATTTCGCGGGGATTGATGCCAGGGCGCGGGCGAGCTCTCGCTTGACCCTTCCTTCCGTCTCCGCGATAATGCCCCCGCCGTCTTTCATCGAATCGGCTGGGGGCAATCGTGCGCGATATTCGCAAAGTGGCCGTGCTCGGCGCCGGAACCATGGGAGCGCGCATCGCCGCGCACCTGGCGAACGCCGGCATTCCTTCCGTGCTTCTCGACATCGTTCCCCGCAGCGTTTCGCCCGACGAGCAGAAGCGTGGCCTGACGCTCGCCGACCCGCGCGTGCGCAACCGCTTCGCCCAGGCCGGCATTGACGCAGCGCTCAAGTCCCGCCCCGCGGCGTTTTTCGTTCCCGAGGCGGCGCGGATGATTACGCCCGGCAACTTCGAAGATCATCTCGGCTGGGTCAAGGGCTGCGACTGGATCATCGAAGCCGTCACCGAGGATCTTGCCATCAAGCGCGCGCTGCTTGAAAAAGTGGCGCCGTTGCGCGCGGCCGGGGCGATCGTCAGCTCCAACACTTCGGGGATTTCCATCGCCGGCATCGCGGAAGGGTTCGACGAGAATTTCCGCCGCCACTGGCTGGGGACGCACTTCTTCAACCCGCCGCGCTACCTGAAGCTGCTGGAAGTGATTCCCACCCGCGAAACGCTGCCCGAAGTCGTGCAGGCCGTCTCGCGCTTCGGCGACATGGTGCTCGGCAAAGGCATCGTCGTCGCCAAGGATACGCTCAACTTCATCGCCAACCGCATTGGCACGTTCACCACCATGAACGTGGTCCGCATCATGCGCGAGGACGGCTACACGATTGAGGAAGTGGATGCGCTCACCGGCCCGGCCATGGGCCTGCCGAAGTCCGCCACGTTTCGCACCCTCGACATTGTTGGCCTCGACGTGCTCGTTCATGTCGTCAGGAACCTCTCCGAGTCTTTGCCCGACGACGAACGCCGCGAGCTTTTCGTGGTTCCCGATTTTGTGGCGCAAATGATGGAGCGCAAGCTGCTGGGCGACAAAACCAGGCAGGGTTTCTACAAGAAGACCAAAGGCGAAGGTGAAGAAAGCGAAATCCTGACGCTCGATTTCAAGACCTTTGAATATCGCCCGCGCCAAAAGGCCAAATTCCCCAGCCTCGAAATGGCGCGAAACATCGAGGACACCCGCCAGCGCGTGGCGCAGTTGTTCAGCGCGCCCGACCGCGCCGGCCGGTTCTACCAGAAAGTTCTGGGTGACACGTTCCACTACGCCGCCAGCCGCATCCCGGAAATCACGGGCGATATCGTCGCGGTCGATAACGCCATGAAGTGGGGCTTCAACTGGGAGTGCGGCGTCTTTGAGATCTTTGATGCGATCGGCGTGGAGAAGATTGCGGAGCGGTGGAAAAAGGAGAACCGCCCGCTCCCGCCGCTGGTCGAAAAGCTTCTGGGTTCGGGAAAGAGGACATTCTACGAGCAGGCGGACGGCACAACGCGCTATTTCGATTTCGCGAGCGGCGATGCGCGGATTCTCGAGGACCGGCCGGGCATCATCCTCCTGCCCTCGCTGAAAGCCCGCAAGAAGGAAATCAAGAAAAATCCCGGCGCAAGCCTGATTGATTTGGGTGAGGGCGTCCTGTGCGTCGAGTTTCACTCCAAGATGAACACCATCGGCGCGGACACGGTGCAAATGCTGCGCGCGGGGCTGAAGCTCCTGAACCAAGATTTTGACGCCATGGTGATCGGC
>JAHEKS010000130.1 GCA_024638215.1 Acidobacteriota bacterium | reverse complement strand
GTGCGTTCGCCGAGACCGGCGAACGCACGCGCCAAGCGCTTTGCCGAAGAGTGGCTGGAGAAAAACTGGATTCACGTTTTCGCCTCCGACGCGCACGACCTGAAGTACCGCCCGCCGATTTTGTCGCATTGCCGGAAGAAAGTGGCCCAGGCGCGGGGCGAGGAGACCGCCGCGCGCCTGCTGGAGAGGAATCCCGAGGCCATCATTAACGGCCAGCCGCTGCCGCCCGCGCCTCCGCCCGTTAATCCCGCCGAGAAGAAAGCCAAGAAAGGTTGGTTTTCGTTTCTGCGGAAATAACTGCTGCCCTGCAACCGCCGTTCTGAGCCCGCATCAGCGTGCAACCAGCTTGTGGCGCTTTCCCGCCAGTTCGAATTCGATGCTCCCTTCGTGCGGGCTGACATTCCCGGAGCGAAAGGCCGCGTCGGCGTCCGCGACGATCAAGTAGCCACTTAACCAGGGAAGCTGAGCGGCGCTCACTTCCAAGGCCAGCACCGGCGCCCCGAACTTCACGCCGATGTCGGGCGAAAAGAAGCCCGGAAAGTCCGGGTGCGTGCCGCGCGCGGCTTTCATGCTGAGATAGAGCACACCTGAAGCCGGCGTCGAAGCCAGCGGAATGACGGCCAGCCGCAGGGCCCGGCTGCGAATGATAGCTCTGCCGCTGCCCATCTCGATTTCAAAGGTGGGATAGAAATGGATCAGGTTCGTCACCCGATCAGGCGCGCCCGCTCCCTCCAAGAGGTCCAGGACCGCAAACGCGCTCTCGCCCAGCGCATAAAAGGCGCGGCGATGACGGAAGGAACCGAAATCCCAGGATTCCTCTTCAAAGGAGACTCCGCGGCACCCTTCGCCGATGATCCAACCAACGCCCGCCGCCGGCGAGGAGCGCGGCCTCTCGCGGCGCGCGGCTCTGCCGTCCACGAGCAGAACATTGTGGGCGCGGTCGCTGGCAAAATATCCATCTCCTGACTCACCCGGCGGCGAATGCGCTCCGGAATCCACCACCACGCGGTGGCCCGCGAGGTGGAGTTCGTAACTCAGAAAATCGTGGTGATCATCGGACGAGCTTATATGCCGGGCGTTGATCACCAGGGCGGAACGACGGCCTGCGCTGAGCCGGCAGAGCCCGATCTCCGGCGTGGCGCGCGTCCCGGCCGCCCAGGGCTGCTCGGATATCTGTTCAAAGGCGTGCCTTCCGGATTCACCCAGCAGCAGGTAGGGAAAGATCCCCAACTTTCCGGCCAGATTCTTCCAGCGCGGTTCCTCGAAAATCACCGCGGCGAGGGCGAAGAGGTCGGGGACTTCATCGGCGCCTGAGCGCGCCGAAGGGCCGAACATCGGAAGCGTTCCGTCGGGCGCGAGGGCGCCTTCCAATAGCCCGAGCACGCAGCGCGCCTCCTGCATGTCCGATTCTCTCTGCGAGGCTTCAGCGGGCGCTTGCAAGGCCAAGTTCTCCACGCTCGCTGCGGCAACGGCCAACAATTCCGCCGGACGCAGGCAATTGGAGTTTCCATCCTCAGCCAGCGCGGCTTGGACTGCTCCTCTGAGAACGACCCGGCCGGATTCACCGAGCGCAGCCCCTCGCGGCCCGGCGAAATATCTGGAAGCAAGCAGCATCGCGCGCGCGACATGCGAGGCGGCTTCCGGCGAGGTGCCCGACGCTGTGCGCCGGCTGAGAAAAACGCTTTGCATCGCCAGGCTTCGCTCGAAAAGGGCGAGAAAATCAGCGTCGCTTTCCCACTTTTGTCGCGCCAGGTCCGCGGCCAGAATCCAGTTGCGAATCCGTCGCGCCAGCGGCTCCGGTTCCCAGCCGGTTGTTTGCCCGGGCGGGTTGCCAGCGATCCAGTGAGCGATCAGGTAGCGGAGGTGCAGCGCGTAGCGATCTTCCTGCGAAATGCGATAAGTCATGGCGAGGTCGAGCGCGTAGCCGAAGGCGTGCAGTTCACGCCGCCAATTCAAGGTCCCGCATGATTCCCAGTCGAAGTCCGCCTCCAGGGTCTCGAGGCGATTGAAGAACGCAAATTGGTTGGCCAGCGCCTGCTCGCTGCGGCCGTAGAGGTCCAGCAAATCTTCGTTCAGCGCGGGAGGGATTTCGTGCAGGTTGCGCGCAAAGAGGTGCGGAATTTCGGGCGACGCGAGCCCCGCCGCGTCCATGGCCAAGGCGCTTGCGGCGAGTTGAGGAAAGGCGCGGTAGGCAAACCGTGTCAGCGACTCGCGGCAGTTTCGAGCCCAACTCCTGACGCGGCTTTCATCAGGCCACGCGTCGCCGGTCGGTGGGGACGAGGTTGGTCGCACGCGGCTGAACTTACTTCGGTTGCGCGCGCAAATGCAAGCGCGCAGGGAATCGCAGAGCTTCCCTGGTTTCGCCGCCGCTGTTATGATCAGGCCTCATGTTCGCGCGCAAAATCCACGTGGAAGTCTCGGAACCTGGGGGGCCGCGGCCGTGCCCGGTGGCGTGGCTCGACAGCTTCTGCATGCGGAGTTTCACCGGCCGCTCCGCCTTTGACGAAACCTTGCCTGTCTCGGACGGCCGCATGGAAGCCGGCCTGCGGGTGGACTTGGACGCCTTGCGGGCCGCCATGGAAGATTGGATGACGCGAAAATTCGGACAAGGGAAGCGCATCCGACTTAAGTTGACGGTGGAATAAGAAACGGTCGGTTGCCCAGCCTTGCAGGAAGTGGAATACGAAGCTGGAAATTATGAAGTATAAAGTCTGAAGTGTGAGTCATGAGTTCTGAGCTCAGATTCCATGCCTCGCGGGCCTGGGTTCATACTTCATACTTCATACTTCATGACTTCCTTCTTCGCTGTTCATCTCTCATCCGACATCAATTCACATCGCTTTAATGGCAATCATCACCTTATCGTCCACGTGAGTTCCCTGGCGGGAATAGCGCGCCACGTCGCTCGAGACGGCTTGCACGATTTCCGCGGCGCTCGCGCTGGCTGTCTCGCTGACCTTCTTAATCAGCCGCTCGAAGCCGTACTCGTCGTGGTGCGCGTCCATGGATTCGGTGATGCCGTCGGTACACAGGACCATCACGTCCCCGGACTGCAGTTTGACTTGGCCACGCTCGTAGGTGGCGCTTTCGAAAAGGCCCACCACCATGCCGCCCTCGGTCAGCGAAATGGGCTCGCTGCTCGGCCGCACGATGACCGGCGGGATGTGCCCGCAGTTGATGTAGTGCAGGGCCTGGCGCTTGGTATCAATCAGCCCCATGAAAAGGCTCATGTATTTCTCGGCGCGCGTGTGGTTATAAATCATCCGGTTCAGCGCCTCGGCAATTTCGTTGAGGGAATGCAGGTGCAGGACCAGCGCCCGCAGGGTGGCTTGGAGGTTGGACATCACCAGCGCGGAGCTGACCCCTTTGCCTTCCACGTCGGCAATCACCACCAGCAGGGTGCGCGGCCCGAGGCTGAGAAAATCATAATAGTCGCCGCCCACCGCGTAGCAGGGCTCGTTGAGCAGGGCGATGTCGAAACCCTCGACACTGGGGGTGGATTCCGGCAGCAGGCTGCGCTGGATGCCGCGCGCCAGCGCCAATTCCTTTTCCATCCGCTCTTTGTCAATCAATTGCTGGTGGAGCTGCGCATTTTCCAGCGCCAGCGCCATGTGGCCGGAGAGGGTAAGCAGGAAGTCCGTATCTTCGTCGGTAAACGATCCCTTTTTCTTGTTCAACAGTTGCAGCGAAGCGACGATTTTTCCCGCTTTGTTGCGGATGGGAAGGCACAGGATGTTGCGGGTGTGATAGCCGGTGCGCTTGTCCACGTCGGGATTGAAGCGCGGGTCGGCGTAGGCGTCGGGAATGTTGACGATCTCGCCCGTCTTGGCCACGTGGCCGGCAATGCCTTTGCCGAGCGGCAGGCGAATTTCTTGTTTCTCCAGGCCCTGCGCGATGAGCGACCAGATCTCGGACGATTTTTCGTCCACCAGAAACAGCGAGCCGCGCTCGCATTCCGCCTGGCTCTTGGCCACGTCGAGGATGCGCGCCAAAAGCTCCGAGAGGTCCAGCGTCGAGGCCATCGCCTTGCTCGATTCCACCAGGATGCTCAGCTTCTGCAGTGTGTGCTGGGTGGAGGCGATCAGTTCCGCGTTGCGCAGCAGGATGGCCAGCAGCTTGACCTGAACTTGCAGCAGCGCCAGCAGCGACTCGCCGGGGTCCTTCGCGCAGGCCACCAGCATCGCTCCCATCGTCCGCGAATCGCTGATCAGGGGAAACGCGCCCAGAAAATCGAACTTGTTCTTTACCACCCAGCGGCTCAGTTCGTCCTTGCCGCCGCTTTTCGGCGACAGGAACTGGGGCTTCTTCAGGCGCACCGCCTTGCCGAGAAGTGTGCCGGAGGGCCGGGCCTTGAGCATGCTGGCGGGGAAGCTGGGCTTTCCCGCCAGCGCCGCCAGCTCCAGGTCCGAGCCCTCATCTTTGAAGGTCCAGATCCCTGTGGCTGCAATCCCGTGCCGGGCCACCAGCCGCGACGCCATGGCATTCATGATCTGCCTGGAATCCGCGTGGCTGATTAATTCGCCGCCCAGTTCGTCCACTTCCTGGGCCAGGCCACGAAAGGAAATCTCCGATTTTGTTTTGGGTTTCGCCGCTTGACGGCGAGTCGTTTGCGCCACGTTTGATTTCCCCTAAGTCTGAGATTGTTCTGTCGGTTGAGCGAAGTATATCTGGCCACCCGGCGGGGCGCAAATAAATTCACTCCGGAAGGCGAATGGCGCGCCTGAAAGGCCTCGCCGGACTTACTCTGAAGTTACTATCCAGATGGAAGGAGGAAGTGGGTAACTCGGTTGCCCTCGTACTACCCACTTCCCCAGGTAGTCATTCGTGTCGATTTAATTCAAGAGATGCAGCCGCAACCGGGAAGGTTGCACGGAAAAGTCTTGCGAGGAGAATCCTCCAGGATATTGTCCGCCCGAGCAGACTCCCTCGCGTTTGTATTATAATGAGCGGTCCATGTAGGATCCTGGGAACACACGGAAAAGAGAATCGAGACAGCCCCATGAGTTATGTGGTCACTCCATTTGATGTCAGCGCCAAGGCTTTGGGCGGGCCCGTTCATTGCCGGTTTGTGCATCTTCTTTCCGGAATCGCCACGCGGCACAGCGATACCATTGATTGCGTCTTCCTGATGGACGGGAAACGCGTCCTGGTCGCCATTTCCTGCGCCGCCCTGGCGAAGCTCCGCGAAGGCGAGAACAAGCCCTTGAGCGACCAGCAATTGGCCGATATTGCCCGCTTGCATCTGCGGCGCACGCTTGAGCAAGGCTACGATCCCAGCGGCTCCGAACTCCTTCTTGGCGAGGAAGAATTGCGAAGTTTGGGAAAGGGACTTGGGTATCTTTAAGGTTGTTTCACTGGTGCCCGGCCATGGCCTTCAGCCAGGCCGACTCGGGCCGCCTGAGTTTCCGGAAACTGATAACTGAATACTGACAACTGAGAACTGAACCATGTGCGGAATCGTCGGCTATATCGGACATCAAACCGCTCGCGAAGTGCTGATTGAAGGTTTGAAGAGGCTTGAGTACCGAGGCTACGACTCGAGCGGTATTGCCATCCTGAATCATGAGCCTTACCTCGCCCGCGCGGTCGGCAAGGTGGCGATCCTCGAGCAGCTCGTTTGGGCGGAGAAGCCCGAAGGCGTTGTGGGCATCGCCCACACACGCTGGGCCACCCACGGCAAGCCGACCGAGCTCAACGCCCACCCCCACCGCGATTGCACGGGCCAGCTTTTCCTGGTTCACAACGGCATCATTGAAAATTACGCGGCCCTGAAAGAACGCCTGCGGGAGCAGGGACACACGTTCTCGTCGGAGACGGATACAGAAACCCTGGCCCACCTCATCGAAGCCGGTTACCAGGGAAACCTTGAGGCCGCCGTGCGGAAGGCGCTGCAGCAGGTGCAGGGCACTTTCGGCATCGCGGTGATTCACGCGCGCCATCCCGACGAGATCGTGGTGGCGCGGCGCGGGAGCCCCATTGTTCTGGGCATCGGGAAGGACGAAGCCTTTGCGGCCTCGGACGTCTCCGCGCTCGCGCAGCACACCGACCAGGTGGTCTACCTCGAGGACAACGAGGTGGGCCGCATCGAGCGCGGCAAGTTCTCGATCACCACGCTAGAAAACCGCTCCGTCACGCGCGGCACCACGGCGCTCGAGATCGGCCCCGAGGCCGCCGACCGCGGCAAGTTTCCGCACTACATGCTCAAGGAGATTTTCGAGCAGCCGGAAGCGGTGGAGAATGCCCTGCGCGGCCGCGTGAATCACTCCGAAGGCGTGGCCAAGCTGGGCGGCCTGGAATCGGTCCTGGATGGTCTGCAAAAGGCTCGCCACCTCATCATCATCAGTTGCGGAACCAGTTATTACGCGGGACTTTTCGCGCGCTATGTTTTCGAAGCACTCACCGACCTGACGGTCGAGACGGAACTCGCCTCGGAATTCCGCTACCGCAAACTAAACCTGCGGCAGAACACCGTGGTGCTGGCCATCAGCCAGTCGGGCGAAACCGCCGACACGCTCGCCGCTCTGCGCGAGGCCAGGCGCAAGGGCGCGCTGGTGCTGGGCCTGGTGAACGTGGTGGGCAGTTCGATTGCCCGCGAAACCCACGCCGGCGTCTATTCTCACGCCGGCATCGAAGTGGGCGTGGCGAGCACCAAGTCGTTCACGTCGCAGCTTACGATTCTCACTTTGATGGCGCTGCTCATCGGCCGCAGCCGCGACCTCTCTTATGAAGAAGGCAACACGATTTTGCGCGGCCTGGAAATGATTCCTGACCAGATGCGTGAAATCCTCAAGCAGTCGGACCCCATCAACGAGCTTGCGCACAAATATTCCCAGGCCGAGCACTTCCTCTACATCGGGCGGAAGTATCAGTATCCCATCGCGCTCGAGGGCGCGCTGAAGCTCAAGGAAATCGCCTACATCCACGCCGAAGGTTACGCGGCGGGTGAAATGAAGCACGGCCCCATCGCCCTGATTGATCCGGCGTTTCCCACCATGGCACTCGCCCCCGAGGACGGCTCGTACGAGAAGGTGACTTCCAACATTCAGGAAATCCGCGCGCGTGAAGGGCGCGTCATCGCCGTCACCTCGCACGGGAATGACAAGCTGGGCAACCTGGTGGACGACGTGATTGAGATCCCGCACACCCACGAAATTCTCGCACCCCTGCTCACGGTCCTGCCGCTCCAGCTTTTTGCCTACCACTGCGCGGTGCTGCGCGGCTGCGACGTGGACAAACCCCGCAACCTCGCCAAGAGCGTCACGGTAGAATGATCCTCGCGTCTTTTTCGGATAACGGGGAAGGGTTGTCTGCGGCCCATCAGCCTGATACGGTTGGCCCGGTCGTTGACTTGTCTCCGAATGCGGCCTAAGATTCATCATCTTCTATGGGTTCTCCCTACAACTTCGGTGACTTGGTGGCGCACTACCGCATCGTAGAGAGATTGGGCGCGGGCGGCATGGGCGTGGTCTATAAAGCCGAGGACACCAGACTGCGCCGCCAGGTGGCACTGAAGTTTCTGCCTGAGGAATTGTCCAAGGATCCGGTGGCGCTGGAGAGGTTCCAGCGCGAAGCGCAGGCAGCCTCCGCACTGAATCACCCTAACATTTGCACGATCTACGAGATTGACGAAGCCGACGGCCGGCCTTTCATCGCCATGGAGTTACTGGAAGGGCAGACGCTGAAGGGGCGGCTGGCCGTAAGGGCGGGCCTTGTGCCCGCCCAGGGGCGGCCACAGGGGTCGCCCCTGCAGATTGACCAAATGCTGGACCTCTCCATTCAGATTGCCGACGCTTTGGACGCTGCCCACTCCAAGGGGATCATTCACCGCGATATCAAGCCGGCGAATATATTTGTTTCGGGCCGCGGGCAGGTGAAGATTCTGGATTTTGGGCTGGCCAAGCTGACTCAGCCCGCCGCGACGGTTTCCGGCCGCGAGGCGGGCGCCGAGGACTTTGCCGTCACCGCACCGACGGCAGCGATGACCGAGGCGAACTTGACCAGCCCGGGCGTCGCGATGGGAACGGTGGCGTACATGTCGCCCGAGCAAGCCCGCGGCGAAGCGCTCGACGCGCGTACAGACCTTTTCAGTTTCGGCGCCGTCTTCTACGAAATGGTTACGGGTGTGCACCCATTTCAGGGCAATACCGCCGCGGCGATTTTCGGCAGCATCCTGCACGAGGCGCCGATTCCTCCCCGGCAGGCAATGCCCGACCTGCCTCCGAAGCTCGAAGAAATCCTCCTGAAGGCCCTGGAAAAGGACCGCGACCTGCGTTGCCAGACGGCCGCCGAAATGCGCGCCGACTTGAAGCGACTGAAGCGGGACACGGCCTCGGGATATTCGGCGGCTGCTCGTGCTTCCGCTGACTCCGGCGTGGTCGTCTCGGCGCAAGTTCGTCACCGATCCGGCGCGAAGACCCTCGCCATGATTGCGGCGGGCATTGCAGCTCTGGCTGCGGTGGGATGGCTGGGATGGCGACTGGCCAGGCGTAGCCAGCCGGTGAGCAAGCCCGCCATGACCCAGCGCCAGTTAACCACCAATGCCACCGGCCACGGCGTGAGCGGAGCAGTGATTTCCCCGGACGGCAAGTACCTCGCCTACTCCGATGATGGCGGCCTGCACATCAAGCTTCTGGACACCGGAGAGATGAGGACCGTCCCGCTGCCGACTGGAGTCGCCGCCGGCTACGCGGCGTGGTTTCCGGCCGCGTGGTTTCCCGACGGCACTCGGCTGCTGGCCAACTTGAATGTCGCTGGCAAGCCGACCAGCATGTGGATTCTCTCGCTGGTGGGCGAGGCGCCGCGCGAATTCCGGCCTGACGCGAAGGGGCAGTCGGTTTCACCTGACGGGTCAACCATCGCTTTTACGACAAGCTCCAGCGCGATGGGCGACCGCGAAATCTGGTTGATTGGCGCAAATGGCGAAAACCCGCGCGTGCTCGTTCCCGCAGACGTGACATCCGGCTACGACAACGTGGTCTGGTCGCCGCGCGGCGGTCGCCTCGCCTACATGAAGTTTCACTTGAGCAACAATGCTTTTACGTGCGCGCTGGAGGATCGTGATCTCCAAGGCGGCGCCCCGGTGACGATTCTGACGGATGCCAACCTCTGTCAGAATACCCAGGGTTTCTGGTGGGCGCCGGACGGGCGATTGGTCTATTCTCTTGCCGAGCCGTCGCCGAATCAGAACGATTCGAACCTGTGGGGGATTCCGGTTGATCTTGCCACCGGCCGGCCTCAAGGCGCGCCCACCAAGCTGACCAATTGGGCGGGTTTCTCCTTCGCCTATCCCGCGGGCGCCGCCGACGGGAAAAAGCTGGCCTTCCTGAGGATGAGTTACGAGTCGGACGTTTATGTCGGCGAATTGGAAGCAGGAGGCAAACGGCTGCGCCCGCCCCGCCGGTTAACGCTCGACGAGCGCAACGACTGGCCCACCGCCTGGACGGCCGACAGCCGCGCCGTCGTCTTCTGGTCCGACCGCAACGGGCGCAACCAGGTTTTCAAACAAGATATCAATCAGGAAAATGCCGAAACCATCGCCGCGGGTTCAGACGACGACTGGCTGCCCCGCGTGAGCCCGGATGGGGCCTGGGTCTTGTTCGAGGCAAGCCCTGCGCTGGGGCCCCAGGCGGGATTCCCCAGCGCCAGTCAAACGCACGTGATGCGAGCGCCCATCGGCGGAGGCGCGCCGCAGGCTCTCATGGAAATCGCGCCCAACCGCAGCAATATTGCCTGCGCGCACCTGCCCTCCGAGCTTTGCGTGGTGGCGGAGCCGGGGCCGGACATGAAAAAACTGGTTTTCTCGGCGCTCGACCCGGTGAAAGGGAAGCGGCAAACCCTGCTCACCGCCGATATGAATCCCGGCGGCATGTACAACTGGATGCTCTCGCCCGATGGCACCCAGATCGTCTTCATGGAATTCAACCCGTTGCAAGGGCGCATCCAGTTGCTCTCGCTTCAGGGCAAGCCCGAGCGCGACATCGTGGTGAAGGATTGGGCGGGATTCAACGCCGTGGATTGGGCGGCGGATTCCAAGTCGTTTTTCGTCTCCAGCCAGGCGCCCACCAGCGCCACTCTCTTGCACGTGGACCTGGAAGGCCACGCCACGCCGCTCTGGAAGCAGAGCGGGGCGTGGAAAACGTGGGCCATCGCCTCCCCCAGCGGCCGCTATCTTGCCATCCTGGGAATGACCAGCAGCAGCAACGTTTGGATGATTGATAATTATTAAATACGAACACTGGCGTGGTGGCCTGCGCGCTCAATCCCTTTCGTCTGGCGCACCACCGGGCGTGCCGAGCAGCGCTTCCAGTTTCTTTAGGATCCTCTCCACGTGCGAGCCGCGCCAGTAAACGTGGCGGCAGTCCTCGCAGCGAAAGAAATCAGCATATATGGCGAAGATCTTGGGCGGGACCTCCGATTCGACCTCCGCCTTTGCGACCTCACGCAAAAGGCCGTTGCACAGCGTGCAGCGGGTAAAGAGGCCGGAGCGCGCGTCGAGACGAAAATGCACGACGACTTCGCGCAGTTGCTCGGCGGCGTTTTCGGGCTTCACGCAGAAGATCTTTTCGACGGCCGGAAATCGCGCCGTGAAATCTCCGCGGGTCAGAATCGTACGGCCTTCTTTTTGCGCGCACTCCCGCAGGGCTCGCGGAGTCACGCCGGGCGAGTAGGTGGTGTCGTAGCCAAGCAGGCGCAGCATGCGCGCCAGCCGTCCCAGCATGCGGTCGGCCGCAAAGCGAATTTTCAGACTGTCAGCGCTTTCATCCGTCATTCGCATCTCGTGACTGAACCAGTCGCTCAATCGCCAAATCACTCAATCGCTGAATCACTCAGTGGTCTCCGCCCCAGCGCCTCTGCGCCAGCGGCCAAAGCATGGCCGGAATCAGAATCAGCAAGCCCAGCGCGCCGGCAAGCTGACGGGCGGTGAAACCCCAATCGTCGAGCCCGACGCCGACCAGATAATTCGAGACAGAAATCGAGAGCATGAGCATGCCGAAATCGAGCGCGAAGACACGGCCGAGAAAACGGTCGGCGGCGTTGATTTGCAGGAGCGTGGTGGACATTACCCAGACATTGGACGAGCCCAGTTGCGAAAAGAAAATCGCCACGAGCGCAAGTCCCAGCGAGGGCGCCAGGCTGAAAGCGAAATAACCGACGCCCATCAGCAAAAACCCTGCCGCAATGATGCGCCACATGCGCGGCTGGAGGTCGCGCGCCAGATGGTCGCCGATCAAGGGGCCGATGCCCGCGCCTACGCCGCGGGCCGCGTAGAGCAAGCCCATCGCCAGCGCGCCTTGGCCCGCGATAGGAAAGATTCGCTCGCCGAACACCGCCAGCAGCGCCAGCATGCCGCCCATCGTGCCGAGGGCGAACTTGGCCATCACCAGCACGCTGATCTTCGGGTTGTCGCGCAAATACGCGGCGCCTTCCGCGAGCGAGCGGGTCATGGGCGCCTTCGCCGAAGCCTCGTCGCCCGCGGTTTTGGGCTCAAGGTGCGTTTCGTGGACGATGATCCGCGCGATCAGAATTGCCGAGGCGAAGAAGGAAAGCGAATTCATCACGAAGGCTACGTCCCGCCCGAAGAGCGCCGTGGCCGCGCCGCCGAGAGCCGCGCCGACGGTCAGCGCAAACGACCACGTGGCCGACGAGAGAGCATTGGCGGGCAGCAACTCTTCGTCGGTGGTGACGTTCGGCAGCAACGCGTTGCGCGCCGGTTCAAAAAACGACGCGAAAATCACTTCCGCGAAAAGGAGCGCATAAACCAGCCAAATCCGGTTTTCCGTCCGGACCGCCACCAGGCCCAGCACGATGAAGCCGCGCGCCACATCCGCCAGAATCATCAAACGGCGGCGCGAAAAGCGGTCCGCGATATGCCCGGCCAGCGGGGTCAGCAGGAACCAGGGCAGCGTCTGGATGATGATGGCCCAAGCCACCGCCTTGCCGCTGTGGGTCATCGCGAGAATCAGGTCGTAAACGGCCAGGCTATAGAACCAGTCGCCGGTTTCCGAAATCAGCTGCGCCAGCCAGAGGCGGCGGAAATTGGGATTGTCGCGAAGAAGAGAAAAGTAGCGCAGGTGGACAGGCGTGCGCGCGGCCTGCGAATCGGATACGGGAATGATGGGGCTGCTTCCGCCTTCCATGAGGTAGGGCTGGCCATTTTAACACGAGGGCAGGAGAGCCGTTCAGGAGTTGAATCAGGAAGTGGAAAACGGAGGGCCGGAAAAGAGAAGACCCGTCCGGCTCAGGGCTTATCAGGCAGGATTGGGGCTGTTAGAACAACTCCCGGACGGGTCGGTGGGCTCGTGTTGTGGCGCGCTCGATGTTCCGGCGCGCGGCGCAGGATGGCTTTGCGGCCTCCCTCCAAAACTCGAATTGGTTGGGAACCCTGCCGCCGGATCCGGCTCGCTTCTCAGGGACGCGCTCTGGTTCCCCGGTGCCGCTGCCACCGGGATGGCCTTTCGTCCGTGGGCCCGGATTCGACACGCCGTTGCGGCTCGCATCGTCCCGAACCGTCTCTAGCGGCGCGGCTTACTTCTCTCGGGCGGACTCCGGCAGGATTCCCCCTCTCGTTTTCTTGCACACGCCCCTCTTGGGGGACATAACCTGGT
>JAHEKS010000401.1 GCA_024638215.1 Acidobacteriota bacterium | reverse complement strand
CTCGCTCTTGCCCCAGCCGGCTTCCTCCGATTACGGCCAGGAAGGATTCTCCGCCGGCACCAACTATCGTTACATGACCGACTCCGGCGCGATTCTCACCAGCCTGTTCCAGTTTACCCGCTTCAACAGCAACGCCCACGGCCAGGGCCCGCTCGACATGCTGATCACGCCCACTTACATCGGCGGCAATTACTTCAACAACTGGACACGAAACAGCGACGAGGCCGAACTTCGCGAAGACTATCGGTTTGCGCCCAAGGAGTTCTGGGGCCAGCACCAGTTTCAGTTTGGTGCCAGCTACATGCGGCGCTCCTACAGCGGCGCCAGCCTTTCCCACCCCGTTCGGTTGCTCCGCCCCGACGGCTCGCTGGCCGAGCAGATTGATTTCAGCGGGCTGGCCCATTTGTCCGCCACCGACAACGAAACCGCGCTGTTCGTGCAGGACCACTGGATTTTCGACGAGCACCTGGCGCTGGATGCGGGGCTGCGGTTTTCCACCCAGAACATCGGTGAGCCGGCCGCCTTCGCGCCGCGCTTCGGAATGGTCTATTCGCCCGGCAGCAGAGGCAAAACCATTTTCCGCGGCGGCGTGGGCGTGTTCTACGCGCGCGTGCCGTTGCTGGCCGGGGATTTCGTCTCCAACCCCACGCGCACCGTCAGCCTGTTTGACACCGCCGGCGCGCTCATCGGCACCCCCGTCACTTTCCAAAACGCTTATATCCAGGTCAAAGAGAACGGCCAGCAAGTCGTCCCCAGCAACCATCGGCTGGCCAGCACCCCGTATAATCTGACGTGGAACCTGGAAATGGACCAGGAGATCTATCCCCACCTCGTGGTGCGCGCCAGCTACCTGTTCAGCCGCACGTTTAACGAGTTTACGATTGACCCGCTCAACGTCACCGGCCAGCCGCCCTCACTGCTGCTTTCAAACACCGGCGGCTCTCGCTATCACGAATTCGAAACCACCTTGCGCTATCGTCCTTCGGAAAAACTGGACCTCAACTTTTCTTACGTCAACAGCCTGGGGCGCGGCGATTTGAACACGCTGACAACGATCTATGTTCCTTTCGAACAGCCGATCATCCGCCCCAACCGCTTCGGCACTCTCCCCTCCAATGTGCCCAACCGGTTTGTCACCTGGGGCCGGTTCGCCATTCCCTGGGAAATGACCGTCAGCCCTGTGTTGGACATTCACACGGGCTTTCCCTATTCCGCCGTGGACGTATTGCAGAATTACGCTTGTCCTCCGTCAACAACCACATCCGCTGGATCAACCTGCGTAGCAACCCCCAACAGCCAGCGCATGCCCGCCTTTGCATCCCTGGACCTGAAAATGACCAAAGACTTTCGCTTCCCCATCGTCCCCTGGGTGAGAAACCACAAGCTGCGGCTCGAATTCACCATCTACAACCTCACCGACCACACCAACCCGCGCGACGTCATCAATAACGTCGCCTCGTCGCGGTACGGCGAGTTCCTCGGCAACCAGCACCGCTTCTACGACGTCGGGTTCGATATCGTTTATTGACCTTGGCCCGTTCTTGAGGCTACGGACCTGCCATTCGAGTTTCGGTGTGCCCGTGTTCCCCCCTTGTCGCGCATTTGAACTCTGATGCAATGAAGCCCGCGGGAGGGCAGGGCTTGTCGGAAAATCATGTCCTATGACATTCCGCTCGCCAACTTGGAATCCAAATTCGCCAGCCGGCCACCGGATTCGCCACCCTCGGCGCGTACCTCCGAAATCTCCACCAAGCCCGCCCGCTAAGCCGCAAGTCAGCGCCCGCGCTTTGCGCGGGCCAACCATGCTAACATGCACAAGAGGTCTTGATTTTGCGGCCTTGAGAACCATGCCTCGCGCTCGCCGACGTATTCGCTCTCCGCTCCGCATCCTGCTGCTGATCGCCCTTCTGCTTGCCGCCCTTCCCACAATCATTATCGCCGCCGACTTGCAGGAAGACACGGCGCGCGCCTATGACCGCTACATTCGCGCCGTCGAAGCCCGCATGGCGCGCGAGGAAAAACTTCCCGACCGTTTTCTTCATATCGAGAGCCTGCCCCCCGCAAGCCAGCGCGCCATCTGGCTGACCCTCAAGGATGGAGGGGTATGGCTCAATCCGATGCAAGCGACAGATGAGAACGGCAACCCCATCCCGGTGCCGCATGCCACCCTCATCCACTGGACAGGCGACATCTTCTTTCCCGGGGCGAGCCTCGACCAGGTGCTCGGCGTCCTTCAGGACTTTGACCAATTCCAGAACATCTACAAGCCGGAGATCGTGCGCTCGCAAGTGCTCTCGCACAGCGACGAGACCTACCGCGTGTCTTTTCGCCTCCACAAGGACACGCCGTGGGTGAATCCCACGTTCCACGTTGACTCGACGGTGAGCGTCGCGCGGCTCGATGCAAACCACGCCCGCATCTGCTCGGTTTCGACCCGCATCGCGCAGGTCGAACACGCCGGCAAGCCCGACGAGCACGAAGATTCGCCGGGTCACGACGGCGGCTATTTGTGGCGGTTCGATACCTACTGGAGGCTGGAAGCGCGCTCGGGCGGCGTGGTCGGCGAGTGGGAGGCGGTCACGCTTTCGCGCGATATTCCTTTCCTGCTGCGCTGGCTGGTGCGGCCCTTCGTGGCACGCTTAGCACGCCAAACCATCCGCGACGAGCTCGTCGCCACGCGTGCCGAAGTCGAAAGGCGCGAGCACGCCAGAAATCCCATGCCGCAGGGCTCCAATCAAGTCTTGCCCACGGGGCGCGGCTCGCGAGCGTCATCCGGCCTAGCCGCCTCTTTCCCAATTCCTTCCGGCCTTCCTCCGCCGCCCGGGGCAAGCAGCGCGTTCAGCAGCAGATCGAGCGCGTCCAGCAGGCGCGCATCGCCGCTCTGAATGAGATAATTCGCCATGCGCAACAACTGAAGCTGCTGCACGGTGTAGCTCTCCGCGCCGGCGCGCGCCATTTTGCCGCGCCCGCTTCGCAGCAGGTCCATAATGCAAGTGCCGGTGATGGTGATCAAACACTGCGAAGTCTTGCGGTCCGGCGACCCTTCGAGAAACAGATCGCTGACCGGAACGCCCAGCGCCTCGGCAATGCGGCGCAGGGTCTTGGGCCGCGGCTCGAGCCTCCGGTTTTCCACGCGCGAGAGATAAGACGTGGCAATGCCCGAGCGCTCGCTGATTTGCTTTTGCGTGAGGTCCTTCTGATTGCGGATTTGAATGATGCGCGTTCCGATGCTCATCCTCCGGCCTCCCGGCTTGCTCGCCAGGGTAGAATATTAACACTAATGTAACAAAAAGGAGGGATTTTCCGATTCGACTTGACATAAATATCAAGTCGCGCGAGGATGTGGTCGCGGACCAGGTTA
>JAHEKS010000129.1 GCA_024638215.1 Acidobacteriota bacterium | reverse complement strand
CGGGAACGTACGGTGTGGTCGGCCATAGGCCGACTCTAGCACAAAACATGGCATTGTCAATCTATTTATGCAGAGATCTCTAGGAGGGCTGCTGAAGCAGGTAGGTTCCCAGGACGGCGCGGCAGCGGTCCCGGTACGTCTGGATGGGAACGGTCTCCGGACCCATCAGCCATTGCAGGCAGTAGCCGTCCACCAAGGCGCGAATCGTGGCCGCGGCGTCCTCGGGACGGACGCGGCGAAACACTTTCTGGCGGATGCCCTCTTCCACAATGGCCTCGTCGCGCCGGCGACAACGCTCAAAAAACGTCTCAAAAAGCGCTCGAAAGCGGTCGCCCCGCGTTCCCAAGGGGACGAAGTCAAACAGCACCAGATAGAGGTTGCGGTTGACCTCGGCGCTGTGAAAAAGCAGCTCCAGCTCGGAGGCGAGGCGCGCCCGGGGCGAGCCTTGGTTCCGGGCCATATCATCCAAGCTGCGGCTCACCTGCTCGAGCAGCCATTCCAGAATGCCGTAAAGCAAGTCTTCCTTGGTGGGAAAGTAATAAAGCGCCCCGCCCTTGCTGGAGCCGGCGCGTTCGACCACCGAGTCAATGGTCGTGTTCTGAATTCCCTTCTCAAGGATTTCGGCGTAGCCGGCGCGGACAAGCGCTTCGCGGCGGCGGTCAGCGAGCTCGGGATCAGGACGGCGCGGGCTCATCAGTTCCTCTGGGTTGTTTGACTGCAAGATGAATTGTGAATCTTCCATTTGAATTGTCAACAGGTTTTCGACATACAGGGGCAGGACGCCACCCCGCCAAAGCGAGGCCGGAAAAGCACCCTTCTTGAAGCCGTCCATGCGGCGTGTTACGATTTTGGTTACGGGGTAAATCTATGTCAGCGACTGCTTCGCTGCCGAAGAATCTCCTGGGCTGGAGTCGCGCCGAACTGGAACAGTTGGCGGTGGAGGCCGGCCAGCCGCGCTTTCGCGGGCGACAAACATTCCGCGGCATTTATGCGCGGCGGGTGCGAGACCTGGGCGCGTTGACCGATCTGGACAAGAAATTCCGCGACTACTTGCTCGCCCGATATACGGTGGCGCTTCCGCGGAGCGAACGGCAGTTCACCTCGCGCGACGGCTCCGCGCGCTATCTGCTGGGACTTGAGGACGGGAAGACCATCGAAGCCGTTTACATGCCCATCGAAGACCGCGTGACCTTTTGCATTTCGAGCCAGGTGGGCTGCGCGGTGGACTGCCGCTTTTGTTTCACCGCGCTGCTGGGCGTGAAGCGCAACCTCACGGCAGGGGAAATGGTGGGCCAGGTCATGGCGCTTTCTGAGGCCCAGCACGTCGAGCGCGGCGCGCACGTGAACGTGGTGTTCATGGGCATGGGCGAGCCTCTGCTCAACTACGGCCCGGTGATGGAAGCGGTGAGAATCCTTGCGGACCCCGACGGCCTTGGCATCACACTTCGCAGGATCACGATTTCGACTTCCGGGATCGTGCCGCGCATTCGCGACCTGGCGTGCGAGGCGGTGCGCCCGCGCCTGGCGGTGTCCCTGAACGCTTCCACGGACGAGCAGCGCTCGGCGCTGGTGCCCATCAACCGCAAGTATCCGATCAGCGAGCTGATGCGCGCCTGCCGCGAGTATCCTCTGCGCCCGCGTGAACGGTTGACGTTCGAATACGTTCTTCTCGACGGCGTCAACGATTCCGACCAGGACGCCCAGCGGGTGGCGGAACTGATGCAAGGCGTGCGGGCCAAAATCAATCTGATTCCCTATAATTCCGGCCCCGGCCTGCCCTTCCGCGCGCCGCCGATTGAGCGCGTGCTGTCGTTCCAGCAGGTGCTGGCGGACCGCCGCGTTCCCGCCTTTATCCGCATCTCGCGCGGGCAGGACGTGATGGCCGCCTGCGGCCAGTTGAGCCTCGCCGGCGCGCCGTCGCAGGCCGCCGCGCGCGCTTGACTCGATGCCGCTCTTCCATTCTCAGATGTTTTTTGACGAGGTTTTGACTTCAAGGCCTGGGCCGCTTGGTTTGCGGGCGGATGCCAATCACGGCCATCATTCTGCCAGTGTGGCTTCCTTCCTTGCGGTGAGAGAAGAAGAGGTCGGTCCGGCAAGCGGTACAGAAATCGGCTACGTGAATGCGCGAAGGGCTCAGGCCGGCGCGGCGCAGTTGCGAGCGGGCGGCGGCCACCAGGTCGAGGTGCGGGCGGGGTGCGCCGTCCGGGCCGTGGCCGGGAGGGGCGAGGAACAGGAAAGGCGGCGCATAGGGCTCGCGGCCGCGTTGGTTGAGCGGCGGCTTGCGCACGAACCGTTCTCCCTCCGCGAAAGCTCCGCAAAAAGCTCCCGCCAGGTCTTCACTAACTTCATAACAGCAGGCGCGAATGGAAGGCCCGATGGCAGCCCGCACCGCGCCGGGAGGCGAATCGAACTGCCGCTGCATTTCGCCGGCCGTCTTTTCCGCGATGCCGCTGAGCATTCCCTTCCAGCCCGCATGGATGGCCGCCACGGCGCGCCGCTCGGAATCCACCAGAAGAATCGGCACACAGTCCGCCGACCTGACCGACAAGAGAATCCCCGGCTCGTTGGTGATCAGCGCGTCGCCTTCAGGCACGGGCTTGCCGCTTCCTGAGGGTAACGGATAGCCGCAGGGAAGATACTGAAGCTCTCCGTCTTCTCGCCTCCGGACGCGATAAACCAGGGTCGAGTGAATCTGGTGAACTTCAGCCAGGTCGAAAACTTCCGCGCCGAGGGAGCGAAGAAATTCGTTCCGATTTTTCTGCACCCGGGCGGGGGCCTCACCCGCGGTAAACCCCAAGTTCAGCCCCGCGGCCGGGGGGCGGCTGCCGCCGCCGGCGCGCGTGCTGAAGGCGTGCAGAAGCCAGTTGGGGCGCGCAAAGGCCGCGCATTCAAGCCGCTTCGACCCGCCGCGCGAAACGATTTTGAAATTTCCGTCGCCCAAATTCTGACTATAGCACACGCGCACGGGAGATCCGGCGCTCGGTAGTGGGTCAGCTTGCGGTATGCTGTAGCGGCGGCGTCTCGCCGCCGTCCGTTTTAAGCGCGGCGATGGGGACATCGCCACTACAAATCGAAATTGACCCACTACCTGGCCCTCGCACCATTTGAAATTTTTCTCTTATTTTGATAACATGATTACCAGGACGCGGACTGCAGGGCTCGGTCCGCGACACCGCAAACCTATGCTATCAACTCGATTAGTCCGAATGATCGAGGACCACGCCGAGGAAATCACTCGGGGCCTGCTCAACGACCTGGGATCCAACGACCGAACGCCTTCTTATCACGCTCTTTCCCGCAACAACCTGTACCAGCGCATTTTCGAAGTTTATCGCAATCTCGACCGCTGGCTGGTGGACGAAAGCGACGAGGAGATCGAGGCGGCCTACAAAGAACTGGGCAAGATCCGCTTTGCCCAGGATGTTCCGCTGAGCGAGGTCGTGTACGCGCTGATGCTGACCAAGAACCACCTGCGCCACTACATCCGCACTTCGGCTTTCCTCGATTCCGCCATGGAGCTTTATCAGGAGAAAGAGCTTCAGCAACTTATCGAGCAATTTTTTGACAAGGCAATCTATCATACGGTCCAGGCGTATATGCAGGAAGCGGCTCGGTGGTTCGAGCGCTTCGCCGCCACCCGCACCTAGCACGCGGGAGCGGCACGGGTTCACTCGCGCACCAGGCAGAGCGGCCGGGGGAACGGCCAGCGAATGATTGTCGGCACGGGGGTTGATCTCGTTGAGACGCGCCGGATTGAAGAGGCTTTCGGCCGGCACGGCGAACGTTTCGCCAAACGCGTCTTTACCCCTGCCGAGATCGCTTACTGCGAAAAGTTCAAGAACCAGGCGGAGCGCTTTGCGGCGCGCTTCGCCGCCAAAGAAGCGGCCTTCAAGGCGCTCGGCACGGGCTGGCGCAGCGGCGTGCGGTGGCTGGATGTGGAAGTGACGCACCAGCCGAGCGGAAAGCCCGAAATCCGCCTCAGCGGGAGGGCGCAGGAATTGGCGCGCCGGTTGCTCGTCACGCGCGCCTCGATTTCAATTTCGCACTCGGATCGTTATGCGGTCGCCCTGGTCATCTTCGAATCCGATGGTTAGGCGATGGCCCGTAAGCCGCCCGGCCGGCCGTGCCGCCTCTGGGGTGGCTGTTTGTGCCTGGTGTGTCCTGGCAGCGCTTGCCGCCGGCGATTTGCGCGCCGCAAACCACCCCATTGACCTTGACGCCCGGGTCGCCTCGAAGCTGCTGAAAAAGGACGACCCTCCCGATTATCCGCCTTTGGCGAAACTCAACTATATTCAGGGCACAGTGCGGGTGCGAGTTTTCGTGGGTCCCAATGGCAAGGTTTCCGAGGCGCACGTGGTCCTAGGGCATCCGTTTCTTGCGGCGTCGGCTCTGCAGGCGGTCCGGAAGTGGGTTTACCAGCCTTACCGCATCGGGAAGCAGGCGGTCGAGTTCTGGACTTTGGTTGAATTCCGCTTCGTGCTTCACAGCAAAACGCCGGCCCAACTGCCTCCCTCGGCAGAAAGGGACCTGCAGGCGCGCGTCACCCCGCCTGCCGTCCTGCAACGACCCGCCGACCCGCCCAGCGACGACCACATCCGGATGCGAGTGCTGGTGGGTGCGGAAGGCCGCGCCCTCGATAAGGAGATCCTCTCCGGGGACGTCAACCAAGTCCGTGAAGCAGAAGAGGAAGTCTCCCACTGGAAGTTCCGCCCGGCGCGATGGGGCGCGCTGGCAGTTCCCTGGTATCTTGTCGTGGATGTCCCCGTGCATCACTCCCCCCTATGACTCCCCGCAGTCCCGCAGCCAGCGGACTACGAGGAATCCTAAGCCCTTCAAAAAGAAAGGTTCCTCGCCTCGCTCGGAGTCCGGCCGTTCGAACCGTTTGGGGCATCCTGTTAGGCGCAAGGGAGGGCAGCATGGCCCGCTCCGCATGCTATGGTTTTTGGAAAACTCCTTGTCGGAAGCTGCCCGATTCGGCGTTAGAATACAGACATGAAAAGTAGAACTGCAAGACTGGCAAGTTTGCTTGTGGCGGCCGGGTGCGTCCTGGGGGTGACGAAGGGAGTCTATGCGCGCGACCACGCCGCCAAACCGGCATTCAAGTACGTAGGCGGGACCGTGATGCTTCCGGAAAGGTGCCAGGGGAAGCTGGAGATGAATGCCGACTCCATGACCTTCCAGTGCACCGACGGCTCGGCGCGGATTCCCTACTCGGCGATCCGCTTCATGCAATACCGCACCGATATCAGCCACAGAGTCCGCAGCATGAAGCCGCACTGGAAAGTGAAGCCGCAACTCTTCACGCCCATGTTCGGCGGGAAAGGCAACCGCTACTTCACCATCGTCTATCAGGAAGATGAGCACGGCCCGACGAATACTCTGGTGCTCGAAGTCTCGCCCGACGACATGCGCCCCTACCTGGCTGAAATTGACGTGAAAGTCGGCCGGCGCGTGGATGTGGAATATCTGGGTGACAACGACTGAGGGCTTCAGCGAAGAAACCCGAAGCGGCGGCGACTTTGCGGCTGAACGCGCTCAGGGTTTGGCAGCGGTGTAAATGTAGCCCGCCCGCGTCCGCACTTTCACTCCGCGGCGCGCCACCTTCACTTCAATGCGGTGAAATCCCACCTGGGAAGGCGTCTCGGGAACGTAAGCCAGCTCGTACTGGCTGTGGATTTCCGAAGCCATGCCGCTGATTTGGTCCTGCAAGGCCTTCTCTGACCAGTGCGAGTAGAACTCCCCGCCCGTATATTTGGCATAGGTGTCGAGCGGAGGGGTGCCGAGGGTGGAATGAATGAGCGCGGCCGCGGCGCTCAGCACGCTGTTTCCCGCGCCGTGCGTGCCGTAAGTGTTGTCGGCATTGGTGGGCGTGGGAGGCACGCCCGGCCCCACCGGACGCGCCACCTGGCGGTCAATGGCGTTCGGTCCGTTGTCATGCGGCTTCTCCTTGAACATCGCCTGGGTGCGGCTGAATCCCAAACCGTAAATCGTCACCTCCGCCTTGGTGGCGCGCGCCACCAAGGCGTCCTCGGTGGTTTCGCTGCCGGAATCGAAGCCGTCGGAGAAAGCCACAACAATCCGGCGCTCGGAATTGGGCCGCTGCTCCAGCATCGCAATCGCCCGCGCCAGGGCGTCGTTCAGGCGCTCCTCGCTGCCCTGCGTCGAGAGGCCTTTCAGCGTTTCCGCCAGCCGGTCGCCCGAGCTGGAAAAATCCTGCGCCACGTCAATGCGGTCGCTGAATGTCAGCACGGCGGCCGTGCCCTTCGGGCCAAGCAACATATCCGAAAACAGCGGCGCGAGCGGCTTCAGTTGCGCCAGCAGCGGCGACATGAATTCGTTGTCCTGAACGAGAATCACCACCGCCAGAGGGCGCGTTTCCGGAACGAAACTCTGGATGTGCTGGAGCACCCCGTTGTCGTAAATGCTGAAGTCCTTTTCGCCCAGCCCGAAAACGAACTCGCCGCTCGAGTCCCTAACCGTGACGGGGGTTTCCACCAGGTTCGATGGGATGCGAATGACCTGGCTGCCCTCTTCCGCCGCGTCCGGGGCGTCCGGCTTGGTGGGCTGGCCTGGGGACGGTGTCGTTTGGATAGTCTGCTGGCTTGCCGCATTGCCTTGGGCCGGCTGTTGCGCGCGCAAAATTCCCGTCGTGCCCGCGACTACGGCCAGGGCCAGGATAGCTTCGAGCAAGATTCCCATCGGTAGCTTTTTCCTCTCCATCGTGATGCTCCGCTCGTGCGCGTCAGGCTCTCCTTCTAGGATGAGCCAAATCCCGCCCGCGTTGCAGGCTGTGGCGCCGGCTGTAGCGGTGGCGTCCCGGCCTTGGGCTGTAGCGGCGGTGTCTCACCGCCGATTTTGCCGTAGCGCCGGGCTTTAGCCCGGCATCGCCCCGGCGCCACGCAACTCCCGCTATGCCGCCCCCCTTGCTTCGCTCACGGCAAGCGAAACGTGCCGCCCTAAAGGGCAGCGCTACGCCCACGCTGGCGCGCCGCCTCGTAAAGTGCCGCCCTAAAGGGCGGCGCTACGCGTGCGCTGGCGCGCCGCCTCGTAAAGGCATCGCCCCGGCGCCACGCAACTCCCGCCATGCCGCCCCCCTTGCTTCGCTCACGGCAAGCGAAACGTGCCGCCCTAAAGGGCAGCGCTACGCCCACGCTGGCGCGCCGCCTCGTAAAGGCATCGCCCCGGCGCCACGCAACTCCCGCCATGCCGCCCCCCTTGCCTCGCTCACGGCAAGCGAAACGTGCCGCCCTAAAGGGCGGCGCTACGCGTGCGCTGGCGCGCCGCCTCGTAAAGCACCACGCCCGCGGCTACGGAAACGTTCAGTGACTCGACGGGCCCGGCCAGCGGAATGTGCGCCAGCTCGTCGCACGCCTCGCGCACCAGGCGATGCAGCCCGCGACCTTCGCCGCCCAGCACCACCGCGCACGCCGCCGTGTAATCCAGGTCGAGATAGGATTTCGCTGCCTGCGCCTCGAAACCGTAAACCCAGATGTTCTGTTTCTTCAGCTCGACCAGCGTTCGGACGAGATTCGTGACGCGCGCGATTCTTGCGTGCTCCAGCGCGCCCGCCGCGGCCCGCGCCACTGCCGCCGAAAGCCCTGCGGCGCGCCGTTCGGGAATCACCACGCCTGCCGCACCCGCGCCTACCGCCGTCCGCACGATGGCGCCGAGGTTGCCGGGATCCTCCACGCCGTCGAGAACGACCATCAGCGGCCGCTCCGAGGACGCGACGATGGTCTCGATTTCGTCGTATTTCTTGGCGGCACAAATCGCCACCACGTCCTGGTGCTGCGCGTTCTCGGCCGCGCGGTCCAGAGCCTGGCGCGGCGCATACCGCACCTGCACGCCCGCCGTGTGACACAGGCTGATGATTTCGCCCACGCGCGGATTGCGCTGGCCCTGCGTCACCAGCACGTAGTCCACCGGCCGCGCGCCAATCGCTTCCTTCACGGCGTTGATGCCGTAAACCGCACCGAGGTTTGTTCCTGCGCCGCTCATTCTCCCGCCGGGAGCCGATTAACCACAAAGTCACGAAGTCACAGCATCAAGTGATATTCCGGGTAAATGCATTCCTTTGTGCCTTCGTGCCTTAGTGGTTCATTAGAGTTTTGCGGCCGCCGCGAACTCCCGCAGGCGCTCCGCGGTGCTTTTGACGTGCCGCTGGAGCGGCAGCTTCGCGCCTTCCTCGAAAATCGGAATCAGCTTTTCGAGTTCCGGCCCTGAAACCGCGCCCGTCACCGCCACGCGAATCGGATGAAACAGCTCCTTGCCTTTCTTCCCGGTCTCTTTCTGCACTTCTTTCGCAAGCGCGCGAAAACGCTCGTAAGTTAGTTCCTTCTCCGCAAGAACCTTCGGAATGAACGCCTGGAGCACCGCGCGCGCGCCAGTGTCTTCCACCACGTGGCGCGTTTCCTCGGCCGTGACTATCGCTGCCGCGTCGTAGTTGAATACCAGCGAGAAGAGCTGCTCCCACCGATCCCCGTAAGGGGGTGTGAGGCTCCCGAGCCGGTCGATCCACTCGAAGGTAGGTTTGTCCACTGCCGGTTGCCCAAGGACCCCGCTATCGGACAGGCGGGCCACTGTTACGAGCTCGTTGGAGGGGGATCTCCCTGGGTCTTCGACACGCACACCGGAGCCGATCGGCTGAATGATGATTCCCGCATTGACAAGAGAAAGCGTGGTCAATGCGGCCAGCTTTTCAGGCGGCAGCTGCGCCATGTAGTGTCGGTTCAGCCAGTTCAGCTTTTCCTGGTCGAAGACGGCGGGGCTCTTGGTGATGCGGTCGAGTGAAAACTGTTCGATTAACGCCTGATTGCTTAATATCTCTGTAACGCCGTCCGAGGCCGACCAGCCGAGCAGGGCCAGGTAATTCCTCAGCGCCTCTGGAAGAATGCCCATCTCGCGGAAATTCTCGAGCGACGTGGCGCCGTGGCGCTTGGAGAGGCGCGTGCGGTCGGGCCCGAGAATGGTCGAGAGGTGCGCGAACTCGGGCGGCTGCCAGCCGAGCGCGTTGTAGGTGGCAAGCTGGCGCGGCGTGTTCGAAATGTGATCGTCGCCGCGAATGACGTGGGTGATCTCCATCAGGTGATCGTCAATCACCACGGCGTAGTTGTAGGCGGGGTGGCCGTCGGAGCGCACCAGGATGGGGTCGCCGATGACGTCGCTGGAAAAGCTGGTCGAGCCGTGCACCAGATCGCGCCAACTGAATTCGCCCTCGAGAATTTTCAGGCGAATTGCCGCCGGCACGCCTTCGGCGACTTTGCGCGCCGCTTCCTCGCGCAGGCGCTTGCGGCAGCGGCCGGAATAGCGCGGCTGGCGGCCCGCCGCGAGCGCCGCCTGGCGGTCAGCTTCCAATTCCTCCGGCGTGCAGAAACAGAAATAAGCGTGGCCGGCGTCAATCAGTTCAGTCGAGTATTTCCTGTAAAGTTCCAATCGCTCCGACTGGCGATAGGGTCGGAACGCGCCGGGCTTGTCCGGCCCTTCGTCCCATTCCAAGCCCAGCCAGCGCAGGTCTTCGAGAAGCTGGGTTTCGAAGCGCGCCTCGGAGCGCTCGACGTCGGTATCCTCGATGCGCAGCACGAACGCGCCGCCGTGGTGCCGCGCGAAGAGCCAGTTGAAGAGCGCCGTGCGGGCGTTGCCAACGTGCAGTTGGCCGGTGGGCGAAGGAGCGAATCGCACTCGAATCTTGGACATGAGCCCTCTAAACATAACACAGGCGCGAGCGAAGCGGGTGTCGGCTGGCAGGTGTCAGGTGCCGGGGGTGGGGTGTTGGAGAACGTAGCGCCGGCCTTTAGGCCGGCATCTGCCGGTGCCGGGCTGAAGCCCGCCGCTGCAAGAAACCGGGCGGGGAGACGCCGCCGCTACGAAAGGCCGGCGATCACAGACCGCCGCTACAACTTTAGGCCGGCATCTGCCGGTGCCGGGCTGAAGCCCGCCGCTGCAAGAAACCGGGCGGCGAGACGCCGCCGCTACGAAAGGCCGGCGATCACAGATTGCCGCTACAGTTTAAGCGACGGAAGCCACGAGCTGAGGTGGTTGAGGCTCGCGTAGTCGGTGCGGTCCACCTGCAGCGGCGTAACGGAGATTTCGTGCGCGACGATGGCGGCGTAGTCGGAGTCGGGCTCGACCTGGCCCAGGTCCAGCGTCTCGTCGTGCCAGTAGTAGGGCCGCCCGCGCGGGTCCTTCTGCTCGTGGATGACGTTTTGCGAGATCTTGCGGCTCATGCGCGTGATGCGCACGCCCTTCACCTCGCCGCGCGGCACGTTGACGTTGAGCATCACGCCCGCGGGCAACCCATCGTTCAAAACCTTTGCCGCCAGCCGCTGCGCAAAATCGGCGGCGCGCGAAAAATCCAACTGCCTGCGCGTGGCCAGCGACACGGCAATCGCCGGCACGCCGTGCAGCGTGGCTTCCATCGCCGCCGCCACCGTGCCCGAATACACCACGTTCTCGCCCAAGTTGCCGCCCGGATTGATGCCGGAAACCACCAAGTCGGGCCGCTTCGCGAGCAGATAATGAATGGCCAGAATCACCGCGTCGGCGGGCGTGCCCGCGACGGCAAAGTGGCGCGCGTCCACGCGGGCGACGCGCAACGGCGTGTGCAGGCTGAGCGATTGGCTGGTGGCGCTCATCTCGCGCTCCGGCGCCACTACCGTCACCTCGCCCAGCGCCAGCATGGCTTCCTCCAGGCGCTTGATGCCCTCAGCATGGATGCCGTCGTCGTTGGTGACAAGAATGCGTTTGGTCATAACAGGTCGAGTGGATTCCCGTCTTGCAGGCGGTGGGCTCGACGATGGGCCACGCGGTGCCTGAAGGTGATTTAACAGTTTACCACGGACGGCGGCCGTTCATGGTAGGTGGTAGGTGGTGGGATTGCCCTGGTACATCGTATCCCCCTTGTGGAACTGAAATGTGTGAGTGGGAAGAGGATGCAAGAGCTGGCTGCCTTGGTGGGGGGGGACCAAGGCAGCGGCCGGCGGACATAGAATCGGCGGGCTATGCCCGCCCCAGTCCCTTACTTCGAGGTGGTTCGTCAGATGAAGAACGCTTTTAATTATCGCCTCCGATTGGTCACCCACGCCCGCCAGCACGGGATCAAAGCTGCGGCCCGCGCGTTCCGCACCACCGTGCCCACGGTGCGCAAGTGGGTTCGCCGGTATCAGGCTCGGGGGTTAAAGGGCTTGCAGGAGGTTTCGCGCGCCCCTCACTCCTGCCCGCACAAGATCGTGGGCGAATTGGCCCGGCGGGTGGTCGAGCTCCGCCGCCGACTGCCCACCTTCGGCGCCCAGCGTCTGCAGCGCGAGTGGGACCTGCCCCTGGGCCACACGGCCATCGAGCGCATCCTGCGCCAGCACGACCTGATCCGTCCCCGCCGCCGCAAGTACCAAAAGAAGCAGGACCTCGCCGCCCTGAAAGCCACCGGGGCCTTGTTCCAGCAGATCTCCGCCGACACCAAAGACCTCGACGATATCCCGCATTATTGGCCGCAGATGAAGGCCCGCGGCTTGCCCGTCGTCCAGTACACCGCCCGCGAGGTGCGCAGCGGCTTACAGTTCCTCGCCTACGCTTCGCGACGCTCCGCTCAGGCCAGCAGCTTGTTCGCTCAGCGCATTCAAGTCCACCTGCGGCGCTGCGGCGTCAACTTGCAAGACGTCACTTGGCAGACCGACAACGGCGCGGAATTCATCGGCGAACTGCAGAAAGACGGCTCGCGTTCACACTTCCCCGCCGCCGTCACTTACTTCGGCTCCCAACACCAGCGCATCCCGCCCGCCGCCCACACCTATCAGTCCGACGTCGAAACCGTTCACCGCCTCATCGAAGACGAGTTCTTCGACTTGGAAACTTTCAAAAGTCGCGCCGACTTCCTGGCCAAGGCGTCGCTCTATCAGCTCTATTTCAACCTGGCCCGACCCAACTCTCACAAGCGAGGTCTCACTCCGTGGCAGATCATCCACCAACTCGACCCCCGCCCCTCGCTCCAGGTCTGCTTGCTTCCTCCCGCCTTCCTCGATTATCGTCTCGACGCATCGCGTCGAGACGATCCCTCAACCCTCAAGGGGGGATACGGTCTACCCAGTTATCCCTAGGTACGAAGCGGCCCCCTTTGGGTACTTGCCAGATTTCGTGAAGAATATCCGCCGTTCCGTTTTCAGGCGATTATTCACTCTTCACCTGTCAGGGTTATAATGCACCGGCCAAGTTATCGAACCCTGGCGGTGAACGTTTCGAAAAAAGATGCGGAGAGGAAAACCCGAAGGACAACGGGGGACAAGTCTTTCCCCTGGATTAGTGACGATCGGTCGGCTACTGTTTACTAATCGCCGAAGACGCCACCGCGCCCGGTACTTTGACGAGAAAGGGCCTTACCGGACCAGAAATAAAACGCCTCAGACCTGTGGGGATGGAAGCGAGGAGCGTGACACAGCCCATCGGCGCGAGCTGATACTTGTGCAGTTTTGTCCAGGAAGCTTGCCCGTGTTGTGCGTGCGTTCCATCGGTTCTCGAAGCCTATCGCGGCATACAACTCGCACACACGTGTGTACGGAGATCAGGATCTAGTGGGGTTTTGAGGAGGTGCCACCGATCCGGGGTTCGGTGGTCGCCAGAACTGGCACTAAGGAATTTACCCCTTGGCGTGAGCAGCGACACTATCGGC
>JAHEKS010000128.1 GCA_024638215.1 Acidobacteriota bacterium | reverse complement strand
CCAGTCTCTGGCCCAACACGCCTGACATCCTTACGGAATACCTTCAATTTGGAGGCCGGCCGGCTTTCATGGCGCGGCTGGTGCTGGCTGCAACGCTGGGCGCAAGCTACGGAATCTACGGTCCCGCCTTCGAACTTTGCGAGAACCGGCCCTTCGCGCCGGGGAGCGAGGAATATTTGAATTCGGAGAAGTACGAAATCAAGTCATGGGACATCGGGCGCGCCGACAGCCTGCGAGACCTTATTACGCGCGTAAACCGGATCCGGCGCGAGAATCCGGCGCTCCAAAGCGACCAAGGGCTGCGGTTTCATCCCATCGATAACGAGCAATTGATCGCGTACAGCAAGGCCACGCAGGATCTTTCGAACGTTATTCTGACGGTAGTGAACCTGGACCCGCACCACACGCAATCCGGCTGGGTGGAACTTCCTCTCGAGGAACTTCAAATTGACCGCCACCAGCCCTACGAGGTCCACGACTTGCTCACCGACGCGCGCTATGGCTGGAACGGCCCGCGGAATTACATTGAACTGAACCCACAGAAACTGCCGTGCCACATCTTCTCGCTCCGCCGCCGCACGCGGACGGAGCGGGACTTCGACTACTACCTGTAGGCCAGGAGAACTGCCACGCGATGGCCGATACCGGCAAGGTTGACCAGCCCTACACGCCGCCCCCTTTGTGGTACAAGGATGCGATCGTTTACCAGATTCACGTTCGCACTTTTTACGACAGCAACGGCGACGGCGTGGGCGACTTTCAGGGCCTGATTCAAAAGCTCGATTACATTCAGAATCTCGGCGTAACCGCCATCTGGCTTTTGCCTTTCTATCCTTCCCCGCTGAAAGATGATGGTTACGACATCTCGGATTACAACAGCATCCATCCTTCCTACGGAACCCTCGATGACTTCCGCGCCTTCCTCCAGGAAGCGCACCGGCGCGGCTTGCACGTCATCACGGAAGCGGTGGTGAATCACACCTCCGATCAGCATCCCTGGTTCCAGGAGTCGCGAAGTTCCAAGGACAACCCTCGCCGCAACTGGTATGTGTGGAGCGACACGGACGACCGCTACCGTGGCGTTCGCATCATCTTCGTGGACACGGAACTCTCCAACTGGTCCTGGGACCCTGTTTCCAAGGCTTATTATTGGCACCGATTCTTCAGCCATCAGCCCGATTTGAATTTTGATAATCCGGAAGTCTGCGAAGCCGTCTGGAATATCCTCAAATTCTGGATGGAAATGGGAGTGGACGGCATGAGGCTGGACGCCGTTCCTTACCTGGTCGAGCGCGAGGGGACGTCCTGCGAAAACCTTCCCGAAACCCACGAGATCCTCAAATTCCTGCGCAAGCGGGTGGACGAATATTTCCCCAACCGCATGCTCCTGGCGGAAGCCAACCAGTGGCCTTCCGACGTGCGCCCTTACTTCGGCGAAGGCGACGAGTGCCACATGGCTTTCCACTTTCCTCTCATGCCCCGGATGTTCATGGGCATCCAACTGGAAGACCGCAAGCCGATCGTGGATATTCTGCAGCAGACCCCCGCCATTCCCGACATGTGCCAGTGGGCGATCTTTCTTCGCAATCACGATGAGCTGACTCTGGAGATGGTCACCGACGAAGAGCGCGACTACATGTACGACTCGTACGCCAAGGATTCCTCCATGCGGATCAACGTCGGCATCCGCAGGCGGCTGGCGCCCCTGCTCGACAACGACCGCCGAAAGATTGAATTGATGAACGGGTTGCTGATGTCCCTGTCCGGGACACCCATTGTCTATTATGGCGACGAGATCGGCATGGGCGACAACATCTATCTCGGCGACCGCAAAGGTGTTCGCACCCCGATGCAATGGAGCGGAGGCTGGACGGGAGGGTTCTCTCTGGCGGACCCCGAGCGGCTCTACTCCCCGGTGGTTTCCAACATCATGTATTGCCCGCAAGCGGTCAACGTGATCTCGGAACAACGCTCCGCCCATTCCCTCCTCTCCTGGATGAAGCTGCTGATTCGAACCAGAAGAAAGGTGAAGGCGTTTGGGAGTGGAACCACCGAATTCCTCCACCCGGAAAATCATCGCGTTCTGGCCTATGTTCGGAAGCTGGGGAGCGAAACCATCCTGGTGGTCAACAATTTATCGGCTTCCGCTCAGGCCGTGGAAATTGACTTGAGGAAATTCCGCGGCGCGATTCCCGTGGAAATGTCGGGGGGAAGCATTTTCCCCAGGATCGGGGAATTGCCCTACCTTCTTACCTTGGGGCCTTATCAATTCTTCTGGTTCAGGCTGCGCCGGATATGATTTTAGCCGCCACCCGGCGTTGGCCTTATTGCCAGATTTGAAGATGGCACAGGGGCAGCACAATTCGCTGACGCAACAGATTCGAACCCGTTTGCCGCCGGTTCTTCCCGCTTTCCTTAGCCGCCAGCGCTGGTTCGGCGGTAAAGCGCGCGCGATCCAGTCGGCTGAAATACTGGATATCATCCCCATCGAGGGAAGTTCGCGTAAGGCTTTCGTCGTCCTCGCACGCCTCAAGTATTTCGAAGGTCACGACGACATCTACGCCGTCCCTCTGGTCCACGCGACAGGCGAACCAACTTTTCCGCCGGGCGGCGCCGCAACCCTTCCACGTTTGTTTCTGCATGGTGAAGGCAAGCGGGAAGGGCCGGTCTTCTATGACGCCCTCGCGGATGAGCAGTTCGCGAGCGTGCTTCTTGAAGCCATCGCCTCCGGCCGCGGCTTTGCCGGAGAAACGGGCGAAATCAAGGCTTGGCCTACGCAGGCCTTCCGCGGCTGGGAGCTGGCGAACGCGGATCTTCGTCCTTCTCTGATGAGGGCGGAACAAAGCAACACGTCGATCCGTTTTGGCGACCGGCTGATTCTGAAATTCTATCGGCGGTTGGAGGAAGGCATCAATCCCGATCTCGAAATCGGGACGTTCCTCACCGACAAGGCCACCTTCGCGCATACACCGCCGCTCGGGGGCGCGCTCGAATATCAGCGCGCGCGCGGGCCAGCGATGACGCTTGGGATTCTGCAAGCCTTTGTGCCCAATCAGGGCGATGCGTGGCGATATACGCTGGCGACCTTGGACGCTTTCTTAGAAAAAACCTCGCTCTCGGCCAGTGTCTCTGCGAGGCCGCCATCCCTCCTGCGGGGCGTTGCAGGATTGAGAAAATCAGGAATTCCGCCCGACGTCCCGGCGACCATCGGCGAGTACTGGGACTCCGCCGGCCTGCTGGGCCGGAGGACCGCTCAGCTTCACCTGGCACTGGCGTCGAATTCCGAGGATCCCAGTTTTCGTGCGGAGCCGTGTTCTACATCGTTCCAACAATCGCAACACCAATCCATGCGCGACCTCGCTTCACAAGTCCTTCGAACGCTTGAAAGACGGCTTGCGACTCTTCCTGATTCGACCCGTCGCAAGGCTGAATCTGTTCTGAAACGCGAAAAAGAATTGCTGGCGCGGTTCGATTCCTTTGCCGTGCAGAAAATGACCGGAGAACTGATCCGCATTCACGGCGATTATCATTTGGGACAGGTGCTCTACACAGGGTCGGATTTTGTCATCATTGACTTTGAGGGCGAGCCGGCGCGTTCTCTCGAAGAGCGGCGGGCCAAACGTTGCCCGCTTCAGGATGTGGCGGGGATGCTGCGCTCGTTCCATTACGCCGCCTACACCGCGCTCGCAAAGCGAGTCTCCGAGCCTAGCGCCGGGGACGCGACAAGCGATAATCTCGCCGCCTGGGCGCAGTACTGGCATTCCTGGGTCTCGGCGCAGTTCCTGAGTGAATACCTGAATCTTACCTCGCAAGCTGATTTCCTCCCCGACTCTGAAAGAGAGTTGTCAATCCTGCTGGATGCTTATTTGCTGGACAAGGCGTGTTATGAGCTCGGTTATGAGCTGAACAACCGGCCCGACTGGGCGAAATTGCCGCTCCAAGGCATCCTCCAACTCCTGGGAGAGCACGTTGCATGACCTCAAAACTGGGCGCCGCTTATCTGGGAAACAATCGTTGCCGCTTCGGAGTATGGGCTCCGCGCGCGGAGCACGTCGAGGTGCACGTGGTTGCACCACAGGAGCACACGATACTTTTGGAAAAGGACTCGCGCGGCTATCACTGTGGCGAAGCTGATGATCTGGGTCCAGGAACGAAATACCTCTACCGGCTGGACGGCCGCGAGGAGCGTCCCGACCCTGCCTCGCGCTATCAACCGGAGAGCGTTCACGGTGCGTCCGAAGTTGTCGCCCCTTCTTTCCAGTGGCATGACCAGAAGTGGAAAGGGATTCCTCTGGATGAATATCTCATTTATGAAGTCCACGTGGGAACCTTTACTCCCGAAGGCACCTTCGATGCCGCGGCCCGAAGGCTCGATGAGCTTAAAGCCCTCGGGATAACAGTCGTCGAATTCATGCCGGTGGGGCAATTCCCCGGCAGCCGCAACTGGGGCTACGACGGCGTTAATCCTTTCGCGGTTCAGGCTTCCTACGGCGGCCCGCTGGGTCTCAAGCGATTTGTGGACGCCTGTCACCAGCGGGGCCTCGCGGTGGCGCTCGACGTTATCTACAATCATTTGGGGCCGGAGGGAAATTATCTGGCGGAGTTTGCTCCCTACTTCACCGATTGCTACCACACCCCCTGGGGCTCAGCGATTAATTTCGACGGACCCTCGAGCGACGACGTCCGCCGCTACTTCATTGAGAACGCGCTCGCCTGGATCATGGATTTTCATATTGACGCTTTGCGGCTGGACGCCATTCACGCCATTGTGGATCCTTCCGCGCGGCCGTTCCTGGAGGATTTGGGCACCGCGGTACACGAGGAGGCAGAGCGGCTGGGCCGGAACGTTTATGTCATCCCCGAAAGCGACCGCAATGACAGCCGCTTTGCGACTCCCTGCTCATCCGGCGGCATCGGTCTTGACGCCCAATGGAACGACGATTTCCACCATGCCTTGCACGCCTTGTTAACCAGCGAACGCTCGGGATATTACGAGGACTTCGGCCGCGTGGAGGACCTGGCGACGGCCTACCGCGAGGGCTACGTCTATTCAGGAAGATACTCGAAGTATCGCCGCCGGCGGCACGGCAATTCCTCGCGCCATCTCGAAGCGCGCCAGTTCGTTGTCTTCGCGCAGAATCACGATCAAGTCGGGAACCGCCTGCTGGGCGACCGCTTGAGCCAGCTTGTTTCCTTCGACGCGCTGAAACTGGCAGCGGCGACGGTGCTGCTTTCGCCCTTCGTCCCCCTCCTGTTCATGGGAGAGGAGTACGGCGAGCGAGCGCCCTTCCTCTACTTCACAAGCCATTCGGACCCCGCGCTCATCGAAGCGGTGCGCAAAGGGCGCCGGGAGGAATTCGCTGCTTTCCGCTGGCAAGGCGAAATCCCTGATCCGCAGGATGAATCAACCTTTCTTCGCTCGCATTTGCATTGGGAGTTGCGTGAAGAGGCAGCGCATCACCATTTATTGGAGTTTCACAAGGAGTCAATTCGCCTTCGCAAGACGCTTGCACCGCTGGCGCACCTCAGCAACAGGCGTCTTGAGGTTCTTCCCTTCGAGAAGCAAAAGGTTCTGGCCGTGCGCAGGTGGTTCGAGCAGGATGAGACCGTGCAGCTTATGAACTTCTCATCGTCGCGTGCAGGCGTCTCCCTGCCACTGCCCGCTGGCCATTGGAGCAAAGTCCTGGATTCGCTGGACGTTCGCTGGGGCGGACCGGGAAGTTCGGCCCCCGATCCTCTGGAATCGAAGGGACAAATCACCTGCTCGCTTCCCCCTCTCGCCTGCTGGGTCTACACCAAATCCAAAACAGCGACTAGGTAAACACAGCCCCGCCGCCGGGGTGCTTCCCCATTGGACGATGTTTTATGGTGTGGGAGGTGAGTCCCTCGGGGAGGTTTGCTCAGGCTTGGAAGCCGGCTCCCGCTTCAATCCTACCCGGTCTACTGTCTCAGGAATGCGGGCGTTTTGCATGAACCATTTCCATACGTAGCCCGTAACAAGATTCTCAGCGCTGAGGAGGGTAATGCCCACATCAATTCCAATCACATCCGGGTCAACCCATCCCGTCGAGGGATTGAACGCGTCGGCGAAACCATAACGGCCGTAAATGCGGCCGCCGTAAAGCTCTTTGATCTTCTCAAGGGCGGCGAGGGAAAGGTGCGGCGTGAACATCAGCGACCCGCCCGCCGCGCAGGGCACCACCGTCCCATCCACCTGCGGGTCGGGCGGCGGGCCGCCCCAGCCAACATAACCATTGACGCTATCCGAGGATGTTATGCCCCACACGTCCTTCGAATACCCGGGGAACTTTGCGGAGAGACGGATGCAATAGCCGCGGTTGGCGAGCGTGGCGAGAATGGAATTCTCAAACCAATTGATGTGAGGAGGCCGCAACTCGCGGCGGCCGCGCAGGTCCATCCAGGCTTGCGAGTACTGATGAATGAAGAGCGGCCGGTCGCCGCTGATGTAGTGATACTTCCCGTAGGTAACCCACGGGCGGCTCCAGGCGTACCAGGACTCGGCTGGAATGGGGTGAGTGGGCGACGCAATGGCCAGGAGATAGAGAATCATCAGCTCGCGGTAGTAGTTCCAACGCAGGCTCATAAACCCCGATTCGGGGTACCAGCCCATGGAGAGAAGGTAGGGATCGCCGTTCAGCATCCATTGAAAATCAACGTGCCGGTAGATGGAGTCGGCCAGATTTGTAATCTCCCGGTCGCCTGCGAAAAACTGGCGCGCCGTCAGCATCCCGGCCAGCAGGAGGGCCGTGTCAATGGAGGAGAGCTCGCATTTCCAGATGCGCTTGCCGGTGCGAGCGTCCATGAAATGGTAAAACCAGCCATGTTCGGAAGGGGCGCGCTCTGCGAAGAAACGCAGGGTTGTGACCACGCGCCTGCGGGCTTCGTCGCGGGAAATCCAACCGTGTTCAGCGCCAATGCACAGCGCCGTCAAGCCAAACCCCGTCGCGGCGATGCTGGCCGCGTTTGGATCATGCGCGATTTCGCGCGCCCCCGTGGTGCGAGCGCGGTCGCGCACCAGGCCCGTCTCAGGGTCCGCCTGTTCGGTAAAGTAGAGAAATGCGTGATGGCGCAGGTCCTCAAGAAACGCTTGGTCACCGGGGCTGAGAGGCGCAACGGCTGAGGCCCCCGTTCGCGTGGAAGCCTGAGCGCGCGCAGGGACAACTGGCGTCGCCAGCGCCAGGACGAGTGCGCCGGTTTCAGCAAGGAGAATCGATGGGAGGCTGGCGCGCGAGGCTGGCATCAATTTGAAGCTCAACTCGCTCCCCCACCTCGCCATCGTCGGGCGGAAATTCATCAAGCGGTCAGAGCGCCGTTCGAAGCCTGGCAGACATAAATCTCCGCGTCGAGACCGAGCCTCTCCTTGTAGCCGGCGCGGATGGCGCGGGCGAAATCTTCCGCCGCCTCGGCATGGACCAGATTGACCGTGCAGCCGCCGAATCCGGCTCCCGTCATGCGCGCGCCGAGCACGCCGGGCTGGCGGCGCGCCAGTTCCACGAGCGTGTCCAGCTCTCGAGAGCTGACCTCGTAATCATCGCGCAGGCTCTCGTGCGAGGCGTACATGAGCTGGCCGAAGCGTTCGAGGTCGCCGCCTTCCAGCGCCTCGACCGCTTCCAGCACGCGCTGGTTTTCGCTGACGACGTGCCGGGCGCGGCGAAAGAGCAGGCCGCCGAGCGCCTCGCGGGCGACTTCCAAGTCGTCCAGATCTACCTCGCGCAGCGACTTCACCGCCAACCCCGTTGCGCCGAGTTGCGCGACCGCCTGCCGGCATTGCTTCAATCTGATTTCGTACTCCGATTGCGTGAGGGCGCGCTTCACGCCCGAATTCGAGACCACAATCTTGACGTCCCCTTTCAGGGGGACGTGCCGGAAGCTCAGGTCGCGGCAATCCAGAAACAGCGCGTGGCCTTCGCGGGAGAGGGCGGAAGCAAACTGGTCCATCACCCCACACGGCATGCCGACAAATTCGTTTTCCGCGCGCCGCGCGAGCTTCACGCCGTAGACGGGATCGAAATCCAGGCCCGCGAGCTTGCGCCAGAAGGCGAGAGTGGCCACTTCCACCGCCGCCGAAGAGCTCAGCCCCGCCTCACGCGGAATGTCGCCGCCGAAGACGACGTCGGCGCCTGTGAGTTTGAACCCGTTGGCTAGCAGCAGGTTCGAGACGCCGCGGAAGTAGTTGCTCCACGAATGGCGCTCGTCGCGCTGGACCGAGTCCAGGCCGAACTCGACGCTGTCCGACAAATCAAGCGCGTGCAGGCGCACGGTGCGGTCCGCGCGGCGGCGGCCGGCCATCCGGATGGCGCGGTCAATGGCCGCGGGAAGGACGAATCCGTCGTTGTAATCGGTGTGCTCGCCGATCAGGTTCACGCGCCCCGGCGCACGCGCCGCGACCTCCGGCTTGCTCCCGTAAATCCGCTCAAACGATTCCTCGATCACTTCACTCGACCCCTGGACTGGGAATCACTTCCGGGTTCCCGACTTCCCGTAACTTTCCGGTTACTTTCGGCTCCCGGCGAGCAGTTCTTGGCGTGTGCGCGGCTTGGCCACACGCAATTCCGCCGCTTTCTCCTCGGCGAGAGAATCGTTCAGAAAACTTCCCGCGCCCGTCTCGACACTCGCCAAGTACTTGATTTTGTCCTTGCTTCGGTGCGGAGGATAAAACTCAATGTGAAAGTGAAAGTCGTGGTTCCCTTTCACCGGCGCCTGGTGCAGCAGCATCATGTAAGGAAACGAAAAGCCGAAAAGGTTGTCGTATTTCAGCGTCACCCACTTCAGGATTTCCGCCAGTGCGCGTTCCTCGGCGGGGCGAAAGCGGTCAATCGCTTCAACGTGCCGACGCGGAAAGATGTGCACCTCGTAAGGCCATCGGGCGTAAAAGGGAATGAAGGCGCTGAAGGCGGCGTTTTCCGCCACCACGCGCAACCGCGCGCGCCGCTCCTTCTTGACAATGTCGCAAAAGAGACAGCGCCGCTTGGAGCGGCGGTGGGCGCGCGCCGCTTCGAGTTCCCGTTTGAGGCGCGGCGGGACGTAGGGGAACCCATAGATTTGCCCGTGCGGGTGAGGCATGGTGACGCCAATCACCGCGCCCTTATTTTCAAAAATCAGAACGTAGTGAATTCCCGGCGTGCGCTTCAGCTCCTCAAAGCGCTTCCGCCACAGTCGCACCACCTTGGTCAAGTGGCTGAGCGAGAGCTGGGGCAGCGAAGTCGTGTGGACGGGATGATACAGCACCACGTCGCAGGTGCCGTGCGAGGGCGCGACCCGGTAAAACTCGTCTCCCGGGATGGCGGGTTTGGGCGCGGGAATGCTCAGCGCAGCGAAATCGTTCGGGTAAAGATAGACGTCGTAATCTTCCGGCACGCGCCCCGAACCCGGGCAGAACGGGCACCAGTCGGTGGGCATCTGCGGGCGGTTCTGGCGATGGGATGCCGTCGAAACCCATTCGCGCGCGGTCGGATTCCAGCGAAGCTCGGTCATGACCCTCGCCCGATTCCCGGCCCGGAAAAGCGGACTGGAGAAGATTTTCCGGCCCAGGCCAGCGGTGAAACACAGTACTGCTGAATCGGAAAAGGCGATTCTCTGCCGGCGGCCGCTCCGTGACGTCACTGGGAGCTCCGCCGTGAAACGCTGGATTCTTTCACATGCGGCGAAAAAAGTAAACGCGCGGGATGCCCCTCCCGCGCGGTTACCGTGGGGCGCTTCTCAGGGTTTCACGGGCAGATCGAGTAACATCAGCTCGGCGCCTTCCTGAGCCTTGATGCTCAACTTTGTCTCGTCCGCAATCCTCGCCTGGTCGCCGGCCGAAAGCCGGGCGCCGTTCACCTCAACGTCTCCCTCGGTCACAAAGAGATAGGCCTTGCGGCCAGGCTTGCTGATGTGAACAACTTCCTGGCCGCTCGCGAGCGCCGAGACGTAAACCTGCGCGTCCTGGTCAACCGCGAGAGTCCCGGCCAGGTCGCCCGGCGAGACCACCGGCAGCAATTTCCCGGCGCGCTCGTCGCGCGAAAAGCGGCGCTGCTCCCAACGCGGTTTCAGGCCTTTGGTGCGGGGAAGAATCCAGAGCTGAATGAAGTGCACGGGATCCTTTTTCGAGTGGTTGTACTCGGAATGCATGATTCCGGTGCCCGCCGACATCACTTGCACTTCGCCGGGATGCACCACGCCGCGATGGCCGTGGCTGTCCTGGTGCTCGAGTTCGCCGGAGAGCACGTAGGTGACGATTTCCATGTCGCGGTGCGGATGCGTGCCGAACCCCTGGCCATGTTCCACCGTGTCATCGTTGAAGACGCGCAGCGCGCCCCAGTTCGTGTTTTCCGGATCGTAGTAGCTGTCGAACGAGAAGTGCCAGTGGGTGTCGAGCCAGCCGAAGTTGGCGTGGTGACGTTCATCGGATCGAATGACTTTGATCATGGTTTCCTCCTGCGTGCGGAAGCGGCGACTTTCACTTTGCGATTGGCGCCAAAAGTGAGGCCGCAAAAAAACTGTGTCACCAGTGTCAGTAGTGTCACGGGTATCATCGCCAGCCCGCACGGGACAGATATTTGTTATAACGCATATCGTTGTAACACGTATAAGATGCTTTCGCCCGCCGGAAGTTACATTCCGTCCCCACTACTAAGAAAACACAGGAGATAGATGCGGCCCCGCCTCCGCCTGCTTGCCCCGGACCCGAGCCGCCAACGTTGACTGCGAGGCTAACCAGTTGGAAGCACAGACGGTCGCCCAACTTCGGGCCAGGCCCCAGCACCTAGTCCCTTTTCTTCTGGGCCAGCCAAAAGAAGTGGCAACCCGACCTGGCCCACGCCTCGCCGCGCGCGAAGCGCACCAGGTCCCAAGCGCCGATCACCGTCAATCCCGCCGCACCAAGCGCCCCGCGAATCTCGCCCTTCGTCCACGCCACTTGTTCGTAGCGTTCGGTAAACCGCCGCCAGGAAGTCCCCACGCTAGGGCGGAGAGTGGCGGGCTGAAGCCCGCCGCCACGGCGCTGCAACTTGTCCGTCCTCTCGACCCAATTCAGGTTGCCGGGCTGAAGCCCGGCGCTACGGAGCCGTCTCAGAGCGCCCGCCGGCACGAACCAATCGAACACCGTCCAGCCCCTGTCGCGCCGCGCATCGTAGCCGCCGCGCGCGGTCATAAAGAACCCCTGGCCCTCCTGGATCCAGTTCATGATCCACAATTCTTTGAATGCCCTGGGAGTGTTGGCGTCGAAGAAGAACCAGCCGCCCGGCCGCAGCGCCCGGGCCACGGCGCGCGCCACGGATTCCAGGTCACGCTTGCGCGCCAAGTGATTGATGGCGTCGGTCTCGCAGGTGATCGCGTCCACCGGCTCGGGCAGGCGGAAGGTGCGCATGTCCGCCTGAATCGCTCTGATGGATTGGCTGGCCAGGCCCGCCCGTGCCAATTTCGCGCGCGCCACTCTCAGCATGTCGCGCGATGCGTCCACGGCATAAACGCGCATCCCGCGCCGCGCCAGCTGAATCGCCGTCGTCCCCGTGCCACAGCAGAGATCGCAGGTCGTGATTCGGGAGTGGGGGCTGGGTGCTAGGTGCTGGGTGCTTGGAGTTCGCGTATCGCGGCGGCTCGTAGCACGGGCGTCCCGCCCGTGGCTTTGCTTGTGGTCCCGTCCGTGAATTTCACCCGCGCCCCGCGCATGCACCTCAATGCCGCCTCGCGCTTGCCGCGCGCCTTCACGTTCCCGGCGCTCGCGCAAGCCTTGGATGATGGGCCCGAGAATTTCTTCCCGCGCGCGCTCCATCGGCCCGCGCATCGGCCCCGCAATCTGGTCGTAAAACTCGGCGAAAATGCTGTAGGGCGGCTTGTTTTGTGTTTTGGCCATGGCGTTCCGCCAAGAATAACATGCTCCGGGCGCGGCTTGCTGCCCCCGAGTGTTTGAGTAGGGGAGGGTTTCAAACCCGCCCGACTATCATCGATGGCTTTGCACGTTCAGTCACTGTGTGCTACTATTTCGCGCGAATTGACTACCCCGGAAGCCTACGTCAAATGGATTAACGCCCACCTTGGATTCAATCCACGGTCACAAGCGAATTCCGACGCCCTCTCGGATTTCGTAACCGCGGACCTTCAGAAGTCCTGTCCGGCGTTCAGGGCTGCTCTCGAATCCGGGCTTCTCCTTGCCAGCAAAAACCCCAATGTCCAGACCAAAGTAGCCGAGAGGTCTATTGATCTTGTCTTTCACGAGAAGGGCGGACCGCCCACGCTCTCTGTCCGGGCGTAGGTCGCGAGAAGGAGGGCAACTGTCGAGCCGCTTTTCGGTTATACTTCACCTGCCGGACGAGCAATGGGAATAACTACGCTTCAGAAGAATTTGGGCGCATTCTACACGGACCTGCCGATTGCCCGTTACATTGCCAAATGGGCCTTGCGGGACGCCGGGGACTCTGCGTTGGACCCAAGTTGTGGAGCGGGCGTATTCCTTTCATGCGCCTATGAACAACTCCGGTCCCTCGGGAGCCGAAACGCCGAAGTGTATGGAATTGACATCGACCCCGAGGCGCTGGAGACGAACAGGTCTCGACTTCCGACGGCCCACCTTATTCATGCCGATTTTTTTTCTGTCCAGCCAGCGGAAACCCCGTTATTCAAGGCCGTCATCGGGAACCCTCCATTCATTCGATACCAGAACTTCAACGGGCACGTTCGCTC
>JAHEKS010000127.1 GCA_024638215.1 Acidobacteriota bacterium | reverse complement strand
ACCGTCCGTGATGCCGATTCTTGCGCGCTCCTCGGCCGGGACGCTGGCGTGAGTCATGCTGGCGGGATGTGAGATGAGGGTTTCCACTCCTCCCAGGCTTTCGGCCAGGGAGCAGAGCCGGACGGATTTCAGAACCGTCTTGGCATTTTCCAGCGAGCCGGTTTCAAACGAGAGCATTCCCCCAAAACCTTTCATCTGTTTCCTGGCCAGTTCGTGCTGCGGATGAGACGGCAGGCCCGGGTAATGGACCCGCTTGACCTTCGGGTGTTCGGCGAGGAACTTGGCCATGGCCATCCCGTTTTCATTGTGCTGGCGCATGCGAACCGCCAGGGTTTTCACGCCTCGCAAAACCAGCCAGGAATCGAAGGGGCCCAGCACGGCGCCGGCGGCGTTCTGCAAAAACTTGAGGCGCTCGGCCGTCGCCGGGTCGTTGAGGATGACCGCGCCGCCCACGCCATCGCTGTGACCGTTCAGATATTTGGTGGTGCTGTGCACGACGATGTCCGCGCCCAGTTCGAGCGGTTGCTGGAAATAGGGGCTCATGAAGGTGTTGTCCACGGCGAGCAGAATACCGCGCTGGTGTGCCAGTTGCGCTGCGGCGGCGATGTCAGTTATTTCCATTATCGGGTTCGTGGGCGTCTCGATAAACAGCATGCGCGTGCGGGGTTGGAACGATCTTTGGACCTCGTCGAGCCGGCAGGTGTTTGCGTAAGTGAAACTGAGTCCAAAGTCTTTCAAGACGCGCTCGAAGAGGCGGAAAGTTCCACCGTACATGTTGTGTCCCGCGACGACGTGATCGCCGGACTTGAGCAGAGTGAGGACGGCGTTGATGGCCGCCATTCCGGAAGCGAAGGCGAAAGCGAAGCGCCCGCGCTCCAGGCAGGCGAGGTTTTTCTCGAGCGCCGCCCGCGTCGGGTTCCCGGTGCGGGCGTATTCGTAACCTTTGTGCTTGCCCAGTTCCTCCTGCACGAAGGTGGAAGTCTGGTAGATGGGAACGATAATCGCTCCCGTGGCGGGGTCAGGTTCCTGCCCCGCGTGTATCGCATCAGTGGCAAATCCCATGTTGCCTTTCCGGGCTTTTGGCCCTGCCGCTGCCTTGGTCAATGGACAGGCGCGAACTTAACGGACTCGAGCTGTGAAGTCAATCTCCATGAGGCGTTTGGCCATGGGTCCGCCCATTTGAAAAAAACTCAAATTGACTCATCTCGGACCACGGACTGTGGGGTATCATGATAGACAAAAGCAGATCGGGGCAGAGAAGGAAGGAGGGTTCATGCGTTCGGTGAACCGATTCAGGAAGCGGCATTCGAGGGAGATTTTGGCTCGGTTGGGCCTTGCAGTCGCTTGTGGACTGGCCTTGGCGGTCTTCCTCAACGCCTCGATGGCCCGCGCGGCGGACGAGGTGACCCTCCAGGTGGTTGTCAAAGAGGCCGCGAACGACGAGCCGATCTTTCAAGCCCACCTGACGCTGCAGTTCAAGATCCATCAGAAATATAAGCTGGATAAATGGATTTCTTACAGCGCCAAGACCGACAAGAAAGGGCAATGCACGTTTCACCACATCACCAAAGGTCCCATTCGACTGATGGTGACGGCGGAAGGATTTCAGACTTTCGGCAAAAAGTACGAGATCGAAGAAGACAATCACGTCATCGTGGTGAAGCTCAGGAAACCGCAACCGCAGATCTAAGTCTCACTTGCCTCGCCATCGTCCAACGAGATGCTCTTTCGGCGTCAGTGCATTCGCCATCAGGCCAGAGCGGGAATTGGACAAGCAACTTCGTCTCCAAATCTCACGCATCATATCTGCTGAGGCGCCGCTCTCTTGCCGGATTCTCGGTTTCGTCCGAATGCCAGCCGTCAAGTTAGGGCGGGAACTGCTACAGATTGGTGCAAAGAGGTAGAAATTATTTGGTATCCGGCTTTTACCCGCGGCGCGAGGCCTTTTTTCCACAAATTTTTCAACAGACCTGTTGAAAATAATTGTCACTATCGTTAACGGCAGCAGGACAGCGCAACGAGATTTCTCTTCCGGAGACAACGGCAGCGCTCTTGGTTGGAGAGATTGGCGACAGAGGGAGTGACTTTCTGAAGTCAGTGCGGGAAGAGGTCCTCTTCCCGCACCGCGGGTCACGGAGCTTATGGCTTTGGCTCGGAACTGGGGGCAGCGGGCGATTCCGCAGGCGCTTTGAAGTACTGGTCGTCCATCCAAATGTTGCTGTTCTTCTTCAATTCGTCCACGCCCGCTTGCAACTTCTGCTCGTGCAGGGTGTTCTCGATGTCGTCCGACACTTCTTTCAGGTCCTGATGCTTGTGGCTAACCACCTGAAGAAACGCCAACGCTTGAGCGTTCTCGAAAGGTTCGGAAACGGCTCCATCCTTAAGCTCAAAGGCGGCTTTATCCAGGGCGGCGACCAACTGTCCGCGCTTGATGGTGCGTGGCTCAGCGTCAAACATAACGGTGTTTTCAACTTTGTATTGGCCCGCCACCTTCTTTGGATCCGTGCCGGCCGTAAGAGCCTTGCGGATTTCGTCGGCGCGAGCGTGCGCATCCGCGGCGGTAAAGCCCGGAGCGTCTTTCTCGGCTCCATCCGCCTTTTTGCGGATAATGATTTCGCGCACTTGCGCTTCTTCGAATTCGGACGTGTGCGTCGCGTAATACTGGCTGATTTCCTCCGGACTGACCTTGACGCCTTCCGCCATCTTTCGGTATTCCACCTGCGCCAGAGCCTGCAACCGATGCAGAGCCATTTCTTCGCGAAAGTCCTCCGTGGCATCCAGGTGCTCCTTTTCGGCTTGCTGGGAAAGCACCGCCATCAAGGCGAATTGATCGCCAAGGGGCCTCTTCCCCTGCCGCGCCACCGCCGCTCGAAGTTGGGGACTCAAGCTGCTGATCAGGAACTCTATGTCGCCCTCAGTGTAGTTTTGAGTTCCCACCTTCAGGACGACTTTCTGGGGGTTTTCAGGAGCCGCGGCTGGCTTTTCCGGTGCCGAAGGCGGGGGAGCGGTGGCCGGAGCCTGCTGTGCGATTCCAGCCAGAGACAAGATGCCCGTCGCGAGCACGGACAGAACTGCTTGCTTGCTGATTTTGCGGATTGTCATCAAAAGGCCTCTTTCCGAGCGTCAGGCGGATTGTCAAACGTGGCAATTATACCATAGACAGGCATTCCGCCCACGCGCAGGCGCGGAATCGCAACTTGATGGACTACAAATCGTGGAACAAACCCTTTTCGAGCGGTGTCAATCTAATTAGGTAGGAGGTTGCAGACGGGCCCAGGAACTGCTATGGTGGCAGTGTCATGAGTTACGTCCGTACCGTGGAAGCCGCGTTGGATCGAGCGTCGCGAATCGCGGGTGAGGAGGCGACGCTGGTGGCGGAGTTGCAGGCGGGCTCCGAAGGTGCCTTCGCCTACCTCTTGGGCGTCTACCAGACTCCGGTCTTCGATCTTGTTTCCCATATCGTCGAAAACCCTTCGGACGCCGCAGACGTTTTGCAGGATGTTTTCGTCAAGGTTTTTAGAAGGATTGGCCAGTTTCAGGGTGACAGCAGCTTGAAGACATGGATTTACAAGATTGCCATTCACGAGGCCTCGAATCATCGGCGAAGCTGGCTGCGGCGCTTCCGCCGGGAACCTGTTTCCTTGGACGCGGAAACGATCGGGCCTCCGATAGCCCAATCCAGAGAAGACACGCCCTACCAGATGTTGGAGAAGTCGGAAAGGCAGGCGCTGGTGCGGCGGGCTCTGGCGAGCCTGGCTTCGCCTTACCGCACCGTGGTGGTCCTGCGGGAAATCGAGGGAATGTCATACGAGGAGATCGCTCAGGTCCTGGGGGTGGCCGAAGGAACCGTGAAATCGCGCTTGGTGCGCGGGCGTGAACTGCTGAGGCGAAAGCTGGCAGGCTATGGAGCCCCGTCGGGGATCATCTGATGTTTGAATCTTGTCTCGAAATTCGCCGTCATTTCTGGGATTACCTGGAAGGGGAATGTGATCGGTCCGTGTTCCGGTCCATCCGCTACCACCTGGATTATTGCGCATCGTGCCGCATGGAGCTTGAACGGATCGAAACGCTCAAGAATGACTTGGATACGCTGCCGGCACGGCGCGTTCCCCCGGAGCTGGCGCTGAGACTGCGCGTGAAGCTCTCTCGCCACCTGCATCAGAATCTGCTTGACCGTTTCCTGGTCTTTGTCGATAACGCCTTGAAACCATTGCTGTTGCCGGCCTCCGGCGGCGTCCTGGCGGCGATCCTTTGCTTTGCGTTGATCATGGGATCGCAGATCATCCCTGCTGCCAGCATGACGGATGATTCTGGCGGAAGCAATCAGCCGCCGCGGGTGCAGATGCTCGCGCCCATCACTTTCCCCACCGGAGAAGAGGGCATTGTGGTCGTTACGCACATTGATGCCGAAGGCCGCGTGCTTTCCTACCGGGTCTTGTCCGGCTCTTACTCTCCTCAAGTGCTTCGGCATCTGGACCGGATGATGTATTTCAGCCATTTCCAACCTGCCATGATGGACGGCAAGCCAACGGACGGGCAAGTGGTTCTGTCCCTGCGGCAGATCACAGTCCGAGGTTAGCTTTTTTGGCGTCGAGATACCCCCTCCAGCCAGCAAGATTTGTGAGAGCACGGGCGAGTTATTCGTCCCAGGCCTACAGCGCTGATTTTCGTGACGAATCCCATTCATCGGCCCGTTCGGTTTCACGTCGGGGCTCAACCGCGAAGATTGCGTGTTTATTCCTTGCTCTGCAGGTTCTTCTTCCCGCCCGGGGCCAGGCGCAGCAGCCTGGCAATGTCAGCCTACAAGCCAACGAACAACTCTTCTCCGTGCTTGCAGCGATCAATGCCGTCGGTTACGACGCGGGCCTGGGAGTTGACGCGGCGAATTCGGTTCGCATTCGAGTGAGGGAAAGACTTGCCAAGGAAGACATCGCTGTCCTTCCCGAGCTGCGCAAGTTCTATCAGGAACACCGCATCGCGGGCGATCCCGGCGCCGACCTTGGCCAATACCTTTCGTTGGCGCTTCTGCTCGGCCCTCCTCCCGGATTTGCTCTGACCGTTCCGCAATCCGATCTTCCTCCGGACGCGAAGAGAGTAGTGGGATTGCGGCCGCTGCTGGAGAAGTTCTACGCCCAGGGAAATCTTCAGGCGATCTGGTCGAGCGCGCAGCCCGCTTTTCAGGCTGAAACCGAACGTTACAGCGAGCCCGTGAGAAGAAGCATCGAACTCTCGGACGCTTATCTTCGTTTCCCGAGCGGCGCTTATTTGGGCCGCAAATACACGATTTACCTGGCGCTCCTGGCAAGCCCCAACCAGGTTCAGGCGCGGACTTACGGCTCGGATTATCACCTGGTCGTGGGACCTTCCAAGGAACTGAGGCTGGGGGAAATCCGCCATCAGTATCTGCATTTTCTCCTCGACCCTCTGGCGGTCAAGTACGCGGCGTTGATCAACCAAAAGGCGGCCCTGCAAGGCATAGCCCGGCAGGCCCCGGCCCTGGGGCAGGACTTCAAGGACGACTTCTCGCTTCTCCTGACGGAGTGTTTGATCCGCGCCGTCGAGCTTCGGCTGGACAAACCGGCCCCGGCGGATGCGCAGAAGCGCGTCAAGGAATTCACCGAGTCGGGCCTGATTCTGACGCCTTATTTCTTTGACAAGCTTGCTGCGTACGAGAACCAGGAGAGTTCGATGAGCGTCTTTTACCAGGATATGGTCCAGGGGATTGATGTTGACAAAGAGCAGGAACAGCTTGTCAAGGTGAATTTCGCCCCACGTCCGGAGGCGCCCAAGAATACAGCCCAGCCCGCCTCGACCGAACTCGAGCGGCTGCTCGACCAAGGCGACAATGACATCTATGAGGGCCGCTACGCGGAGGCGAAAACGGTTTTCCAATCCGTCCTGGAGAAATTCGATCCCAAGAATGAACGAGCCTTGTTCGGCTTGGCCGTGGTGGCGAGCAATACTCGCAAGCCCGACACGGCTGAGGAGTATTTCCGCAAGGTTCTGGATTCGGCCAGTGACATGCGCCTGGTCACCTGGTCGCACATCTACCTGGGGCGCATTCAGGATTTGAAGGGCGACCGCAAAGGAGCCTTGGCGCAATATCGGGCGGCTTCCTTGACGGCTGCGCACTATCCCGAGGCGGTACGGGCGATTCAGAAGGGCATGGCGCTACCTTTTGGCGCCGAGAAATGAGGGCTGTCGTCTGCCTGGAAGAGTGAAGTCTGGTGAATTGACACTCCAAAGCCTTTCTTGTAGGCTGAAGATATTAAGACAGCGCAATCCTGCGCGGAAAGAGATATCTTTCATGAAAAATGTCCTGAGGATTTTCATCATCAGTATCGCGGCGCTGGGCATCAGCGTGCCCGCGAGCTCGGCGGCGTTCCCACAGGGCCAGCCGGCGGGCGGCCAGTCAGCCGGCGAGAAGGCCGGCGCGCAGTCGGCGGCCCAGCCGCAGCCGCCCCTGACGTTGAAAGAGGTCATTCACCTGGTCAAGAAGAACAAGAAGGATTTGCAGAAGATTTCTCCTGAGGTTGTCAGTCGTGGAGTTGATTTTGACATGACCCCGGAAATTGAAGGAAAGCTGAAGGACGCCGGGGCCACACCTGAATTCATCGCAAACGTCAAAAACCTGGGGCCAGCCGCGCGGGCAGCTATGGCAGCCAGCGGTGGGGGCAAGGGAATTGCGCCGCCGGAGCAATCTCAGGCGTTCCAGCAGACGATCGAAAACGAACTGGATCCTGACCGGAAGATTCAGGCGGTGAACGATTTCGCCCAGAAGTATCCCGACAGCCCTCTTCTGACTTACGCTTATTTCCTTGCCCAGGGCGCTGAACTGCAAAAGGGGAATATCGGCGCAGTCATCAGCTATGGCGAGAAAAGCCTGGCGCTGAAGCCGGACAATTTAGGGACGCTGCTGATGATGATCTACGCGCTTCCCCTGCCCCAGTCGCTGCAGAACGACCCCAATCCCGACGCCAAGCTGAACGAGACTGAGAAGAACGCCCAGAAGGCTCTGGAACTCGTCAACGCACTTACGAAGGCCAACGGCGAGACCGACGACGCTTTTCAGAAGCGAAAGGCAGAATACCTCGAGAACATCCACGCCAGCCTGGGGATGGTGCATTTCCAGCGGGCGATGGAGGGGCTGATGGGCATAGACCAGCAGGAATTAGCCAAGGCTGAGGATCAGTACAAGCAGGCGGTCGCCGCGGCCCCCGATCCTAACCCGGAGAACTACTTCCGTCTGGGTGAAGTTTGCGAACACGAAAACAAAGTCGACGACGCCATCCAGGCTTTTACCAAGGTCTCTGAGTTGAGCCAGGACAACCCCGGGCTGAAAAACCTGGCCGAGCAGCGGATTGCCGAACTGAAGAGCAAGAAGAAATAGCCCGAGGGGCTTTGAAAGGACTGATCCGGGCGAGCCGGGCAGGCTTTCGGCGATTGGCGTCGCTGTGCCGGGGCGCTTCATGAGCGGCTCTTATTCCAGCGCGCGGATGCCTCGGGCCCGCTGGGCGGTTCATTGATCCCATGGCGGGAGTTCTGCTCGACCAACTTCAGAAGGTCATTGGCTACCAGTTTCGGAATCCGGAACTGCTGCTCGAGGCCGTGACGCATTCTTCCCACGTTCAGGAAAGTTCCCGCAGGGGGCGCGACAACGAAAGGCTGGAGTTTCTCGGCGACGCCGTGCTCAACTTTCTGGTCAGCGTGCGACTGATCGAGGCCTTTCCCGAATATGAGGAAGGAGAACTTTCGCGCGCTCGCGCCCGCCTGGTAACCTCCGCTCACCTGGCGGAAGTGGCGGCGCAACTGGAACTGGGGAAGTATCTCCGTCTGGGAAGAGGCGAGGAAAAGACCGGTGGGCGGACCAAGGCGGCGCTTCAGGTCAACGCTCTGGAGGCGCTGCTGGCGGCGCTGTTTCGCGACGGCGGGTTGGATGCTTCGCGCGTTTTCATTGAAAAGTTTGTGCTGCCTTCGGACCTGGCGGCGCGATCCACAGACCTCTTTTCGACGGATTTCAAGTCCGCTCTCCAGGAGCGCCTGCAAGCGTCGCGCCTTGGCCCGGGGGAATATCGCGTAGTGGAAGAGAAAGGGCCCGAACACCGCAAAACGTTTACCGTGGAAGTGACTGCGGGCGGCGAACTGCGCGCCCGGGGCTCCGGCAAGAGTAAGAAGGCGGCTGAGCTGCAGGCCGCCGAACGCCTGCTGGCGAAGCTGGCGGGGAAGCGGCTTACCGATGGATGAAACCCCTAGGAAATCGGCGGCGCGCGATACGTTTGAGTCCCTTGTGGTGACGGTGATCCTGGCGGTGTTTGGCACCACCTTCGTTCTCCAGGCCTTCAAGATTCCCACCGGCTCGATGGAGGAGACCCTTCTGGTGGGGGACCACCTTCTGGTCAACAAGTTCGCCTTGGCTTGTCACGATGGCTGGTGGTCGCACCTGCTTCCTTACCGGTACATCCGGAGAGGTGACGTCATCGTTTTCAAGTACCCGGGCACGGAGAGCGAGTCCCAGGAGCCCGGCGAGCACTTTGTGAAGAGGGTGATCGGGTTGCCGGGTGACCATATTCGGATTGTCGATCGGAAGGTCTTTGTGAACGGGAAGGAATTGAGCGAGCCTTACGTTCACCACACCTACCTTTATCAGCCGAGGCCGGGAGATGACTTCCCACCGGCCAACCCCGAAGACCTGACCGGCGGAACGCTCGCCTGGGATGAGGAGATTGACCACCACGTGAAAGACGGCGAACTCGTCGTGCCGCCGGGAGACTACTTTGTGATGGGCGACAACCGGGAGCAGAGCTGGGACAGCCGGTTCTGGGGGTTTGTGCCACGCAAGCTGATTACGGGAAGGCCGTTATTCATCTATTGGTCGTATGAGACGCCGCGCGGCGAGTATATGCAGAATTCCCTGGCGGATCGGTTATCGCAAACCTTCGACTTGATTGTGCATTTCTTTACCAAAACGCGGTGGGGCCGCACTTTCCGATTTGTGCACTGATGAGATTTCGATACCTTCGCCGCCCTCGCAACGTTGTGCTCGCGCTCCTGCTGCTGCTCGTGGCGGGGTGGATCGCCCCGCAGTATTTCAGCGCCGAGCGCTACCGCCAAAGTGTGCAATTGGGTCTGGAGCGCGCCCTGGGCCGAAGCGCCTCCTTTGGCGCCATTTCGTTCCATCTGCTTCCCCGGCCAGGTTTCACCCTGGAAAACGCTGTCATCGGCGAGGACCCCGCCTTCGGAGCCGAGCCCTTTGCGCGCGTTGATCGCATGGACTGTGACTTTCGCCTGCGCAGCCTGGTGCCCTGGCGCCTGGATATTCTTCGCCTGTCTCTGGAGCGGCCCAGTTTCAATTTGGTGCGCAACAGCGCCGGAAAGTGGAACGTCGAGAACCTTCTCGGATCCGTCGCGAAGAACACGCAGGCGGCGCGCGCGGCCAGACCTGAGCCCGCGGGTTTTCAACTGGAGGCCAGCGACGCCCGCCTGAATTTCAAGGTGCAAGACGAAAAGAAGCCTTTCGCCGTTGACAACGTGGAGGCCCGTCTGGATCTTGACCCGTCGCAAGGCAGGGTCAATTTCAAGGTGATTGGCGACCCCGTGCGCACCGACCTGCTCTTGCCGACGCCCGGCGAGCTGGAGCTCGAGGGCCAGTGGACGCCGGGTGGGACGCTGGGCGGGTCCCTGGACGCAACCCTGGCCACGCATGGAGCCTTGCTCTACGATTGGATTCCCATCTTGACGCATCACAACCCCGGGATCTATGGCGTGCTTGACGCCAGCGCCCACCTCGGCGGAACGGTGTTCGACCCGACCGTCGAAGGACGGATCCGGATTGCCCAGCTTCATCGCTGGGACCAGCCGCCGCCCTCCGGCAAGATCGATTCGGAGATTTTCTTCCGCGGCAAATATGATTGGACGCATGCCCGCCTTTCAATTGAGAGTGTGGACGCCTCTTTCGCGGATTCGCACGTTCACCTGACCGGGTCCGTGGAGGACCTGCGCACCGTCCCCGTGCTGGATCTGGTGGTGGCCGTGGAGCGCTCGCACCTGGAAGACTTCCGTGCCTTGGCCGCCCGGTTCGAGTCGCGGTTGGGCGATTGGAGCGCCTCCGGCCGAGTGGACGCCCTGATGACGATTCAAGGTCCGTGGACCGCGCGGCGCTGCGGTGGCTTTGTTCAGATCCGTGACGTGCGCCTCGCCACGCCCTCGGGAACATTTCACGTGTCGGATATTTCCGCGCGTGTGGACCACGGCCACGTGCGGCTCGCGCCCGTCAGGGTGGCCCTGGCTCCTCGCGTGGAACTGGCGGTGGAAGGGCAAATCGAACCGGCCAGACCGCCCGCCAGGCTCATAACGAATCGCCACGCCGCCCCGCATGAATCCGCGGGCCATTACCAGTATCGACTGACGCTAACGGCCAGGTCCGTGCCGCTGGGCGACCTGCTGCGCTTTGCACGCGCCCTGGGAGCGAGGGCAGCCGGGTCCGTGGATGCCCGCGGGGACGCCACCGCCGGCTTCGTTCTCACCGGCTCCGCGTGGCCGCTCGCCTTGCCTGACATCGCGGGCCATGTGGATCTGCACGGGGCGCGATTGTTTATCCCCGGCCTGACCGAGCCGCTAAACCTTCCCAAGGCCCACATCCTGTTCCAAAACAACACCGTCACGGCGGCGCCTATCGTAGCGGTCCTCGGCACCAGCGTCTTTACCGGGCGCGTCGAACACGGAGGCGGCCGCAGCCAGCCTTGGGAGTTTGATCTCCGCGCCAACGCTTTGCGCGTGGAACAAGGCGCGCTCTGGTTCGATGTGCTGGGCAACCGGCAGCCCCTTTCGATCCTGGCGCGACTTCCCGGCTTGCGCTCGCTGGTGGAGCGCCGCACTGCGGCGTCCGGCATTTTCACTGCGCTGAAAGCCCGGGGACGATTCTCAACGCCCCGGCTGATTTATCGTGACTTGACCTTGCACGATTTTCAGGCGGGCGTCGAAATCAGCGACCGCGTCATCCGGGTAAGCAGGGCCGCCTTCGGAGCGGGCGGAGGGCGGGGGACCGCGAAGCTGGTTGTGGATCTGACGCAGTCTCCCGCGCGCATCACCGGCGACGCCGGCGTCGAAGACGCTCGCTTGCAGCCGCTGGCTCCTTTTCTTCCCTCCGCTTTGCAGAAGACCCGCGGCTCCTATTCCGCCAGCGCCCACTTTATGACGCTCGGGCTGACGCGGCGCGAGATCACCTCGAATCTTCAGGCCTCGGGCGAAGCGCGGCTAAAGAACGTCAGTTTCGGCGGCTTCGATCCGATCGCCGCGATGGCGCGCGCGTCCCACCAGAATTACCTTGAGCCGGTCCGCGAGGAAGCGTCGTTTCATTCGGCTGTCGTGACCTTCCGCGCGAGCAACGGCCGCGTGGATTTCTCGAGCGCGCCAGTGGCGCTCCGCGATGCACAATTGCGGCTGGACGGCACGTATCGTTTTGGCGGAACAGCCCGTCTGGACGTTGTCGCCGACCTGCGCGGCTTTTCGCGCGAACCGCGGGGCGAAAACGAACCGTTCCTCATCGGCCAGCGACTCCGCCTGCGCCTTGCAGGGCCGCTGAACAAGTTGACCATCGAGCCCGTCCAGGAAGTTTCCAAGGCGGCTCCCTGAACCCTGGAGGCCGGGAGATTAAGAGTGAAACGCTTCTTCCAAATCGAAAAAAGCGCGAGTGGTTCGTGCCCGCGTCGAAGCCGCCGCAGAGGGCCGGCCCGGAGGTATGTTTCCACGGCCGCGCTCGGCGCGCTCATCCTGGTCGCTCTCTCAGTCGGCATTGAAAGCGGGACCGGTGCTTCAGGTCCGGCCGAAGCTACGCGCGTTGCGCGCGCGGCCACGGAATCGCTTGAATCCAAGATTCGCGAGTTGTCCATCCCCGCCACCGAGCGGCCGGCCTCCTACAAGCCCATCGTCATTACGCAGGAAGAAGCCACTACTTATCTCCGTAATCAGGGATCATCATTTCTGCCCCCGGCGGTCGAGAACCCGGAAATTGAGATTCACCCCGACCACGTTTCGGCCGTCGCGGAGGTGGATTTCGACAAGCTGCAGCAGTTCGGCAAGCAAAACAACGACATCGGCGCGCAAGTGCTGGCCACACTCTTCAAAGGCCGGCAGAAGGTTTCCGCCTCGGGCAAACTGCAAACGGGCGACGGGCATTGCCAGCTCACCATCCAGAATCTCTCCATCGGTTCGACCAGCATTCCCGATTGGCTCACCCGGGCCTTGCTGCAAAACTATCTCGAGAAAACTTACAAGCTCGACCTCAGCAAGCCCTTTCCGCTGCCCGACCACGTGACGCGCATTGACCTTGCCGACGGGCAAGCGACCTTCGTGCGCAGCCCCTCGAAGCAACCCGCCCTGGCACCTCCCTCGTTGAAATAGGCTTCGCTTTCGTGGCGGTTGTTCCGATTTCGCTGGAGAGGTTGCTGCGACCTCTGCTAGGCTGATTGTGGAATTCGCCGGAACGCACGCTGATAACCTCTCGGTCCTGAAAGTCCGCTGATCGGAAGGCCGTACGATGGAGCACTCGGGCCACTTCCTGCTGGAACTCTTCCTGATGTTCGCGGGCGGGAAAATGCTCGCGGAAGGCTTCGAGCGCCTGCGCCAGCCGCCCGTGGTGGGAGAAATCCTGGCCGGTGTGCTGCTCGGCCCGTCGCTGCTCAATCTGGTTCACGCGAGCGAAATGAACC
>JAHEKS010000400.1 GCA_024638215.1 Acidobacteriota bacterium | reverse complement strand
GTGGAACCGCCGGCCGGTTTCCTCTCCGGCAGCGCACCACTTTCGGTGCCTGCGCACACGCGCGCCAGCGTTCTGCTGGACCAGACTTATCTCACCACCGCCTATCCTGAACTCACGACTTCCGGCGGCCGCGGGGCTGAAATCACGCTGACCTACGCCGAAGCGCTCTGGAAAGGGCGCGAGAAGGGCAATCGCAACGAGACCGAGGGCAAGGTCATGCGCGGCTATCATGACAGATTCCTCCCCGATGGCGGGAAGGACCGTCTGTTCCGCCCGCTCTGGTGGAGGACCTATCGCTACGTCCAGATCGACATCCAAACGAGCGGCGAACCTCTGACCATCGAAGATTTTCGCGGCGCGTTCACGGCGTATCCCTTTGTCAAGCGCGCCGAATTTGAATCCGACGACCCGGAACTGGCCAAGATCTGGGAAGTGGGCTGGCGGACGGCGCGGCTTTGCGCGCACGAAACCTACATGGATTGTCCCTATTACGAACAACTCCAATACGTCGGCGACACGCGCATCCAGGCGCTGATTTCGCTATACGTGGCCGGCGACGATCGCCTGGTCAAAAACGCCATCGAACTGCTGAACGAATCGCGCATCCCCGAAGGCTTGACCCAGAGCCGCTACCCTTCTTACCTGCCGCAATTCATTCCACCCTTCTCGCTGCTTTGGATCGGCATGATGCACGACTTGTGGTGGTACCACGGCGACGCGGATTTCCTGCGCCAATTCCTTCCCGGCGAGCGCGGCGTGCTGGGCTGGTTTGAGGCGCGGGTGGCGCCGTCAGGTTTGCTCGGCAAGCTCGGTTGGTGGAACTTCGTGGATTGGAACGAGGACTTCAAGTATGGGGTTCCAGCGCAGGAGGCTGACGGGCAGTCGGCGATTATTTCCCTGCAGTTTGCGGCGGCTTTGCGCGAGGCGGCGGAGCTGGAATCTGCCTTCGGAAGCTCCGAGCGCGCCGCGCATTTCAAATCGCTCGCGGACCGCATCACCGCCGCCGTTTACAAAACGTGCTGGGACGGCTCGCGCCGTCTGCTCGCCGATACGCCCGCGCGTCGCCACTTCAGCCAGCACGCCAATATTCTCGGCGTTCTTACAGACGCCATTCCGCCCGCCAAACAAGAAAGCGTGATGCACACGGTGCTGAGCGATGCAACTTTGACCCAGTGTTCGTACTATTTCCGCTTCTATTTGTTCCGCGCGATGAAGAAGGCCGGCCTGGGCGACGAATACCTCTCGCAGCTTGGGCCATGGCGCCACATGCTCTCGCTTGGGCTTACTACATGGGCTGAAAGGCCGGAGCCCACACGCTCCGACTGCCACGCCTGGAGCGCGCACCCCAATTTCGACCTCCTCGCTACGGTCGCTGGCGTCGAACCGGCCTCGCCAGGATTTGGCACTGTCAGGATCGCGCCGCATCTCGGAGAGCTCAAACAATTGAAGGCCACGATGCCGCATCCCGAGGGCAATATCAGCGTCGAATATGCGCGCGATGGCGACCGGCTCACGGCCGACGTTGAGCTTCCGCGCCAACTCTCGGGATCGTTCGTGTGGAAGGGTGAGACGAAGCCCTTGCATCCCGGCCGGCAGCGGCTGACCTTCTGAGCTGGCCGCGTAGCCTGAGCGTGATGATTGATCTGAGAGTCGGCGTGAGCAGCAAAGAACTCAGCCGCGGTTTGGGCAAGAGCCCCAGGCAGGCTTTCGCTGGCGGGAACTTCACTCAGCCACGCGGTCTTGCGTGGCCGGTTTCGGCGCGGGCCGAGGGGCATTGAAGCCCAAGCGATAGGAGATTTCCCGGCTGGTCTCGCTGACCAGACGGGCGAGCTCCGGCACGCGCGCCGGAGTGACTCGCGTCGCCGGCCCCGCCACGCTGAAGGCCGCAACGACCTTACCGGTGTGATCGAAAATCGGCGCCGCCACGCAGCGCAATCCGTCCATGGCTTCTTCGTTGTCCACCGAATAACCCTCTTCCCGGATGCGCGCCAATTCTTTGCGCAACTGAGGGAGCGTGGTGATCGTACGCCCGGTGTAGCGCTGCAGCCCGCTCGCTTCGGCAACGCGCTTCACGAGCTCGTCATCTTGATAGGCCAGAAGCATCTTCCCCACGCCGGTGCAATGCAGCGGCAGAACGCCACCGAGAGGAGCCGTCAAGCCCACCGGCTGCGGCGTGCCGAATTTTTCAATCGAGATGGCACGCTCGCCATGAAAGATCGCCAGATGCACGCTCTCTTCAGTCGCGCGGTTCAACTGCTGCAGCAAAGGATCGGCAACGCGGCGAAAATCCAGCCGGTCCAGGACCTTCAAACCCATGCGCAGCACCCGGAAGCCCAGCCGATACCCTCCCGTAACCGGGTCCATTTCGACGAATCCCTGACGGAGCAGATTGACCAGCAGGCGATGAACGGTGCTGACGTGGAGGTGCAGCCCCCGGCTGAGTTCCGTAAGGGTGTAGGTGTCTTGGTCGCCATCCGACAGTAATTCCACAATGCGCAAGGCCTTGATGAGTGACTTCACCGTGTACGTTCCGGGCGGTACCGTCCGGGCTACTGGAGGTGTTTTCATATCTCGAAAATTATCGCGCATGCAGACAATGTGTCAAGCGGTCCCTGCTCAACCTCAGGGCATCCTCATCGAGTGATTCCAAGGGGCGCGACCCAAGCCCCTACGGAGTTTCACATATTACAGTGACCACGGGGCTGTAGCGCCGGTGTCCTCACCGGCGCTTTTCGGCGCTGGGGACAGCGCCGCTACAAAGGAAGGCGTCACTATGATTTGTAATCCTCGCTAAGTTATAATTCGCCCCGATGGCCGTGATACGCCGACATCCTCGGGAAATAGTTGATCACGCCGCGCGGCGGCTTCCCTGGGTGATTCTCGCGGCCTGCGTATTGCTTGTTGAGCTCGCGGTCAAGAATTATTCCAAGCCGGTGCTGCGCACGCTGAGTTTTCACGATGACTTCGAAGAGGGCCAACTCGGCGCGTGGGAATTCCCTTTCCCTGAGGATTGGAAGATTCTGGCGGAGGGGCCGAACCATTACCTTCACATGCTGCGCAGCCGCCCGCCCGGCGTGCCTCGGCGCCCGCTTCAATTCGCTCTCATAAAAGGTGCGAAGGTCGGCAGCTTCGAATTCCAGACGCGCCTGCGCCGCGAGCGCCGGTCGCTCATCATCGTTTTCAATTATGTGGACACGCTGCACTTTTATTACGCGCACCTCTCGGTGGACACGGGGCAAAAGCAACCAGTCCACAACGGCGTCTTCATCGTCAACGGCGAGCCGCGCAAGCGCATCGCCGGGCTGGACGCGCCGCCGGCCCTTCCCGACACCAACTGGCACACCGCCCGGCTCGTGCGCGATGTCAACTCCGGTCTGATCGAAGTGTTTA
>JAHEKS010000126.1 GCA_024638215.1 Acidobacteriota bacterium | reverse complement strand
GCCCACTTCGACTTAGGTATCCTTTATGCGAAAGACAAGAGATACGAACAGGCAGTCTCCGAGCTGCAACAGGCCATTAAGCTGGACCCGCAGCGTGCGGACGCGCATTACCGGCTAGCGGAAGTTTACCGCGCCCAGGGGAAAAGGGAATTGGCGCAAAATGAACTGAGCAAAGTCTCCCAGATTCAACAGCAAGAGCGGGATAAATTGCTCCGGGAATTCCCCGAGCCGGCATCCGCCGCGCCTGAAAAGTGAGCTTGCCTCCGGATTATAGTTGTTCTTCACCAAGATTCCGGCCGACTTTAAGGGAACGTAGCGCCATCGATTCACCAGTATCCCAATATAAGGGCTGGTCATGTCTTCATTCCTGGTGCTTTGTCTGGGAACCTCAATTCGCCTCGTGCTTGACTATCGAGGTTTGGTTCTTGAAAACTCGGAATTGCGCAAGCAGCAGGCCGTGTTCAAACGACGTCATCGACAACTCAGGCGTGGCACCTTGGAAAGGCACTTCGGGGTCGTCGCTCGCCGAATCCGGTTCGGTTGGAAACGGGGCCTGCTTATCGTCTCACCGGGAAACGTGGTTCGCTGGCGCCGAGTTGGTTTCCGTCTGTACTGGGGATGGGTCTCGAGAGCCTAGAAGCCCTTCGGGAGAAAGCAGGCCCAGGAGGTGCACGCATGTGAAAACGACGACAAAAATGCCAGAAGATGTTGGCAATTGCTCGCAATAATAGGTGGTGTCCTAATTTGGAGTTTTCAGCCATTTTTCCGATTGCGTCATTGCAGGTTCTCCGTATCCACTCAGAAAGAGACTGCTTGCCTGCCTTAGCTACCTTCTCAAAGGCTGTGGCCTCGCTTCTGGACAGCCAGATCGGGACTATTCTCCCCTTGGCCTGTCCCTTCGGAAGCGCGGGCCAGCCGAAGTTCCTACGCTTCTTCTGGCTCATTGTTCCTAACGAGGATTACAAATCAAAGTGACGCCTTCCTTTGCAGCGGCGCTGTCCCCAGCGCCGAAAAGCGCCGGTGAGGACACCGGCGCTACAGCTCCGTGGTCACTGTAATATGTAAGACTCCGTAGACCCCTGTACGATCGCTGCCCGAGCCAGCGTGTCCCCGAGAATTCGGAGATGAGGTTCCCTTATGCAGCCTTGGTAATCCTGCGTGGGTCACGACGCACTCGGAAACGACCGGCTGACTACGGATGGCAGGAGTCTTCAGGATTGTGCCTGAAAACGCCCTTCTCGGAACATATTCTCCTGTTTCCGGGAAGCAAAGTTATCGGGCCGAATCTCAGTGGGGGATTTGGGCCCTGAGCCCGCTGTCCTGCACTCGGTCAGGGACGGATCATGCGCTTTGGATGGGATACAGAACCTATAATAGAAGAGGCCTTCTGAAGATTACGTTCGCGACGGGACCTTGCGGCTGGAAATATATGATACGCCGTAAGCCGTCATTCCTTCTCTTGGCAGCCTCTCCGCATAGACAATTTGCGCCGCAGCAAAGATATTGCCTCCCGCAGGCGAGTAAGGCAGCGCAAACTCAATCATCGAGCCTTTACGGTACTGCTTCGCGCTCTTGAACCGAAACCCCCCGCGTGAGACGTTCTCGGTGACTGTTACCTCTTCTCCATGCTCAGGGTGCAGGATGCAAACGTCGATCTTAAGATTCACGCGCGCGTGCCTGCGGTCGCTTCGCGGAGGTTGGACTTGCTGATCGGCCCGAGGGCCAGTGCCGGGCAACGCCTCTTCAACCGCTCGGGGCGCTGCTCGACCCCATAGAGTTGCGTCTTTGCATCGTGGGCACCGTCGTGAGAGCCGTTCCTCTGCCAGGAGCACTTCCATAGCGAACACGTCCAAGTAGGTGACCTCCTGTCCGTGGCAGCGTGGGCATTCCAATAGAACGCGACCGACTGCCAGGTCTGATTCGGCCACGGGTGGGAATTCAATGCCCCAGAGGTTCACATCTAGGTCCAAGAGTTCGATACCGTAGTAATTGCCCTCGGAATCTTCCCTAATCTGTCCCACAATCCGTGCATCCGCCTCTCTTCTAGTTCTGCGGCACTGGATGAGGATCACTTGATCCGGGACCAGGGTCCGGGTGGAGACTATCTTTGCCCCGTGTTGGGTAACGACGAGAGTTCGAGTCTCCTCCACGAAATCCTGTCCCACAGCATCTGCTCCCGAGATAACCACTTCGAGTTCAAGATAAACCCGGTCACTCCGACGTGGATCATCAGTTTCCATAGCTTCTATCCTGATAACAATGCCTAGCCTCAAGGTATACTACAAACTACTGCCAAGGGCTATCTTACCTCAGAGTTGTCATTGCGGTGCCCCCATTCACGGTGTCGGGATTCAACGCCCGCCCGCCCGCTTCTGAAACTTCCTGCGCCGCATGAACTTCCCGCCGTAAAACATTGGCAAATCGAGAACGTCGCGCCCTCTTCATTCCTGGCGATTGTGCTTGGATGACGGCTTGCCGGGAGAATATTTCCAGCTTTCCATTCGTGGGAACTTTCAGGCCCCCCCGATAAACGCCCTCCCCGGAACTTGGATTTCAGCTGCCGGGAAGCCGACTTTTCAGGCCGCATCTTGAGCTGGGGTCTCAAATGGCCGTATGCGTCCGGTCAACCCGGGCGGCGCGTCGGCGGGGCCGGTCGCCCTGGGGTTAGCTGGTGGAGTCGAGATATTACGGGGAGAGGATGTTGCCATGGGGCTGGCAAAGAAGTATACGGGCAAATCCTTCTGCGATTTAAGTCCTCTCGCGAACGGCCAAGTATCTGACAGGAGGCACCCAGGTTGCCGAAACCCGAAACAGTGGATCACAGGCAATTGAAGAGCTACAAGGCACGGTTGATGCCCAGCCGAATGATTGACCACCGGCTGACCAGGATTGAGAGACTGGTACTCAATGCCTACGTTGATCTCACCTAACCGTCTTGGCCAAGCTGTTGGACCGGGCCACGGTAGCGATACCAAACGACTGCAAGAGATCGCGCAGGGTTATCACGCCTTCCAACTTGTTCATGTCAGCGCGGCTCACTACTGGTAGGAGTTCGAGGCTGGCCGCGCCCATGCGTTCAAGTGCTATTTCCAGCGGCTGATCCGCGTGGACGTGTGGAAAAGCGCGTGCATCCACGAAGCCACTTAACCGTTCGGCGGCAGCACCTCCTGCCCGCTCGCGCTCGAGGGTTGCGAGGCTGATAACGCCTATTACACCGCGTCGATCGGTTACCGGCCAAGCTCGGAAGGTGCTCGAGGCAACCTGTTCCAGCGCCTCGCCGACCGTCACCTGCGCCGGCAGAACCTCCGATGCGGCACGCGTCGCCTGGATTACTTGACGCTGAGCACGCTGCCCGCGGGGCGCGCTCGTGGGCACGTGGATGCCATCCTGAAACGCGAGGGCAGTGTAGATGGGTACCGGCTGTAATCGGGAGGAAATGAAGAAGCTCACCAGATTCGAAATCATCAGAGGGACGATAACTGCGTAGTCGCGCGTCGTCTCAAAAATCATCAGCACCGAGGTCAAGGGAGCACGCACAATACCGGCGAAGGCCGCGCCCATGCCCACTAGAGCGTAGGCCCCGGGTGTCGCGGTATAGGTCGGCAACAAGCGATGCGCCACGCTTCCCACCGTACCTCCCAGCCTGGCACCGATGAACAGACTGGGGCCGAAGATCCCGCCGGCGTGGCCCGAGGCATAGCTGGTGCAGGCACCCAAGAGTTTCAGGACCACCAGGAGAGCCATCAGTTTGAGCGCCATCCTCCCGTTCAGGGCGTCGCCCACATACCCATAGCCAACGCCCAGGACCTGTGGCACAAACCAGCCCATGAGACCCACCAACAACCCGCCAGCCACGGGTGGAACCACAGGGTCTTCTCCGGGAACCGCATGAAGCGCTCCCGCATGCCCAGCAGGAGCTTGGTGAACGCCACTGACACCAGACCGCCGAGGACGCCGAGCACCGCATAGACCCCGAATTCCAGGGAATGAACCAGCCGATATTGCGGCACGGTGAAGAGAGGGTTATTGCCGAGAAGCAGACGTAGCACAAGCCAGGAAGTCGCCGAGGCGAGCACCACCGAGCCCAGTACCGGGGCATGGAGATCGGCCATGACTTCCTCGAGCGCAAACAGCACTCCCGCCAGGGGGGTATTAAATGCGGCCGCAATTGCTGCCGCCGCCCCGGCCGGCAGAAGCGCCTTTACCTTCTCGGGTCGCAATCCCAGGCGGCGGCCCAGCACCGAGGCAATGCCCCCGCCAACTTGGACGGCAGGCCCTTCGCGCCCGAGCGGGATTCCGCTGGCAAGTGTGGCCGAGGTGCAGAAGAATTTCCCGAGGACCGTGCCTATGGTGATCACACCTTGGCGGGCGAAGAGCGCGGCTTTGGTCTGTGGTACGCCGCTGCCCCGGGCGTCCGGAAAGTAGCGGAAGAGGAGATACCCGATGCCCAGGGAGCCCCCGACCGGGATCAGCATCCGTCGCCATGCTGCGCTGCCCACGGGATAGAGGCGCATCCCGAGTCGTTCAGTCAGCATGATGAAAGCGACGACCGCCAGGCCGGTCAAGGCACCGATCGCCAGCGTTAGAACAAGGAATACCTGGCCCTCACGTTGCTGCAGGAAGGCTATCCGCTGTAACAGCGGGGTTCTCCACCAACTCTCTTCTGTCTCCTTGGAGGTTTCACTCATCCTGGAGGTTTCCTCTGCAGCCGCACACCTCGAACAAGCACTCCAGAAATCAGTCCCCCACGGTTAAAAGGGGGCAGCGGGCATGACAGAGTATCTGGTGAGGCGTGACCCACGGCATATGCGCAGATACAAGAGGGAGCGAAGTATGGTGCGGCCCCATCACAATCAGGTCTGCCCCTTGGTCTTCAGCAACCTTGAGGATGTGTTCCGCCGGCGCGCCGATCTCCACGATCAATTCCGTTTCCACGGAGGGGGCCGTCTCGGGCGGAAGTAGTTGCACAAGCCGCTTCATTGCGATGTCCCTCTGCGCCTCTGGGTATCGCAACAGAACATCAGGGGGCATCTTGAGAACATGAAGCAAAGCCAGGTGGGCGTGCTCGTGCTCCGCCAGCCACAGCGCATGCGCAAGGGCTCTCGCCGAACCGGGCAGCAAGTCGGTCGCGTACAGAACTCTCTGCAGCTTCAGTTCCGACACTGATTCCGGGTAGACGCGTGGCCCAACCGTGAGCACGGCACAAGGAGCGCAGTTAACAATCTCTTCTGCCACCGAGCCAACCACGACCTTCTTGATTCCACCTCGGCCATGGGTGCCAAGCACGACCAGGTCAATATCAAGCTCATCGATCAAGGCCAAAAGCACATCTGAGACGGACCATTGCTCTTCCCTCACCAGCTCGTGATGCTTGATACCCTGGAACAGCTCCGACTTTACAAGGTTCGCCATCTTCTTCTCAGCGGAATGCCGGAAGTAGAACGTGTCCCGTGGCTCCTCATTGCTCCTCCCTGCACGGAATACACTCACCGTGTACAGCGTGCTGCCGTAACGGTGGGACAAGGCGAGAGCATGTCGTAGGGCTGTCTCCGAGCAAGAGGAAAAATCGGTAGCAAAAAGGATGTTCTGGATTGAAATCTGAGTTGCCGATGCTAGCCGCGTCATCGAAGCACTCCCGCGTAGACGCATAGGCGAGGGGACAGGTCCTTGCTATAATCGCGATTCTACTCTGGTCCGATTACACTCGCAATGGTCTCGATCACACAGTTCGGCGGCCTATCTCGGGTCGAGGACCGCGGTTCGTCAAAAGCAGATTCGTCTCAGAATAATTGACTTCTCCCCAAGACACCACTGACTTGGATCTACACGGCCTGACGCTTATTCCGAGGTGCATCCGAGGTTTTCTGCCCAAATCTGCCGATGCCCTCGAAGAGAGCAACCCAAAGGCTTCTTTGGGGCAATGCAGCAAAGGAATCCTCGCCATAGCGAACGCGTGTGGATCACATTGCACTCGGAGACGGTGCGCTAATTCCGGCTTGCTCGGGCTCTCAGGATTCCGCCTGAGAAGCCACAGGTTTCTATCGGGAGTGCTCGGGTGGCAAGAGAGCTGAGGTGTACAGGGCAGCCGGGCCGCCCGAGCATTCCCGATAGAAGCGTTTGTACTAAGCCGCTGCCCCAACGACCGTCAAGTCCAAAACTGAATTTCAAGTTTATGGCGTGGCAAGGTTCCGATTTTTGCAGTTACGGGAGCATTCATCCTCCCCCCACCTTCGATTTTGACTCCCGCGTCGAATAGCCGCACCAGAAATTTGGTGCACAATTTGGTGCACACCCATTTCAAAACCACGCGCAAACGGTAGCACAGAGTCTCACTGGCCCACTCTCACGGGCGCGGCATGAAGAGCGGTCGGCAGCCCACTTGCGCTACCCGTAGCAATCCGTCGTAATAGGCCTAGTCGCAACTGTTAGCCGAAGGGTTCCAGGTTCGAGTCCTAGCCGAGGAGCCAAACCCCTTCAACCTTGAATTAGCTGCCATCTTGATGCACAGTTGACGGCTGCCGCCTGGCGTTTTCGCCAGTGAGTGCGCGCCCTAGGGGGATTGCTGCCATGCGGATTAATGCGATCGCTATCCTGCTGGTATTGATTCCGATGAGTTCGATTTCTTCTTTCGCCCAGGCTGAGAATCTGAACTTGATGCCGCAACCCGAGCGCGTCATGCGCCGAGAAGGATCGCTTGCCATTGATGGATCTTTTCGAGTTGCGCTGGAGGGCTACACCGAGCCGCGCCTCGCCGCCGCTGCCGCGCGTCTGGTCCGGAACCTGTCGAAAGAGACCGGCATCCCGATGAACGACCGGCCTGAGCCGGACGGCTCGAAGGCGACGCTGGTCATTCATTGCGATCACTCGGGCGAGGCCGTTCAGTCCATTCATGAAGATGAGTCCTACGAGCTTGAAGTCACACCGCAGCAGGCGCGCCTGACCGCGTCCACGCCGGTGGGAGCGTTCCGAGGCCTGCAAACTTTTCTGCAGCTTGTCGCGCCTGGCCCGGAGGGTTTTTCCGCGCCGGCCGTCGAGATCAAGGACCGGCCGCGATTTCCCTGGCGCGGCCTGATGCTGGATGTCTGCCGCCACTGGATGCCAATCGACGTCATCAAGCGCAACCTGGACGGCATGGAGGCGCTCAAGCTCAACGTCTTCCACTGGCACCTTTCTGAAAACCAGGGCTTTCGCATCGAGAGCAAACTCTTCCCAAATTTGCAGGAAATGGGCTCGGACGGGCACTACTACACGCAGGACCAGGTGCGCGAAGTCATCGCCTGCGCGCGCGACCGCGGCATTCGCGTGGTGCCCGAGTTTGACATGCCGGGCCACACCACGGCGTGGTTTGTCGGCTATCCCGAACTCGCCAGCGGGCCCGGGCCGTATTCCATCGAGCGCCACTGGGGCGTGTTCGATCCCGCCATGGACCCGACGCGCGAAACGACTTATGAATTTCTCGACAAATTCATCGGCGAGATGGCGGCGCTGTTTCCGGACGATTACTTCCACATCGGCGGCGACGAAGTGAACGGCAAAGAGTGGGTTGCCAATCCGCGCATCGTAGCGTTCATGAAAGAGCACGGAATGAAGACCACCGACGATTTGCAGGCCTATTTCAACCGGCGCGTGGTCTCGATCGTCGAGAAGCACGGCAAGAAAGTGATCGGCTGGGACGAAGTCCTTCACCCGGGAGTGCCGAAAGACATTGTGATTCAGTCGTGGCGCGGGCAGCAATCGCTGGCGGACGCGGCGCGCCAGGGCTACCAGGGGATTCTTTCTTCCGGCTATTACCTCGACCTGATGCATCCCGCCTGGCAGCACTATGCGGTGGACCCCATGGAAGGCGCGACGGCGGACCTGTCGCCCGAGGAGAAAACACGCATTCTAGGCGGCGAGGCGTGCATGTGGTCGGAGTACGTGACGCCTGAAAATGTGGACTCGCGCATCTGGCCTCGGCTGGCCGCGATCGCCGAAAGGCTCTGGTCGCCGCAGCAGGTGAAGGACGTGGATTCCATGTACGAGCGTATGGAAGTCGAAAGCCGCAGGCTGGAATTCCTGGGGCTCACGCACCGCTCAAGTTATCTGAAGATGCTCGACCGATTGGCAGGCTTCCAGGACTCGCAGAAGCTGAAAGGGCTGGCTGACGTCGTTGAGCCCGTGAAGGAATACGGGCGCGAGGATGCGCGCGACTACACCAGCTTCACGCCGCTCAATCGTTTGGTGGACGCGGCGCGGCCGGAAAGCATCGAATCTCGGCAGTTTGCAGAGCTTGTCGCCAACTGGCGCGCCAATGAAGTTCCGATCCGAAAAATGCTCACGCGTTGGCGCGACGCTTCGAGTGAACTTGTTCCGCAGATGCAGCGGTCGAGCTTGCTTTCGGAAGATGTCCCGCTGGCGGAAAATTTATCGAAAGCCGGAACGGCGGGACTCCAGGCGCTCGACTATCTGGATTCAGGCAAGCCCGCGCCGGTGTCGTGGGTTTCGGAACAGAAAGCCATACTCGACCAGGCTGCAAAGCCTCAGGCTGAGTTGCTCCTGATGATTGTTCCTTCGGTCAGGAAGCTTGTCGAAGCCGCCGCGGTAGGTACGACGCCCTAGCTGGTTGCGCAGGCGCTAACGAACGTTCTCAATCAGTCCGATATGAGCTTCCAAGACCTCCTCCATCTGGACGGCCAGATGGAGTCCGTCGGGAGAAACATCGAAACTAGTATAGGGCGCAGGGTTCCAGTAGGAAAAGTCCAGAGGAATCGAAGCAGGAGTGCGTGCGAGGGCGTGCCCGTCCCAGCCGACCTTCCACAAGACGCCATTCAAATCCGGCTTGCCCTCGAGGATGTAGATTTGGTTCTCGGGGCCGCGAGCGTACCAGACGACCCAGCCGCGGAAGACCTGACGCGGCGGACTCTTGAAGTCATCAACCCACAGGCCCGCGTTCGGATCGTCCTCTCGGCCGGGATTAACGATATATGCGACCGACCTTCCATCAGGTGACCAGCGCAAGAGCCACCACCGCACGCTGGCGGGAAGCGTAGCGAGCGTCTGGGTCTTGCTGCTTTTGGGGTCGAGAGTCTGGATCTGGCCCGCAGGACCTTGAAAGAGCAACCGCCCGTCGCGGCCGACATCGGGATAAAGGTCCATCGCAATCTTAAGGATCTCTTCCGGTGCTCCTCCCGAGACAGGAACGCTTCTGTAATCATATTCATTCAGTTGCGAAGGAGTTGGGTCAGAATGATAGATCAGTCGCTGGCTATCCGGCGTCCAGCGGGGGTAGATATTGACTTGGTTATCCTTGACCAGTTGGACGGGGTTTGACCCGTCGGCGTTTGCGACCCAAATGCTTTCCTTTTCAACGCCCTCGTGGTTGGTAAAGTAGGCGAGATGGTTGCCATCCGGAGAATAAGCAGGGGCGAGTTGGTTGCGCGCGGGGTCGCTGGTGAGCAACTTGAGCTTTGGTTCTCCGGGCTTTGCTTCAAGATCCATCTGGATGATGTTGACGTTTTCTTGGAATGTCGAAAAGACGATAATCTTGCCATCCTTTGAAACGTCCAGTTGCGCGTCGTCGCCGCGGCCTGCCGTGACCTGCTCCGGCATGCCGCCCGCCGCGGGAATTTTCCAGATGTTCATGGTCCCGCCACGGCTTGACGCAAAATAGATCGAAACGCCATCCCGCGACCAGGCCGGCGAAAGGGCCAGCGCATTGTCGTGCGTTAGTTGGCGGACTTTTCCCGAATCGAGATCAACCACGGCCAATTCGCCGTGGGGCCCTCCAGGCCTGATCACAAAGCCGACTCGGCGGCCATCCGGGGAAAAACTTGGGTCGACATCGAGCAACGGCGGGGCGGCTGGCGTGAGAGCGCGAGCATTCTGGCCGGAAGAATCGGAAATCCAAATCGTCCCCGTAGCTGTGTTCTCATAGGCGAGCGAGTGGCCATCAGGGGACCAAGCGGGATCGGTCGCATTCAAAATCAGGCGGCGCGGAGTTCCACCGAGCGCTTGTACTTCCCAAATGTCCCAAGTCCCCGAATTATTCAGCTGCGCGTAGGCGATCTCGCTCCCGTCGGGCGACCAACTGGGCCGATCTTTGAGATTCGTGTCATGGGTGATTTGAACCAGGGTGCCGCCGCTGATGAGTCCAACGTAAAGGTTGTAATGCCCGTCGCTATTTGACACAAAAGCCACCGAGCGGCCGTCGGGCGAAAGCGCCGGCCGTGCCTGAACTCCGGCAAAGTTCGTGACCGTGCTGAAGTGCAGGGCGGATGGCGGCGTGGCGGGTGCCGCCAGTTTCCAGACCGCCAAGCCTCCCACCAGCGCGCCCACGATCAATCCCACGACCCAAGGCCACGCACGCTGTAGCGGCGGCGTCCCCGCCGCCGTAGCGCCGCCTTTTAGGGCGGCATCTGCCGGGCTGAAGCCCGGCGCTACGCCGCTGACCGCTTCTTCAATCGCAATCCGCGCCTCGCCAATATCGCGCAAGCGTTGCTTTGGGTCTTTGATCAGGCAGCGGCGAATCAGTTCGCGCAGGCGCGGCGGGGTGTCGGCAGGCAGCGCGTTCCAATCGGGTTCGCTTTTGATCACCGAGGCGAGAACGTCGGTGACGGTGTCGCCCTCGAATGGTTTGGCGCCGCTCAGCATTTCGTAGAGCACGCAGCCGAAGGCCCAGATGTCGGCGCGACGATCAACCGCCTTGCCTCGCGCCTGCTCGGGCGACATGTAAGCCGCGGTGCCCAGAATCACTCCGGCTTGCGTGGCGGCGGCGGTGAGGGTGGGGGAGTCTTGTAGCGGCGATGTCCCCATCGCCGACGGCGGCGAGGACGCCGCCGCTACAGTCGGGTCGAGCGCCTTGGCCAATCCGAAATCGAGAACCTTGACCGTTCCTTCCGGCGTCACCTTCACGTTGGCGGGCTTCAGGTCGCGATGGATGATGCCGCGCTCGTGGGCGTACTCGAGCGCGTCGGCAATCTGCTTGGCGATGGGCAGCGCGTCGTCCGGTGCTAACGGCGAACCACCTAACCCCTCACCCGACCCTGCGGGCCACCCTCTCCCCTGGGGAGAGGGGCTGGGGGTGAGGGGCCGTGTCGCGCCGATCCACTCGGCCAGCGTCCGGCCTTCGACCAGTTCCATCACCAGCGCGCGTGTCGCGCCGGATTCTTCCAGGCCGTAAATGGCGGCGATGTTGGGGTGATTGAGCGCGGCGAGAACTTGCGCTTCGCGCTGGAATCGCGCCATGCGCTCGGCATCGTGGGCGAGGGCTTCGGGCAGAACTTTCAGCGCCACCTCGCGCCCGAGCTTGGTGTCGCGCGCGCGCCAGACTTCTCCCATCCCGCCGCTGCCCAATTGGGACAGGATTTCATAAGGCCCGATTTTCGTTCCAGAGAGAATTGTCATTTCTAAGCCGGTGCCCAACTTCCTCGACCCTGATTGCGACAGTCATGTTAGGCCAGTTGCGGCAGGGCGTCAATGTTGGCATTGCATTGCATGGAGAAGACCAGTGAAGGGCAGAATGCGGGCTACGGTCAGCTTTCACAAGCCTTGCAAAGCACCGCGAAGCCGCGGACCGGCTTGGCGTGGTCGGCGCAGAAAGTCTTGCCACACTTGTCGCAGCGGAAGTGCGCGCGCTGGCCGCAGGCGGCGCATTTATTGCGCCAGGGAAGGACCGCGTAGTTGATGATCAGCCGGTCGAAGGCGGGAGAAATAATTTCGAGCGGCGTGCGCTTGTGGCGGATGTAAATCCAAACGGTCACGCCGAGAATGAAAACCATAAAAGCGGTCTGGAATCCATATTGCACGATGGGAGCCGAAATGTGGTGGTCGAGGTTGGTGACCATGTTGTTGAACGGCGCCCAGGGCTTCATGTCCCACGGAATCGAAAAATAATCCTCCACCAAGTGCATGCCGAAGGCGAAGACCACCATCAGCCACGCCCACGGCCGCCGCCAGAAGAAAAGCGCGGCCAGCACGGCGATGGCGAGCATCGAGCCGACGTTGTGGAAAAGCATGTGATGGTATTTGTAGTAGGCGTCGCCGCCCCAGAACATCGACATGCCGTCGAGATCGCAGGCCGCGGCGGCGAGGGTGATGGCCGCGCGCTCGCGCCGGTCGAACTTGCGCCAGTGCGCAAACCACCAACCGTATTGGAGGTGCCCGATGGGACTCAGTTCTGCCTCCGCCCCGAGACGCGCCGCCCACCAACCACGCGATTGACGCTGCGCTTATCATAACCGATAATCGTTGGCGATTTTTGCATTGTCGGGCAAGAATTCAGAAAAACTTTTTTCCTCGAGGCAAACCTTGCCTAGACTCACGAGAGAAGCACGATGAAGGGGAAGCGATTCGCTCCTCCGGCCTGGGCAGTTGCGGCCGGCGCTTGCGCGCTGTTTGTTCTGCTCGCGCTCTGTTTTCCCGAACCTCCTCATCGAATCGAATACCGGCGCATTGAAAACGGGCTCAAGATGCCGCTCTGGGTCGTGGTGTACTATCCCCAGCCCGCGCGCTTTGCCAAAGCCCCTGCCGCGATCGTTTGCCAGCCCATCAACGATCCCCCTGAATACGGCCGCATGCTGGAATTGGAACTGGTGCGCGATGGCTTCGTGGTCCTGACGTTCGACTGGCGCGGGCGGAGCTCGGCGGAAAATCGCCAGTTGCTTCACACCAACACGCAGGCTGCCATCCGCTCTGACGTGGCCGCAGCTGTGGCTTATTTGCTTTCATTGCCCGGCGTTCATCCCCGACGCGTGATGGTC
>JAHEKS010000125.1 GCA_024638215.1 Acidobacteriota bacterium | reverse complement strand
GCATTTGCCCGCACCGCCTTGGAAGTGGGCCGGGCGGTGCTCCCACCCTATCGAACTCGCTTCAGCAAGCACCAGTTCACGCAGCCGCAGTTGCTAGCCATCCTCTGTTTGATGCGCTACGAGGATTGGACCTTTGGCGAAGCCGAGGTGAGGTTGGGCGAGCACCACGAATTGCGTCAGGCGTTGGGGCTGTCGAGCGTACCCGACTTCACGACGGTGTACCGTTTCCTCCAGCGTCGGGAAGGCCCGACCATCGAGGGGGCGGTGGGCGAGACGGTGCGCCGGATGCGTAGTTGGCGACGCTGCGGTCGCCGGCGAGCGCGTGTAGCCGTGGACGCGACGGGCTTGGCGCAGGGAGCGGTGAGCACGTACTTTGTGCGTCGCCTGCATCATCACGGGCAAAAACCCTTGCCGTGGCGGCACTGGCTGAAGGGGGTGGTCGTGGCGGACCGGGATCAGCCGTTCCTGCTCTCGCAGAGCGCGCGACGCGGTCCCTGGAACGACTGCGGGAGTTTGCCCGCTGTCGTCGAGACGGCTTCGGAGCAGACGAGCATCGGGTTGGTGCTGGCCGACGCCGAATTCGACAGCGAGAGGAATCACACTTATATCCGCCAGCGACTCGGGGCCCAGAGCGTGATCCCCGCCAAGCGTGGCAAGAAAACCTGGCGGGTGCGGGGAGTGCGTGCCGAAATGCGGCAGGCGTTTCCGCGCAAGCTCTGCCGGCTACCCGCTGTGCCGCCCCGCCACCCGCCTCCCCGACCGCGCCCTCTCAGATTCCGAGCCAACATAATTTCGCGCCCCGGTCCGTGGTACGCACTATAATCACGCCCGATGGAAGCCGGCGACACCAGACAGGATTCGGGCGGCCACGACCCTCTCCACGGCCCGCGGCGATTCTTCGACGCCCTGGGCAACTTCTGGCAGCGCGTGACCGAAGGCCTGGAGATTCAGGTCCTGTGGTCGCAGTTTGCCTCCGAGGCGCGAGCGAGTTACAGCCTTTATACCCGCGAGGTGGACTGGGACGCCATCCGCCACGAGCGCCGCTTGCGGCGGTTCCTCAAGATCAGCCGGGCGCTTTTCTGGGCGATGCTGATGAAGCTCTCTCCCGCGCGCCGCGTCTTTCTGCTCATCGCGCTGGCGCTGGCCGTCCTGGCTCTCTCCGCAACAGCCACCATCCAGGCCGGGAAGACAACGGTCGCAATTCCCAACAACTTTCTCTACGTCGTGCTGGCGGTGGGCGCGCTGGTTTTCCTGCTGGCGCTTGAACTCGCCGACCGCGTCACCATGAAAAGGGACCTCGAAATCGCGCGCGAAATCCAGCACTGGCTGGTCCCCAGCCAGCCGCCGCAGGTCCCGGGCGCGGACATCGCCTTCACTTCGCGCCCCGCCAACACCGTGGGCGGCGACTACTACGACGCCTTCCTGATGGATTCGGCGGACGGCGCGCCGCGCAAACGCCTGATGATGGTGGTGGCCGACGTGGCCGGCAAAAGCGTTCCTGCCGCCCTGCTGATGGCCACCTTCCAGGCCAGCCTGCGCTCGCTGACCACTTCGTCCATCTCGCTCGCGGCGCTGGTCGCGGGCATGAACCGCTACGCCAGCGCGCACAGCCTGGGCGGGCGGCGTTACACCACCGCCTTCTTCGCCGAGCTCGATCCCTCGACGCGCGCGCTCAGCTACATCAGCGCCGGCCACAACCCGCCGCTCCTGCGCCGCGCCTCCGGCCGAATCGAGCGCCTGGAAATCACCAACCTGCCGCTTGGCATCAAGCCGGGGCTCGAGTACACCAGCGGCTCGGCCACGCTCGGCGCCGGCGACGTGCTGCTGATCTTCACCGATGGCCTCATCGAAAGCTTGAACGCGGCGGAAGAGGAATTCGGCGAAGAGCGCGTCGCCGTGTGGCTGAAGTCCGCGCCGACCGCGAGCGCCGAGATCATGCTCGATTCGCTGCTCGCCACCGTGGACGGCTTCACCGGCGGCGCCCGCCAGCACGACGACTTGACCTGCCTGATCCTGCGCGCCGGCTAGTCCGCGCTCGGCGACTTGCGCCAATTGAGGATCGCCTCTCCCGGCCGAACCTGCCGGTTGAAACCGTGCGGGCCTTTGACCACCTTCCCCGCCACCAGGACGTAATCCATCCCCACCGCGTAGCAGTTGGGACGCTCGACCGTCGCGCAGTCGGCGACCCGGGCCGGGTCAAACACCACCAGGTCGGCGTCGGCGCCCACCTGCACGCGGCCCTTGTGGCGCATCGCCGGCGCTGCGGTCTCCAGGCACCGCGCCGGCATCAAGGTCATTTTCTCGAGCGCTTGCATGAGCGTCAGGACGTGCCGCTCGCGCACGTAAACCCGCAGCACGCGCGTAAAGGTCCCCGCCGCGCGCGGATGATTGTTGTTTCCGGGCTCGAGAATCGCGTCGCTCCCGATCATCACCAGCGGCGAGCGCAGCGCCTCCACCACGTCTTCTTCCGGGATAGCGTAAGCCACGCCCAGCTTGCCCTGGCGGCGGTAGCGCGCAAAGCTCGCGGGCGTCAGGCGCTCGCTCGAGCCAGCCAGTTGAACGTCCTCGAAGCTGATGCCGAAACGCTTTTGCCAGCCCGGCGCCCAGCGCGCGGAATTGAGGGGCGACGCCCAGTAATTGTAGGGATAAACGCAGGCGGTCACGTCCACGCCTTCCGCCCGCGCCTGCTCGAGCAGGCCGAGCGACGCCGCCATCGAGCCCGCGCCGCCCGTGCTCGCGATATGGTCAATGTGGATGGCCACGCCGTTCCGCCGTGCCGGCTCGACGACTTCGCGCAGCGCGTCGAGGTTCGTCTTGGGCGCCGCCACGCCGTAATTACGCACGTGGAAGAACATCGGCACGCGGCTGCGCTTGGCTACGCGCATCATCGCTTCAATCTCGTCGCTGGTGATGCCGGGAGCGTATTCCAGACTCATCGAAATGCCCAGGGCGCCCGAGGCCAGCGCCCGCTCGGCGCGCTCCTCGAGCGCCGCGATTTGCGCCGCCGTGGCGCGGCGATCAATTCCCAGCCCCAGTTTCACGCGCGCCAGGTTGTAAAGGAACGAGCCGCCGAAATTCAACGCCGGGCGGCGGCGCTCGTAGCGACGGTACCAGACTCGCATGTCGGCGCCGGTACCCGGCGCGCCGTGCATCGCCAGATTCGTGGTCACGCCGTCCGCCAGTTTGTAGGGCACGCCGTAGGCGTTGGGGTTGTAAGAAAGCACGTCAACGAACCCCGGCGCCAGCACGCGGCCTTGCGCGCCTATTTCCAGGCGCCCTTGCAGGGCTTGGCGCGTGATGGCGGCGATTCGCTTGCCGCGAATCCCCACGTTCATTCCCGCGGCGTCCAGGTGCGTTTCCGGATCCATCACGCGCGCGTCGCGGATGACGACATCGTAGGTCTCACTCGCGCGCGCGCCTGTTGAACCTTGACCGTCAGAATTACGAGTGCGGAGCGAAGCTTGCGCCGCGGCCGTTGACGCGGCGGCCGACGCCGCGATCAAAAGACCGATGCCGAATTGAATTTGCAATCGCATGACGTGCCCGCGCCCGTGAGCCACCACGCGTCGCGGGAAAAATCGATGACGAAACAGTAATACGCATCGCATCTGAGGTCAACGCATCCTGGTTCCGGCTCCCACGCGGCCCCGGCGCAGCGGCTCAAAAGGCTTGTGCTTCGTACCGCCCTTCCGGATAATGACGCCAGAAAAAGCTCCCCGGAGGGACATGCGAATTCTGAAGCGACTTTTCTGGATGGGGGTGGCCGCGCTGGGCGCGCTGGCGCTGGGCTTGATCGCCACGCGGCGCGGTGAGCCCTTGAACGCGGTGTGGCTGGTGGCCGCCGCGGCATGCCTCTACGCCATCGGCTACCGCTTCTACAGCCGCTTCATCGCTTACCGGGTGCTCGAGATGAATCCCCGCCGCGCCACGCCCGCCGAGCGCCTGGAGGACGGCCGCGACTTCGTGCCCACCCACAAATGGGTGGTCTTCGGCCACCACTTTGCCGCCATCGCCGGCCCCGGGCCGCTGGTGGGGCCGATTCTCGCCGCCCAGTTCGGCTATCTGCCCGGAACCTTGTGGATTGTCATCGGCGGCGTGCTGGGCGGCGCCGTGCAGGATTTCGTGACCCTGTTCTGCTCGGTGAGGCGCAACGGGAAATCGCTGGGTGAAATGGCCAAGGATGAAATCTCGGAACTGGGCGGTTACACGGCGCTGTTCGCCGTGCTGTTCATCATCGTGATTGTCATCGCGGTCGTGGCGCTGGTGGTGGTGAACGCGCTGAAATCGAGCCCCTGGGGCCTGTTCACTATCGCCATGACCATCCCCATCGCCCTGCTGATGGGCATCTATCTTCGCTACCTGCGGCCGGGGCGGGTGCTGGAGACGTCGCTCGGGGGCTTTGTGCTGGTCACGGCGGCGGTAATCGGGGGCAAGTACGTGGCCGAATCCGCGATGCTGGCGCGCGTATTCAGCCACGGCGCTGAAGCCATCGCCTGGATGATCATCCTTTACGGTTTTGCCGCCTGCGTGCTTCCGGTGTGGCTGCTGCTGGCGCCGCGCGATTACCTGAGCACCTTCGTCAAGCTCGGAACCATCTTCGCGCTCGCCATCGGCATTATCGCCGTGCGTCCTGCCATGCTCCTGCCGCCGCTTACGCGCTTCACCGACGGCACCGGGCCGATTTTTGCCGGCAAGGTGTTTCCCTTCTGTTTTATCACCATCGCCTGCGGCGCCATTTCGGGATTTCACTCGCTGATTTCTTCCGGCACCACGCCCAAGCTGCTGAGCGTTGAGACCCACGCGCGCCTGGTGGGCTACGGCAGCATGCTGCTGGAATCCTTTGTGGGCGTGATGGCGATGATCGCCGCCTCCGTCCTTCAGCCGGGCATCTATTTCGCCATCAACAGCCCGGCGGGCGTGGTCGGCGCAACCGCGGAAAAGGCCGTGGCCACGATCTCGGCATGGGGCTTTCCCGTCACGCAGCAGACCATGGCCGAAATGGCCTCCAAGGTCGGCGAGTTGACGCTTTTTAACCGCACCGGCGGCGCGCCTTCGCTCGCCGTGGGCATGGCGCACATCTTCTCGAACTTCCTCGGTGGCGCGGAACTGATGCCCATCTGGTATCACTTCGCCATCATGTTTGAGGCGCTCTTCATTCTCACCTTGCTCGACGCCGGCACGCGCGTGGGACGCTTCATGCTTCAGGATCTGCTCGGACACTTCTGGAAGCCCCTGGGCCGGACCGGGTGGTACCCGGGCGTGATGGTCACCAGCGCGGCCATCGTGGGCGCATGGGGATACTTCCTCTACCAGGGCGTGGTGGACCCGCTGGGCGGCATCAACAGCCTGTGGCCTCTGTTCGGGATTTCGAACCAACTGCTGGCCGCCATCGCGTTGTGCGTGTGCACGACGATTCTCATCAAGATGGGCAAAACGCGATTTGCCTGGGTGACGCTCGCGCCGCTGGCGTGGCTGGTGGCGGTCACCATGACGGCGAGCTATCAGAAAATCTGGAGCCCCGACCCGCAACTCGGGTTCCTGTCCCATGCGCAACGGCTCTCGGAGCAAATCGCCACCGGGACCGTTCCCGCCAGCAGCATCTTCGAGACTCATCGCCTCATCTTCAATGACCGCCTTGACGCCGCGGTCACGGCGGTGTTCGCGCTGCTGGTGCTGGTCATCCTCTTCGAGTCGGGGCGCAACTGGCTGCTCTACGCCCTGGGACGCAAAAAGCCGGTGCTCAACGAAGCGCCGATGCAACTGTCACGAAGATTCGCGGCGGAGGTGTGAGCGTATGCGAATTCGGCCAATGATCTGGAAACCAAACATACATCCACTGGTGACCGCTCTGCGAAAAATCTGGGAATACCTGCGCGAGGCGTGCGGCGAATACGACTACGAGCGTTACGTCGAGCGAGCCCGCGCGCTGGGTGCGGAACCGATGACGCCGCAGGAGTTCTACGTCAGCCAATTGGAGCACAAGCACTCGCGCCCCACGCGGTGCTGTTGAACTGATTCGCATGGACCTGAATCCGCGCTGGCTCCGCAAGCCCCGCGAAAATCTCCCGCGGCCGAACCAATGCCCGACAGGTTGTTCGAAAATCCCCGGTGCCGTCATTCCGAGGAGTCCGTCGGCCGACGGACGACGAGGAATCTCGCAAGTCCTTGACAATGCAGGAAGCAGATTCCTCGCTTCGCTCGGAATGACGGATTCCAACTCCTTTTTCGACAGAGTGCTAAAGTCCCGCCCCAATTCTGACGATACCCCAATGAGGTTCCGTGGCCGGGGAGACTCATGTCTGTCTTCGAGCGAATGGGTGAGTGGTTTGTATGCAAGAGCCGGCTCGCGCGCGCCGATGCGCTGGTGGTATTGGACGGCGCGGAGTTCGAACTGCGCCTCGCGACGGCGCTGGGCCTGTTGCAAAAAGGCTACGCCTTGCGCGTTTTGGTGATTCAGAGCAGTTATCACCTCGGCCAGCACGCGCCGGCCCGCGAGGCGGCAGATGCGCGGCCGGACGCGGTTTTTCTCCTGCCTTGTCCGGCGGTCTCGACGCGCGAAGAGGCCGCCGAGGCTTGCCCCTTGCTCAAGCGCTGGGGGTGTAACCACGTCCTGATCGTCACCTCGTGGTACCACACGCGCCGGACGCGGACGCTCTTTGCGCGAAGATTGGTCAAGCACGGCGTATCAGTCAGCGCTTACCCCGTTGCCTCGCGCGATGCGCCGCTGAACGCGTGGTGGAAGTCCAAGGTTGGACGAAGAACGCTGGCGCTCGAGGCCCTGAAGCTTGGGATGGCCTGGTTGCGCCTGGACGCGCCCTTCGCGCCCGGGTTGCGATTCCGCGTGAAGGAGTGGCTGGTCCCCACCAGCTCGCGTCTGCGGCCTCAAGGGGCCCTGGCTTGGGTGGGCCCGCAGGAAGAATTAACTTCGAGCCTTCAAATGCACCTTGTGCAAGGGAAACTTCTCCGCGGCGAATTCGGCGGGAAGGAATCCGGGGCCGCCGGCCGCAGCGGCCAAGCGACCCAGCCGGGAACGCCAGCCCGCTTGCAATGGGCCCGGCCCCGGCGAGATAAATATGAGATGGATATTATGAAAGAAAAACGCTTCAAGGCCGTAAACATTACCGCTTCCGACAAGGGCGGGCCCGCCGCCCTCGCCCAGGCTTTCGACGCCTGGGCCGAAAAAGAAGCGCCTGCCGCCATCGTCCACGTTCACTACTACCACGACCAGCAGAATCGCGTGCGCGGCTACCAGGTCATCTTCGAACAATCGGCCCGAGCGGCGGTGCGCCAGATGCCGGCCGAGGAAGAACGGCGGGCGGCCTAGCGGCAGGCACCCGCCGGCATCGCCTGCGCGAGCGCCCCGGATCAGTTGATGTCCGTTTTGGTTTGCCGTCCGGGTTCCCGCGCGCGGGTCACTCCTTGACATCACCCTTTCAAGCTGCAACATTGAACCTCAGGAGCGTCCCGAGCGGGGTGGAATCCTGCCGCCGGGCACGCTCGACGGAAGGCCGCTTTGAATTTCAACGAATTCTTCGCGCATCATCGCCGGCAAATCGAGGGGCTGTTCGAATCTTCGGATGCGGCTCGTTGGTCCGTCTCGCTCGAGGATTTCGCGCGCGCGGTCTGGCGGGGCGTCGAGGTGCCGGCCGCGCATGAAGGTGCGGAGATGCCCGCGCTGCTCGCGGCCGTCCGGGCCACGGATTTGGCCCTGGCGCTCGGATGCGCAAGAGGCGACGAACCGGCGTGGGACACCTTCTGCGCGCAATACCGCCCCGCGCTTTACGAATCGGCGCGCGCGCTCGCTCACGACGAGGCTCGGGCGCGCGAACTCGCCGATTCCCTGCTCGCCGAGCTTTACGGCCTGGAAAAGACGGAGACCGGCCGGAATTCCCGCTTCGCGTACTTTCACGGGCGCAGCAGCCTCAAGACGTGGCTGCGCGCCGTGCTCTATCAGAAATTCGTGGACGAATACCGCCGCGAGAGCCGGCTGGCTCCGCTGGATGAAGGCACTGCCGAGCCGCCCGCGCGCCAAGGCTCGGTTTCCGCCGCCGACGACCGCCGCTACGCCGATTGCCTGGGCGAAGCGGTGGAAGCCGCGCTCGCGGACCTGCGCCCGCCCGACAAGCTTTTGTTGAGTTATTACTACGTCCAGGAGCTGACGCTGAAAGAGATCGGCCGGCTGAGGGGCGAGCACCAGGCGACGATTTCGCGCCACCTCGAAGCGTTGCGCAAGCGGCTGCGAGTGCGCATCGAAAACCATCTGCGCAAGGTCAAGAAGTTGAGCGCTTTTGAGCTCGAGCAGTGCCTTGACTTCGCCTCGCGAGGGGTTTCCGTCAAGCTCGAGAAAGCGCTGAAGACGGAATAAATATTTGCAATGCCCCCCGCGCCGGGCGTTCTAATAATTGGAGAGATGCGCGCCGGGCCGAAGTCCCAGCCAAGAATGAAGGCAAGCCATGAAAGACGATTCGGCACGCGACAAAGCGATTGAGAAACTGGTGGCGCAGAAGCTTCGTGCCGGCGCAGCCGCACCGTCTGGCGCCTGCCCGGACGCGGAAATCCTGGCAGCCTATTTCGAGAGGATTCTTGCCCCAAGAGAACGCGCGGGATGGGAAGATCACTTCTCCTCCTGCGCGCGCTGCCAGGCGCAACTTGCTGCGCTCGCCTGGATGAGTTCAGAAGAGGAGGAGAGCCTAACAGCCGCTCCGATGGCTGCGCGCGTTCCCGCACGTAAGATTTTCGGCATGCGCTGGGCTTGGGCCGCGCCGCTATTCCTGGCCGTCGTGCTGGGTGGTCTGTGGTACACGGGCGAGTTTGCGCCGCTCCTGCATCAGAACATCGAGACCCCCAAACAGACTCCCTCGCCCGCGCCGCCGACAAAGGCGCCGCAAGCGGCTTCCGCAAGCCAGGCGATGAAACCCGCGCCCCTCCACGTGGAAAAGAAAGAGGGAGCGGCGCCAGCGCCGTCGTCTGCGGAAGACAGATTGCAGCCCTCGGGTCGAGCCGTCGAGCGACGCATGTCGAACGAGCGTTCTTCCGTCCCACGGCCACAAGAGGCGCCCGCTGGCGCTCAAAGCGCCGCCACCGAGGCAAGCCGTTTGGAGATGGCGCCTCCCCCGCCACCGCCGCCACCTAAAGGGACCCCGGGAGGGGTCGTATCGGGGATCATCGCTCCGCCGGCGGAAAGGATGCAGATGGCGGCGCCGCAGCCGCCGCGCCAGGGTTCTGCCAAATCACTGGGCGTTGTGGGCGGCGTTGCTTCCGCTTCTGCCGCTGCGCGCGCGGTTCCGCCACCAGGCGAAGCCATCCGCTCGCAAGCTCAAGCCCAAGGCACGCAACTCGAGTCAGGCCGCTTAATTCCGGCCGCCAAGGCCGCGGCCAAGGGATTGCCCGGGAGCGTCAGCGGCACCGTCACGGATGCTTCCGGGGCGGCGGTTCCCGGCGCGACCATCACCGTGAGAAACACCAGCACCAACGTCACGACGGTTCTGACTGCCAATAATACGGGCGTTTACATGGCGGCAGGGTTGAATCCTGGTGCCTATACGATCCAGGCCGGCGCCCCGGGCTTCACCCCTTCCGTGAAGAACGAAGTTACACTGCAAGCTCACACCGACCGCAAAGTGGATTTCGCCCTTCAGGTGGGCACCAGCACGCAGACGGTGACGGTGGAAGCTCAAGTCGCGGTGCTGCAAAAGGCTTCACCGTCGTGGAGAGTGGGGCCGCGCGGGCTCATCCAGAAGCACGTGCGGGGAAATAAGTGGAAATCCAAGGTCAGCGGCGTCACGGAGGATTTGTTTGACATTACTTTCCCTACTTCGAAGATTGGCTGGGCCGTGGGCCAGGGCGGCACGGTGCTGCGTTCAACCGACGGCGGCAAAACCTGGAGCAAAGTGACAAGTCCGACCCACGAAGACTTGCTGCACGTCACCGCTATCGGCGCGGAATCCGCCACCGTCAGCTCGCGGAGTGGCCGCAGCTTTTCCACCTCCGACGGGGGACGAACCTGGAAACAGGTTGCCGGCCGCAAGTAGCCTCTTCGCTCGCTGCTTCGACCCTTGGGCTCGGTGCTACAATGCCTGGTAACGGAGGTCGAATGCCTCACCGGTCGGACCTGTATTCGCGCTGGGCGCTCGAGATGAGGCGAAGCTCTCAGTTCCGCGCCGGCCAGCGCGTGGGTGTCGCGGTATCGGGCGGGCCCGACTCGATTCTCTTACTGCATTTCATGCATCTTTACGCGCGCGAAGCGGCGCTGACGCTTGCCGCCGTGCACTTCAACCACAAACTGCGCGGAGAAGAATCCGAAGCGGATGAGCAATTCGTTAAACAGCAAGCCGCGGAACTCGGCATCGAATTCGTGCGCAGCGAGCCCGAGGGCGGCACCGACGCGCGCCCCAAGCATCGCAACCTGGAGGCCGCCGCGCGCGACCTTCGCTACCGCTTTTTCTTTTCGCTCCTCAACCGCGGCACGCTGGACAAAATCGTGACCGGGCACACCGCCGACGACCAGGCCGAAACCGTGCTGCTGCGCCTGCTGCGCGGCAGCGGCACGCGCGGCCTCGGCGGAATCTACCCGGCGCTGGGCGGGGGCAAAATCTTGCGGCCTTTTCTCAGCCTCACTCGAAGCGAGATCGAGCGCGAGATCGAGGAACGCAAGCTCGCTTTTCGCACCGACTCAACCAATCGTGAACTGCGGTTTCAGCGCAACAAGATCCGGCACGAACTTCTGCCGCTGCTGAAAAAGGAATTCAACCCCGAAATTGCGCGCCTGCTCGCGGAACTTGCCGACCGCGCGCGTGACGACGAGGAGACGCTCGAGCAGTTGTCGCACGAGCGGGCGCTTCCCTGGCGCGTGCGGGAGGGGGCGGAAGAGAAGATTCCCGTCCGCGCGCTGGTGGAATTACCTGCCGCCATCCAGGGGCGCGTGCTGCGGCAGATGGTGCAGGCCGTAAAGGGTGACGCTCGGGGGATCACGCACCGCCATCTGGAATCGCTGCGTCAGCTCGCTTCGGCAGCTCAGAGCGGCCGTAAGCTGCTCTTTCCCGGCCGCTTGGAGGCGCGGCGGGAATTCGATTGGCTGGTTGTCGCGCCGGCGGCGAAACGAAACTCGCTCTCCGGGTTCTGCGTCCCTGTCGAAGTTCCGGGCGAAGTCTCAGTCCCGGAACTGGGAACGGTCTTCCGCCTCAAATTAATTGAAGCTGATGCCCAGGGAAAGACGTATAATAAGGGACGGATCGAGGGCCTGGACCCCGAGAAGCTCCCGGGGGAGTTAGCCCTGCGAAGCTGGAGGCCCGGGGATTGTTTTAGGCCTTCGGGAAGCCGCAAGGTTCGAAAGCTGAAAGAGCTTTTTGGCCGGCAAAAGATCCCCGCCGGTCAGCGGAAGTGGTGGCCGGTTCTCGAAAGCGGGAGCGAAATTGTGTGGGTCCGGGGCTTTGCGGCGGGCAGTCTTGCGGCAGCCACGCCCGCGTCGAAGCAGGTCATCGTGATCGAGGAGAGAACGGAGTCCGCACGTTAGCGCTTCCCGCCTGACGATGGCAAAAAAGAAGCCCAAGCCCGCCCGAAAGAAAACTGTGGCCGCGCATCGCCCCAAAGCCCCGACCAACGGATTTCGCGTGGTTTACACGCAGCGGCAAATCCAGAAGCGCGTGCGCGAAATGGCCGCCCGCATCAACCGCGCGTATCGCGGCAGGACGATTCACGTCGTGGGCGTCCTGGAGAACTGCTTCCTTTTCATGGCCGACCTGGTTCGGGCTCTCAAGGTTCCGACCGTCTGCCTTTTTCTGAAGGCTGAGATTCACGACACCCGGGCAGGGCAAGCTCCCGTTCGCGAGATCATGTACACGCCCAAGGTGGACGCGGCCGGCAAGGACATTCTGCTGGTTGACGCGATCCTGCAATCGGGGGTGACGCTGGACCATCTTTACCGTTACATGCTGGCGCGGAACGCCAACTCGGTCCGCACCGCGACCTTGATTGAAAAGACCGACGAGCGAAAAGTGGATGTTCCGACCGACTACGTAGGATTCAAGCACAAAGGAAAGTTCCTGGTGGGCTACGGTCTTGGTTACGAGGGCATGTACCGGAATTTGCCCTACGTCGCGGCGCGAAATTGACCAAGGCCAGGGCCGTCCAGGCGGCGAGCGCATCTAATCGAACAGGGCCGGAAAAGGCAAGGGAGACAAGGATTTGAATTCGGCGGCGAAAAACATAATCTTCTGGGTCTTGATGGTTGCGCTGACTCTGGTCATCTGGGAGGTCGTGCGCAGCAATTCCGGCCCCCATCCGGCCGAGCCTACCTTCACCGATTTCATGGACTGGGTGAACAAGGACGCCGTCCAGGATGTCACCATCACCGGCACGGATGTGACCGGGACCAAGAAAGACGGCAGCAAATTCAAGACCACCATTCCGGCCAACTATCCCGACCTTTACAAGATCCTCCAGGACAAGAACGTCAAGACCACCATCAAGGACAATTCCAACAGCAACTGGGTGACGTGGGTGGCCAACGGCCTGCCCCTGATCCTCCTGCTGGGCCTGTGGATCTTCTTCATGCGCCAAATGCAGAGCGGCGGCAACAAGGCGCTTTCCTTTGGGAAAAGCCGCGCGCGTTTGCTCTCCAGCCAGCAGAAGAAGATAACGTTCAAGGACGTGGCGGGCGTCGACGAGGCCAAGGAAGAGCTGCACGAGATTATCGAATTCCTGCGCGAGCCGCAGAAATTCCAGAAACTGGGCGGGCGCATCCCCAAGGGCGTGCTTCTGGTG
>JAHEKS010000399.1 GCA_024638215.1 Acidobacteriota bacterium | reverse complement strand
GGGAAGAATGACGCCCTCTCAGCTCAGGTTTCTTATGAGAGTCTCACGGAATGGAATTACCCTCCTCCAGCGTCGACTGGGGGTGCCGGCTTCCCGTGGGAACCGCCGTGGAAAATTGACGATCCTCACTACTATTCGTTTCTCTATAAGGAGGGCGGGGACCGGCGCGACTACCCGGATTACCAGCACGTGCAGTCGGCCATCCGAATCCTGGAGCGCACCCAGGCAGAAAGGCCCTTCTGCGTCTTTCTGCCGCTCCTTTCTCCGCACCCGCCCTACAGGGCGCCTCAAGGCTTTCACAATCTCTACAAACCGGCGGACTTGCCTCCGCTGCGACCCATCGGTCTGCCCAAGAAGCCGAACTTTTACGCGGGAATTCGGACCGCGTATCACCTTGGTTCGCTGCCGGAGTCTGTTTTCCGCCAGATTCGGGCGGTTTATCTGGGCATGGTGAGCTACACAGACTGGGTTCTGGGAGAGTTGCTGGAGGCGGTGGAGCGTACCGGGCACGTTAACGATACGGCCGTCTTAGTTTTCTCCGACCACGGGGATTATGCGGGAGACTACGGGTTGGTGGAAAAGTGGCCGAGCGGCCTGGAAGATGTGCTCACGCACGTTCCGTTGATCGCGCGCGTGCCGGGCGGCGTGCGGAATCATGTTTCTGAAGACATCGTGGAACTCTTTGACGTGATGGCGACGTGCCTGGAGCTGGCGGGCGTCGAAGCTCAGCACACGCACTTTGCGCGCAGCCTGCTGCCCCAGATCGACGGCGAGGCTGGCGATGCGGAGAGGGCGGCCTTCTGCGAAGGCGGGTACAACGACTATGAGCCGCAGTGTTTCGAGCTTCCCATGACGCCCGCGCAAATCTACTACCCCAAGACGCACTTGCAGCTTACCCAGCCGGAGATGATTACCCGAGCGGCGATGGTCCGAACGCACAGCCATAAACTCATCTTGCGTCCGAGCGGCCGGAGCGAGCTTTATGCGTATCAGCAGGATCCGGAAGAGCTGCACAATCTCTATGGGGAGGTGGGCGCAGCCAGCGTGCAGAACGAGTTGATGCGGCGGTTGGCCGCGTGGTACCTGAACACGACGGGCATTGCGCCCTTTGATAAGGACTCGCGGGATTTTCCTCCCTTCTATCCGACGCCCAGGTTTCCGAAGGAGGATTGGCATCGCGGCATCCTCGACGAGACATGACTGCGCAAGCAGAACGCCTTTGGCCCGTCCTCATCCAGACCTGGGGGGATCACCGTGACTGTCGTGACCATGCTCCGCGTGCCAAGGGCCGCTACATTCCGGGGGTGGACTTGGCGAACCGTAACGGAAAGCATGTCAATCCAGCGCGAGGAGGGAGTTTTATGGACAAGAACAGACCAAGGACCTCTCGACGGGGTTTTCTTATGAAAGGGGCGGGGGTGTTGGGCGCGTCGGCGCTAGCCTCGGCACCGCATGCACTATCAGGAGAAAACCAGCGCGTGCCACGGCGGCCCAATCTTGTGTTTTTCCTGGGCGAGGGAGTGCGCTGGGACGAGATGAGCGCTCTCGGGATCAATCAGGTGATTGATACCCCTCATCTGGACCGGCTGATTCGCGAGGGTGTGACGTTCAAAAACAGTTTTGTGGTCAACGCCCTTTGCCTGCCGTCGCGTGCCACCATACTGACCGGCATGTATTCTCACGTCACGGGCGCCATTGATAATCGCGATCGGCCCATCCCTCCTGAATTCCCGATATTTCCCGATCTTTTGCGTGAAGCGGGCCATGAAGTGGCTTTTGTCGGCAAGTCCCATGTGCGGGGGGCCTTGCAGGATCATTACTGGGACTACTATTTTGGTTTTCAGGGTCAGGCCGACTACTATCATCCGGTCATCGCGGAAGGCCACAAGGGGAAGGTCGGTGAACACAAGCCGTACGATGGCTACGTCGACGACATTCTTGCCGAGCACACCCTCAAGTATCTCAGGGATTACCTCAGCAAGCCGCAGGAGAAGCCCTTTTGCCTTTTTCTCTGGTTCTACGCTCCTCACGCGCCTTTTTATCGTCCTCGGGACTTGGCGGACCTCTATAACGGCGTGCCGATTCCCAAGCCGGAGACCTTCGATGCGGATTTGTTTGGCTATCCGGGGAAATCCAAGGCGGTGCTGGAAGCGAACAACAAAATCTGCACCAGCCAAGTTGGGGCGGACGATCCGAGATCGCTGGAGGAACTCGCCAAGGACCACTACGTCGGCGTGGTAACCAACGACCGGGCGGTAGGCCGCATCATGGCGGTGCTGGAGCAAAAGGGGGTCGCCAACGACACCGCGATCATCTTCAGTTCAGACCACGGTTTCTTCCTGGGGGAGTGGCGATTCTACGACAAGCGTTTCATGTATGAGCCTTCGATCCGTGTGCCCTTGACCGTTCGCTATCCGCGACTGGGGACCACCGAGCGTCATGTGGAAGAGACGGCGCTGAATGTTGACTTCGCCCCGACCCTCCTCGAGCTTGCCGGAGTGCCGGTCCCGCGGCAGATGCAGGGACGCAGCCTAGTGCCCCTTTTGAAGGGCGAGAGGCCGGCAGAATGGCGCAAGGATTATTACTACGAATACTACGAATACCCGGAATTCGAGCATGTGCGGCCGCATCGTGGAATCCGGACGGAACGCTACAAGCTCATTCACTACTATTTTCCTGACGATGAATTTGAGCTTTACGACCTGGAGAACGACCCCAAGGAAATCAAGAACCTCTACGGCGATCCTCAATACGCTGACCTGGCCAAGCAACTGCGCAGCCGTCTGGACGAATTGCGCCACGAGACGGGCGACACCGGGAAATACGATGTCACCCAGGCCTACGTTGACGCATGGCACGGCTTCACCTTGAGGATCAAGTAGGGCTGGGTGGGACGGCATCACAAAGACCCACATAGTGAAAGGAGGAACGAAATGGCGCCTCGGCCCTCAGGAGAGACAGATCGGCGGACATTCGTAAAGACGGTGGTGGGCTGTGGTGCGCAAGAACCTCTCCGGGACGATGCCCCTGAAGCAAGCCAGCGGCGCGGCTTCCGCTAAAGCGAAGGAGTCGTGAGAGAGAAGGAAGGAGTGCAGGTGATTTTGTAGACGGCAGAGCACTGACATTCGAAAAGGTTCTACAGGCCACAACAGCGAGCCCCGAAGTGTCTATCCTGAAAGGAGTTGGGATCAACACAAGTCCACACATTGCAATAAATTGCCGAATCTGATTTGCAACCAGGGGGTCATGGGTTCGAGCCCCCCCTCAGGCCCACCAATCCTTTCAAGCACTTGAACGCGATTTCTTGTTTTTCGTTTACAGTGCTGTAGATGATTTTGTAGACGAACACACTTCAAAGTTGTCCCGATGCGCTCTCCTCAGGCCATACCCGTTCGTAGGGG
>JAHEKS010000398.1 GCA_024638215.1 Acidobacteriota bacterium | reverse complement strand
GATTTGGATTCGGCCATCATTCCAGTCCTGCTCGATCCCAGAACAAGACAAAGGAAACATGCGACGTATATTCCTGCAGTTCTCATATTCAGTTCATAAGTCCTACTGAGGATTTCACTGGTTTGACTCTGCCTTCAGGCGCTCCAAGACCTCCCGGATGTGGCCCGCTTGAGGATCCTGCGGACGGATTTTAAGAAAGCTTTTCAGCTGCAGTCGAGCCTCGGATATGCGGTGAGTTTTGAGATACAAATCCGCCAGGATGAGATGAGCGGAGACCACGCGGGGGTCGTTCAGGTCCAAAGCCTTTTGCAGGTCCGCCTCTCCGGCGCGCGTTTCACCCGTGCGCACTGCGGTCAGCCCAAGAAAGAAGTACGCGAGCGCCGCGGCCGGGTCGCGCTTCAAGCCTTCCGCTAAGAATTTCTTGGCCTGATCGTATTCCCGCAATTCGAAGTAAACGTGGCCCAGGTTGATATAGGAATCCGGGGCGTCAGGATCGGCCGCCATGGCCTTGCGGAACATGGCATCGGCTTCTCCCATCCGGTGGGTTTCCAGGTAGGCGGTCCCGAGATTGTTCAGGGCGGGAGTCATTCCCGGGGCGATTGCCACGGCCTTCTTGAAGCACTTGATAGCTCCCTCCCGGTCGCCCTGCCCCATCTTTTTGTTTCCTTTTTCATACTCTCTCACCGCTGGCTTGGGAAACTTAGCCTTCAACTCCTGGACAGATACCGTGTGTGCCCCGCCTGAATACCCGGCGACCGTGGTTGGCGGTTTATCGCGAAGCTCAAGCGAGATGAAGACCGACGTAGTCGGGTACACGTTTACCGCGACACGGGCGAAAGCCTCGGCGTGCCGGTAGCGTGGGTCATCAACCATGACATGATAGACACCATCGTAGACCGCCTGAAAAGTGAACTCCCCTTCCTCGTTCGTGTAAACGGTGTCCACCACATATCCCGCTTGATTCTGGAGGTGAACCTGAACCGCCGCAGGACGACCGTCAGGGCCTGCAACCTTTCCGCGGATCGTGTTCACCCCGCTTCCCTGGCCGCGGAGGCTTACCGGGCAAGCAAGCGCACCGGCAACCGCCCACCATGAAAGCAGGGTGCCCAGCTTGCCGGTCAAGGTTGTCCTTCTCTCACCGGACATTCCGAACCTCTCAATTTGCTGGCTTCCTGGCCAAGCGCCGAGGCTCTTCTTCCGGGACGGATAAATTATAGCGCGCCGTCCCTTGCATGGATAAAAGAATTGAATGCCGCGGGTCTGCCGAGGCAGGGAGAGGAGGCAGCGAGGCACGGTTTCAGGGAGATTTGGCGAGTTGAAATTCCCGCTCCGCCTGTTCGTGCATACCTTTGGCGGCATACGCCTCGCCAAGATGGTAATGCGCCTTGCGCATGCCCGGGGCCAGCGCGGTGGCGCGCTGCAGTTCGCGAATGGCGTCATCGGGCCGCTTCAGATAAAGGTACATTTCGCCCAGCGCTTCGTGGCCCTCCGCGTAATCCGGATAGATGGCGACCGAACGCTTGAAAGCTGCCACGGCGTCGTCCACCCGATTCTTCCGCAAATAGGCCGAGCCTAAGTTAAACGCGGCGGAAAAGTTTGTCGGATCGAGCTCCAGTGCCTTGTTCAGATACTGGATAGCCGCATCAAAGTTCGAGGCTTCGCCGTAAGCCAGACCAAGGTAGAAGGTCGCCAGCGCATACTTGGGGTCCATTTTCAAGACTTCCTGAAACTCGGCAATGGCTCGCGGGAAATCCTTCATGTTGAAGTAATCCAGCGCCATCATGTAATGAACGGCGAGGACGGAGGGGTCCAACTTTCCGGCTTCCTTCAGTTTGCGCAGCGATTCGTCATAGCGGCCGTGCTGGCCGTCGCTCATACCCTCGGAGAAAAGTTCGTACACGCGAATGCGGTCTTTGGGGTCGGCCAGAGGTTTGCCGCTCCGATCGGAAAAAGTACCCGCTGAAACGGCGACGTAGCCGAGGGACCGCAAACGCTCCAGCAGGGCGGGATCGGTCAGTTCCTTTCCCGCCGTCGCCGTGCCGCTCGAGGGAGTGTAGCGGCGCATCACGGAAAAAAGCTCGTCGTGCAGGCTGTGGGCCATCGCGCGCCGGGTGGCGTAAAGGTCCTTGAGCTCGCGCGGGTCGCGATGAGTGTCGTAGAGCTCCGGCCGCGGGGCGTCAATGTACTTCATGCCCCGCGACTGGAACGACCGCAACTGGCTCCAGTGGAAGTGAAGGAGCGGCAGATAAGTCTCCGCGTAAAGCTGGGAGGAGCCGGAGGAAGGGCGCCCGAGGATATCCGCCAGCAGGCTGCGCCCCTGCACGGTCGGGGGGATGGGAATCTTCAGGGCCTGGAGCACGGTCGGCATCACATCCGCGAGCGAGACTTCGTCCGAAATAACCCGCGGCGCCACGCCGGGAACACGGATGATCAGGGGCACGTGAAGGGTGGAATTGTAAACAAAAAAGCCATGCGTCTTTTCGCCGTGCTCGCCCAGGCCCTCGCCGTGGTCCGACATCAGGGCAATCACGCTATGGTCGTAAAGACCGTTGTCACGCAGGAATGCGAAGAGCCGCCCCACCTGAGAGTCTGAAAAGGCGATCTCGCCGTCGTAGGGGCGCGTGCGGTAGCGGCTGGCGTACGGCTCCGGGGGCGTGTAAGGGTAATGCGGATCGTACAGGTGAACCCAAAGGAAGATGGGCTGGCGCGGGTTGAGGCGCAGCCAGCGCAAAGCTTCGTCCGTCACCTCGTTGCCCGGCCGCTCCATCAAATCGAGGTTGGTTTCCTTCAGGCGGCTGAAATCGAAGTGGTCGAAATAAGTGTCGAACCCCTGGTTGAGGCCGAAGCGCGAATCGAGCACCGCCGAGCCGATAAATGCCGCCGTGCTGTAGCCGTTGTTGTGCAGCACTTCCGCCAGCGTCACCGCCGATTTGGGCAGCTTGTTATCGCTGAAATCGTGCATCCCCGTGGCCATCGGATACTCGCCGGTAAAGATGGTTGTATGGGAAGGCAGCGTGATGGGCACGGCGGAGTAAGCCTGCGTGAAACGGGCGGCCATTGCGGCCAACGCGTCAATGTTCGGAGTTGCGATCTGGTTGTCGCCGTAACAATGCAGGTGGTCGGCGCGCAGGGTGTCAATGGTGATGAAGATGACGTTGGGCTTGGAGGCGCTGGCGGCCGCGAGCGGCCGCGCCCTCCCGATGTAGCCTAGGCAGGCGATGAGTGCGACGGCCAGCGCGCGGGCAAGCCGCCCGGCGAGCCCTTCGCCCGCTACTACCGCGCCGCCCCTGCGAGCGGGCCGCACTTTCCCGGTGCTGATTTCCCGAACGGCCACCGATGACCTTTCCCCGTAAATACCCATTTTATCGCGGAACCGTGGGCTTGGGTAGGGCGGAGCGTGGCGCGA
>JAHEKS010000124.1 GCA_024638215.1 Acidobacteriota bacterium | reverse complement strand
AGTTTCAACGACTTACGAGGATGCATCCATCCTTCACGCGCGGCCAATATCTGATGTCTTGACATGAGGTTAGGGCTATCGTTACCATTAGCGATTGTGCCTAAGACTCGGGGCGCGCTGGCCTCGAAGCAATCGTCCTGAAACCATCCTGCGTACCCCTTGGCGGCAGTCGGTTTGTGGCGAGATTGCGGGTCCGTCAGCCGGCGGATTCCATAGAGGCTTCTGAAGTGAGCCGGCGGGACGCTCCCCCCGCACAGGCGGGGGCCGTCAATAACCAACCCGTCAGCCGATGGGCAGGCAGGCGAGAGAGTCCGTCATTGACAGACGTAGCATACCAGTTCCAACAGCACGAAATCTTGCTGACCGGAGCGAACGGCTTCCTGGGCAAAGTGGTCCTGGGAATGCTGATGGATCGCTATCCGGGCTTCAAGCATCTCCACGTCCTGCTGAGGCCGCAGGGCGACCTTGCCGCCTCCGACCGCTTCCAAACCCAGACTCTGAATTCGCCAGCGCTGGCCTCGGTTGTGAAAAGATTTGTCGCGAAGCACGGCAAGGAATCGCTCGACTCCAAGTTTACCGTCTGGCCGGGCGATGTCGGCATACCGCTTTGCGGGCTTGACGCCGAGAGCCTGGACCGCCTGAAGGGACGCGTCAGCCTGATCATCAATTGCGCGGGGCTGGTCGAGTTCTTCCCGCCTGTGGACGAGTCCTTCCGCTCCAACGTCGATGGCGTCGAGCACGTTGTGGCCCTGGCCAAGCTGCTGGGGGCGAAATTGGTTCACATTTCCACCTGCTACGTCTGCGGCGATGTGGAAGGCCTGGTGGAGGAGTCGGAGCCGATTCTGGGGTTCTACCCGCACCGCAAAGGTCCGGACGACGAGAGTTTTGACCACGCCGAAGAACTGCGCCAGTGCCGCGAGCGCATCCGGCAGATTTACGATTCAACCGTCCTGAGTGCAGATGACGAATCCAATGGGCTGCCGGGCAGCGTGCACGGCCAATCCGCGCGCTCGCGGGAACTCACGCAGAGGCTTGTGGCGCTGGGCAGGCAGCGCGCCCGGAACTGGGGCTGGGTCAACACCTACACTTACGCCAAGAGCCTGGGCGAGCAGATTATCGCCACCGCGCCGAGTCTCGATTACGTGATCGTCCGCCCGGCCATCGTCGAAAGCGCCTTGAGCTTTCCCATGCCGGGCTGGATCGAAGGCGGCCGCACCGCGGCTCCGCTGGTCCTGATGGCGATGGGCGGGCTGAAGGACTGGCCCATCCGGAGCGACATCGCGCTCGAAATCGTGCCGGTGGACTTGGTAGCTTCGGCGATCCTCATGGTGTGTGCGCTGCGGCTCGAGGGCCGTGCCGCGCGCGTTTACCAATTGGGGTCAGCGGATGTGAATCCCCACGAACTCGGACCACTGGTTCGCCTGCTCGGAGCCGAAGCGCGCCGTACCCAGAAACAGAATGGCGCGTCCGTACCTTTCTGGGTTGATCCTTCGCGGAAACTTCGCATCCTGACCGCCGATAAAGCTCGCGCCCGCCGCGCCCGGTTGCAGCGCAGGATTGAACGCGCTCAGGCTTTCGTCGCGGGGGCAAAGCGAATGCTCGAGTCGGCGCACCTTCCGGGCCGCGCATCTCTCGCCGGCTGGTCCACGGCCTTAAGGTCGCTCAGCCTTCAGACGACCTTCCGCGAACAGGTGCTCGACCAGTATTTGCCTTTCATCCTGCACAACCGGTACGTCTTCGAATCCGAAAATATTCGCCGCACCCGCTCGCTAATCACGGAGAAAGACCGCGCGCTGCTTCCCTGGGAGCCGGAGCGGATTGATTGGAAAGACTACTGGATCAATCATCAGGTCAAGGGCATTCAGAAATGGATTCAGCCGGAGGCCGTACGGGACTGGGCTTTCAAAATCTGAGCGATGCGCACCGCTTCGCGGCAGAGGGATTTGATAAGGGTCTCGAAACGTCGGATAATCCAACTTTGACCTTGCCAAGCGGCATTGCGCACGGTAATCGTTTGCAATACCTGAAATGACGACCACTTCCAAACAGCTCGACGGGTCCTCAGCCGAGGAGCAGGTGCTCGAAATCGTCCGCGAGTTGCTGATCGAGCTCGGCTCGGAGCGGGCCGCGACGAACGCCACGCTGCATTCGTCTCTCGAACGGGACCTCGGCCTGGGCAGCCTGGAGCGCGTCGAGTTGCTGGTGCGCAGCGAGGCGCGGTTCAACACTCACCTGCCGGATGAGATCGCCCAGGAGGCGGAAACGCCCGCCGACCTGGTGCGCGCGGTTTTGGAAAGCGGGCACGAGAAGGCTGCGAAGACCCGTTATCGCATCATTCAGCCCGCGCGTGAAGCGCCGCCGCCTCCCTCGAGCGCCTCGACCCTGGTCGAAGTTCTCCGCCGGCATGTCGAGATCGAGCCTGACCGCGTTCACATCCATCTGCTGGAGGAGGATTGGGGCCAGGACATCACCTGCCGGCAGTTGCTCGCCGCCGCCACCAAAGTCGCCGCGGGTCTGCGGGCCGCGGGCCTGAAGCGCAACGATTGCGTCGCCATCATGCTTCCGACCTGCGTCGAATTCTTCCAGGCGTTTTTCGGCGTGATGCTGGCCGGCGGCGTTGCGGTGCCGATTTATCCTCCCGCCCGGCCCGACAAGATTGAAGAATACGTTCGCCGCCAAGTGGCCATCCTGCGCAACGCCGAGGTCCGGTTCCTGATCGGCTTCGACCGCGTCAAGGCCGTCTCGAAGATCATGCGCGTCAGCATCCCGAGCCTGATTGACGCGACGACCGTGGAAGCGCTGCGCGAAGTGGGCGAACAGGCGCCGAAGATCGTTGTAGACCCCGCCGAAACCGCGTTCATCCAGTACACCTCGGGCAGCACCGGTGACCCCAAGGGCGTGATGCTCAAGCACTCCAACATTCTCGCCAACGTGCAGGGAATCGGCCATTCGGTTCAGGTTCGCCCGACCGACTACGGAATGAGCTGGTTGCCGCTCTATCATGATATGGGCCTGATCGGCTCGTGGCTCTTCTGCCTTTTCTATGGTGTGCCGATCACCATATTGTCGCCGATCGCTTTTCTCACGCGGCCGGAGCGATGGCTTTGGGCGCTCAGCGACTCGTGCGCGACGCTCTGTCCCGCGCCCAACTTTGCTTACGAGCTTTGCTCGCGCAAGATTCCCGACTCGGCCATCGCAGGGCTCGACCTCAGCCGATGGCGCATTGCCATCAATGCCGGCGAGGCGGTTCACCCCGAGACGCTGGAGCGCTTTGCCGAGCGCTTCAGGCCTTACGGGTTCAGGCCTGAGAGCTACGTTCCCTGTTACGGCCTGGCGGAATCCACCGTCGCGCTCGCGTTTCCGCCGATTAATCGCCCGCCGATCATTGACACCATCCGCCGCGATCTTTTCGAAACCGAGGGCCGCGCCGTGCCGGCCGGACCGGGCGATCCCAATGTGATCCGATTCGTCGCCAACGGGCGTCCCATGCCCGGCCACGAAATCCGGCTGGTGGACGACCAGGGCAACATGCTGGGCGAACGCCAGCAAGGGCGCGTGTTTTTCCGCGGGTCCTCCATGACCTCCGGGTATTTCCGCAACCCCAAGGCCACCGCGGCGATCATGACCGAGGACGGCTGGATGGATTCGGGTGACTTGGCTTACTGGGCGAACGGCGAAATCTTCGTCACCGGCCGCCTGAAGGATTGCATCATCAAGTCGGGCCGCAACATTATTCCGCAGGAAGTCGAGGCGGCTGCGGCAGAGATTTCGGGAGTGCGCCGCGGTTGCATCGCGGCCTTCGGTACGGTGGATGAGGCTTCGGGAACCGAGCGCCTGGTGGTCGCCGCGGAAACCCGCGCCGCCCGCCCAGAGGAATTGGAGCGGATCGAAACCGCGGTCATCGAGAAGATTGACTCGGTGCTGGGCATCCCGCCCGACCATGTGGTGCTGGTCCGGCCGCACGCCATTCCCAAGACCTCGAGCGGCAAGATCCGCCGCAACGAAACTCGGCGGCTCTACTTGAGCGGCGAGCTCAACGCCGGCAAGGGCGCGCCGTGGGTGCAGATCGTCCGGCTGAGGTTCGTGCATTTTGGCTCATGGTTTGACCTTGTTCTGGGGCGGATCAGCGAGCGGGTTCGGCACGCCCTCAACTCCGTGGCGATGCTGGGCGCGGCGTGCGTGGCGGGAGTCTTCGCGCGCCTGGCCCCCGGCAAGCGGGCCGCGGCGGAGATTGTGCGATCGGCGGCCAGGTTTGTGCTGGCTTCGTCGGGCGAGAGGGTTGGGTTCCGCGGAGGCGAGGACGTGGCAAGCGGCAAGCCCACAGTCTTTTTCGCCAACCGCGCCGGCGCGCTCGATCCGCTGGTGCTGGCGGCAAAGTTACGCACGCCCTTTCTTATTTCTGATGGGACGGTACTGAGTTCGTTGACGGGGGCAGCCAGATTCCTGCTGCGGCCGCTGGTCGTCCCTGGCCTCAAAGGTGACGCCGCGCCGCCCGGGGGCACGCTGCGCGAGCGCATCGAGCGAACGCTCAGCGAGAGTCTCTCCGTGATGGTGTTTGCCGATAGCGCCGTGGGCGCCTCTCCGCAGCGCAGCCGGTTTCGCCTTGAGGCGTTCCAGGCCGCGGCTTCTCAGGGTTGCGCCCTGCGGCCGATTGGCATTCGGGGAACGGCCGAGTTGTTCGGCGTGCACCGGCGGACCAGCGCCAGTTGGGCCCGAATCAGGATTGGCGAACCCATCCTTCAACGCGCCGGCGGGAACGGCGACCTCACGGAACTGCGTGAGTGCGTTCGCGGCGCTATAGCCAAGCTCTGCGGGTGATTGCAGGACGCTGCTCTGAGCAATAGGATTTTTCGGGGGACTTGACCGATGCCTGAAGCAGTCAGCCGACTGCTGATTCCTTTTGTGGTTTGTTTTGTGGCCGGCTCGATTCCTTTCGCCGTCCTGGCGATGGCGGGCTCGGGCATAGACATCCGCACTGTCGGCTCCGGCAATCCGGGATTCAACAACGTCCTGCGAGTCAGCAAAGGCCGCGCCATCATTGCCCTGATCGGCGACGTGGGAAAAGGCATGCTGCCGGTTTGGTATTTCTTTCATCTACAACACCTCGGGCAGGGAAATGAGACGGGCTGGATTCTGGGCTTTGCCGCGGTGCTGGGCCATTGCTATTCGCCCATCCTTAAATTCAACGGCGGCAAAGGCATCGCCACCTCGGCGGGCGTGATGCTGGTCCTCTACCCGGCGTGGGCGGCGGTGGTGCTGGTGGTGTTCGTGATCGTCCGCGTCACCGGCAGCCGGCTGAAGTGGAAGGAAGCGGGCGCCATCGCCTCCATTGGAAGCTGGGTTTTCTTCGCGCTCTTGATCCTGGTCGTGGTCGGCAGCCGGGATGCGGCTTACGCGGGTTTGATGACGCTGTTCCTCGCCTGGCGGCACAAGAAGAACTTTCAGAACTTGTTCGGCGCCCCCTCAAAACCCGCCAGCCTGGCGAGCCAGCGATGAGCGCCGGCATCGCCGTCTTCGACTTCGAGGGCACGTTGGTCTCGTCAAACCGCCGAGTCTCTGGACAGCGGAACGCTGCGCTGCCGGCTCTAAGTGCGTATCGCAGAGTGCGCGGTTTTCAGAACCGGAAATAGTGAGTTTTCGGATGGCGGCAGAAAGCCTCCGACCCGTGCGGGTAGTGATAGACTCAAGCGGGAAACGTTGTGTTTGCCGAAGGGCGAAACGGATCGAGAGAGGTCATCATGGCAACCCCCGTGTCTGAACCGACACAAGCACCGCCTTCAGCTCCGGCGGCCAAACCGAACGAATTGCTGGTTACCCCTGAACCACTGCGGCCCAGCGCCAGCGACGCCGAGAGTCTCGACGTCTGGGGGTTCAAAGACAGCGGTTTTTCCATCAATGAAAACGGTCACGTCGTCTTGCTCGGCAATCGTTACGAATTGAGCGGCAAAGAACTGCCGGCGTTGCTGCCCTGGGTTCGCGACGTGCTCGAAATCCCGTTCGACCCGAAGGACGTGTACCGGCCCTCTTACCCGACCGAAATTCCGCCGCCCGTCGAAAATGCGGGTTTTCTCAGCGAAATCGGGCGGATTTTCACCGATCAGCAAATCAGCACGGATGGCCCGACGCGGCTGCGCCACGGCCATGGCCAGACGCAGGAGGAAATGTACGCCATCAAGTACGAGCGCCTGGAGCGGATTCCCGACCTGGTGGTCTATCCGGAAGCCGAGGAACAAATCGCGCCATTAATTGAGGCGGCTAAGCGGCACCATGTTGTGCTGATCCCGTTCGGCGGCGGGACGAACGTCACCGACGCCCTGCGCTGTGAAGCCGACGAGCAACGCCTCATCGTTTCGGTGGATATGCAGCGGATGAACCGCATCCGATGGATCGACAAGGCAAATCACATGGCTTCGATCGAGGCCGGAGCGGTGGGGCGCAATATCGCGACGCAGCTCCAAGCTTACGGCTTCACCATGGGTCACGAGCCGGATAGCGTGGAGTTTTCAACCCTGGGCGGGTGGATTGCCACCAACGCCAGCGGCATGAAGAAGAACAAATACGGCAACATCGAAGACCTGGTACTGGACGTCACGGTGGCCACCGCGAACGGAAAGCTGGAACGCGCCAAGTGCTCTCCGCGCGAATCGATGGGGATTGATTTGCGCCGGCTGCTTTTTGGCTCGGAGGGAACGCTAGGCATCATCACTTCAGCCGTCGTCAAGCTCTTCCCGCTTCCCGAGGTGCAGTCGTTCGGCTCCATTCTTTTTCCAAGCATGGAAGCAGGCGTCGCGTTCATGCGCGAACTGGCGCTGGAACCGTCGAGGCCCTCCAGTGTCCGCCTGGTTGACAATTTGCAGTTTCACTTCGCCCTGGCGTTGAAGCCGGCGGCGAAAGGTCCGGGCGTCTGGAAGAGCAAAATCGAGAAGTTTGTGGTCACCAAGCTCAAGGGCTTTCGCCTGGATCAGGTGGCGGTTTGCACGCTCGTTTTTGAAGGCACGCGGCGCGAAGTGGCGGAGCAGGAGCGCGCCGCTTACGGCATCGCCAAGAAACTCGGGGGTATGAAAGCGGGCGCGGAAAACGGGCGGCGCGGCTACCAACTGACCTTCAGCATCGCGTACATTCGCGATTTCCTGCTGAACTACTACATCATCGCCGAATCGTTTGAGACTTCAGCCGCCTGGAGCGACGTTCTGCCGCTCATCGAGAACGTCAAGAAACGATTGCGTGCCGAGTATCGGGCGCGAAACCTGCCGGCCAAGGATTTCGTTACGGCGCGCGTCACCCAGATCTACGAGACAGGCGCCGCTATTTACTTTTATTATGGTTTCTATTTCAAGGGCGTGCCGCACCCGGCGCAAGTTTATAAAGAACTCGAGAACATCGCGCGCGAAGAAATCCTGCGTTCCGGCGGTTCGATCTCGCATCACCACGGCGTCGGCAAGATCCGCCGGGCGTTTTTGCCCGCCATCCTGTCGCCCGCCGCTCTGGAGTGGAAGCGCGAGTTGAAGCACAGCCTTGATCCGGACAACGTCTTTGGAGCCGGAAATCAATAGGTGTAAACGAGCAGGCAGAAATTATGAATGATGAATTCCAGGCGGGCCGCACGATTCATCATTCATCCATCGTTCCAATATGGCTACCAAGCAAACATGGGCGCTGATTACCGGCGCGTCTTCGGGCATCGGGAAGGCGGTGGCGTTTGAGTTTGCGGGCAAAGGCTACAACTTGTTTCTGACATCCTGGGATGAGCAACCCTTGCAGCAAGTCGCCGCAGACTGCCACCAGCAATTCAACGTCGAAACCCAGGCTTACGTGGCCGATCTATCACGCCCGGAATCGGTTGACGGTTTGATTCGGGCCCTGTTCGCACCGCCCATCGAAATCGAATTTCTCGTCAATAACGCCGGGTTCGGCGTGGGCGGTGAGTTTCTGAAGACGGACCTTGCCCAGGAATTGAATCTGCTGAATGTCCAACTGGCTGCGATGCTGAAACTGACGAAAGCCGTCTTGCCGCAAATGAGGGCCCGAAAAAAGGGACGGATTCTTAATGTCGCTTCCGTATATTCGTTCGCGCCCGCACCGTTTCAAGCGGTTTACAGCGGCTGCAAAGCCTTTCTGCTGACGTTTTCCGAGTCGCTGCGCGAGGAATTGAAGGGAACCGGCGTGACTGTAACAGTCCTTTGCCCGGGGACGGTGCGGACGGAATTTCGCGCGCGAGCGGGGATCGCGCACCGGAACGATGCCGCAGGTGCAAGCCCGGAAGCGGTGGCGAAAATTGCAGTGCGGCAGACTCTCCGAGGCAAACACCTGGTTGTGCCGGGATTTGCCAATCGGGTTTTTGTGTTTGTCACGCGGCGCCTGCCCGTTTCCGTTGTTCCCGGCGTAGTCCGATTCATCAACAGCACCCGCGGGGTAAATAAGTAAGGCCATAAGATACGAAGACTTCGAGAAAGAATTCAGGTTGACGCCCCGTTTTTCGCGAAGTTAACCCTTAAGCACAGCGAAAGGCTCTGGACAGGTTCCTGCCTGTGCGCGCGAACAGGGATGGCGTAGTTACAGAAGAGGGCGCACGCGACGTTTGCGATACGGCGCTCGCGCGCAACGAGTTGGGCTTCACTTCGCGCGGTCCGGTCCTAACGCTGAAAGACACCGTGGACGACCTGCGGCGGCGCGGCGTGGCCTGATGAGCCGGGACGAGGTCGCCGATTTTTTCATGCCCGAGAAAAGCAAGATCGCGGTCATCGTCAACCTGCGCTCGGCTGGAGGGAAAACCGCCAAGCGCTGGCCTGAAATCTCGCGAATTCTCGAAGCGCGCCTGGGCCCGTTTGCCACACGGGCAACGGAAGCGAGCGGCGGCACCGAACCCACTCGCGACCTGTTGCGCCGAGGATACGATTACATTGTGGCGGCGGGCGGAGACGGCACGATCAGCCAGGTGGCGAACGGCTTTCTCGACCACGATCAGCCCGTGCGTCCTGAAGCGCGCCTGGGAATTCTGCCGCTCGGCACCGGTGGAGACTTTTGCCGGACGCTCAAAATCTGCCCGAAAATCGAGGACATCGTCGAAACGCTCGCCAGCGGCGTTTCGCTGGGAATAGACGTGGGCAAGGCAACGTTTTGCGGCCACGACGGCGCTCCGCAATCTCGCTACTTCATCAACGTGGCCAGTTTCGGAATGGGCGGCGAGGTGGCGGCCCGTTGCCAAAATGCCGCGCGGGCACTGGGCGGCGGCGCAGCTTTCTTCTTGGCGACGTTTCGCACCTTCGTCACGTACCGCGGCAAGCGCGTTCGCCTCGAGCTCGACGGCGAGAAACTCCCGGGCGAATTCCTGATCACCCACGTCGCGGTGGGAAACGGCGAGTTTCACGGCGGCGGCATGCATCCCTGCCCGCGCGCGATTCTCAACGACGGCCTGCTCGAGGTCACGGTGATTGATTACCTGCGAATGTTCGAACTGGCGCGGGACATCCGCGTCCTTTACTCGGAGGACGTGTACCGCCATCCGAAAGTCCATCACTACCGCGCGCGGCGGGTGGTAGCACTCGCGGATGAGCCGGTGCAACTGGAGCTGGATGGCGAGCCGCTGGGCCGCTTGCCCTTCGAGGCAACGGTTCTGCCTGCGCGGCTCAACCTTGTGGTGCCGCGCACAAGCCTCTTGCTTGCAAACAAGCCTACGCAGGAGATCTAGCGCGCCAAGCGGTTGATGCCGTCGAAGGCGGCTGTCTTGTAGCACTCGGCAAGGGTGGGATAGTTGAAGACGATATCCAAGAAGTAGTCAATATTGCCGCTGTAAGCAAGCACGGCCTGTCCGATGTGGATCAGCTCGCTGGCGCCTTCGCCGATGATGTGCACGCCCAGCAACTTCCTCGTTTCCAGGTGGAAGATCAACTTCAGCAAGCCGGTGGAGTCGCCGATGATTTGCCCGCGCGCGATCTCGCGGTACTGCGCCTTGCCCACCTCGTAAGGAACTTCCGCTTCGGTCAACTCCTGCTCGTTGCGGCCGACCATGGAGATTTCCGGGATGGCGTAGATGCCGTAGGGAAAGAGCTGGGGGAGGCTGTCGGTGGGGACGCCGAAGGCGTGGCAGGCCGCCAGGCGGCCCTGCTCCATGGAAATGGAGGCGAGACTGGGAAAACCGATGACGTCGCCAACCGCGTAAATGTGGGGGACGGGGGTCTGGTAGGCGTCGTTGACTTTCAAGCGGCCGCGCTCGTCTTGGGCGAGCCCGGCGGCGGCCAAGTTCAGCCGCGAGGTCGCGCCCGTGCGGCCGATGCTGTAGAGGGCCTTTTCAGCGTTGGTTTGCTTGCCGCTGGCGAGATGAATTTTGACCCCTCCTCCACGATCGTCGTCGAAGGGTTCGATACCGCTCACTTCTTCTTCCAGTCGCAGCGTGACGCGATTCTCACGCAGGTGGTAAGCCAGCGTGTCCATGATTTCCGCGTCCACAAAAGGCAGCAGGCGGGGGCGCCTGTCGATCAGTGTGACACGCACTCCGAGCGCCGCGAAGAGGCTGGCGTATTCCAATCCGATCACGCCCGCGCCCACCACCGCCAGGGTGCGGGGCAGGCGGTCCATATTGAGAATGTCATCGCTGGTCAAAATGCGGCGGCCGTCGAAAGGGATGTGCGGCTCCTTGGTCGCCGAGCTGCCGACGGCGATGACGATCTTCGCGGCGGTGACGTCCCGGTAGCCTTGCGAATCGAGATATTTCAGCCGTAAGGTATGCGCGTCTGCGAACGACGCTTCGGCACTGAGGATCTCTACGCGGTTGCGCGCCAGTTGGTGGCGGATGACGTCGATTTCATGCCGGATCACGTAGTCGGTGCGGAAAAGCAGATCGGTCATGGTCACGTTCTGCTTGACCGCGTAGGACTCGCCGTAGATTTCCTTCAGCCGGTAGCCCGAGAAATAGAGGACCGCCTCGCGCAGCGTCTTGCTGGGAATGGTGCCGGTGTTGATGCACACGCCGCCCACCACCGCCTTGCGTTCCACGATGGCCACGCGCTTGCCGAGCTTGGCAGCGTGGATGGCCGCGCGCTGGCCCGCCGGTCCCGACCCGATCACCAGCAGGTCATAGTCGTACCCGGGCATAAATGGTCCTCCTGCCTGGTTCTGCGAAAATTGCGGTAAGGCGAGCATTGTCGCTCACCCGGCGCAGAAGTGCAAACCCTTTGAACGGAAGCGCCGGCGAGCAAGGCTGCCCGTGGAACTCTCGCGCTGAACTCAACGGTCCGGCTGCGAAATTGAAGACTGCCACGATTCCGGCGGGTTGGGGATATGCAGGTTGCGGGTCTTGTAATCGCTCATCGTGAGCGCGATCAGGATGGCCATCCAGAACAGGCCGGCGGCGACGACGACCTTGATCAAGTGGCTGCTGTACTTGACGTGCATGAAAAACAGCGCCACCAGCGTGGCTTTGCAGGCGGCGATCAGCAGCGCCACGACGGTATTCATGGGGATGATCTTTGTGCCCAGGTACGCATCCAGATCCACGTACGCGGCCAGGGTGGTCAGCGCGGTGAGCGCGAGCAAGCAGCCGAACACCATGAAGTAGATTTTACGGGGCATGATGTGGCCCGTCATCGGAACCGACCTCCCAGCAGATACAATAACGGAAACAGGAAAATCCAGATGATGTCCACGAAGTGCCAGTAGAGCCCCGACATCTCGACGGTGTTGAAGCGGTCGGGGCCGAACTTTCCCTGATAGGCCATAATCACCAGCACGCTCAGGATGCCCACGCCCACGATCATGTGCAGGGCATGGACGCCGGTCATCACAAAGTAAAAGTACATGAACATTTCGACGTGCGGCGGCGCGACGTGAAGTTGGGCCCAGTGCGCCAGGAGTTCCGGCGAAGGCGCAAAGTGGACGCCGGGCACGATCCCGTCCAGATAATCGTGGTACCACTCGAAATGGAATTTGATTCCCAGGAAGGCCAGCCCCAGAGCCATGGTGCAAAGAAGGTAGACGATCAGCGCCCGGCGCTTTCCGGTCTGCGCCGAGCGCACCGCCATGGCCATGGTCAAGCTGGAGCAGATCAGCACAGCAGTGTTGGTGGCGCCGAATGGGACTTCCAGCAGATGGCTGCCGGCGACGAATCCCGGGTAGTAGAGGTTTCGAAAGATTGTATAGGCGGCGAACAGCCCACCGAAAAACATGACTTCGGTGGCGAGGAAGACCCACATGCCGAGGGCGGAAGCCTCGTGCTGCTGTTCGAGGTCGTCGAATTGCTCCTTGAGCGCACCCGAGTGGGGAAGCGCTGCGTGCGCGTCAGCCAACCGGAACCTCCTCTTCCGCGTAAGCGTAGGCCTCCTGGGTTACCACGGGCGTCTCCTCGAAATTCACCGTGGGAGGCGGGGAAGGCGTTTCCCACTCCAGCCCCTTGGCCTTCCACGGATTCGGGCCGGCGATGGGCCCGGAGCGCAAGGACCAGATCAGATAAATCAGGGGAATGAGGTACCCGATGCCCAGAATGGACGCGCCCGCTGACGACATCACATTGAGCACCTGGAACTCCGGCGGATAGGTCGCGTAGCGGCGCGGCATGCCCAGATAGCCGAGCACAAACTGCGGGAAAAAGGTCAAATTGAATCCGGCGAAAATCACCAGGGCGGCGAACCTTGCCCAGCGGTCCGGATAAAGGCGCCCGGTGATCTTGGGCCACCAGTAATGGATGCCGCCCAGATAGCCCATCAGGGCGCCTCCCACCATGATGTAGTGGAAATGGGCGATGACGAAATACGTATCATGGACATGGATATCCACGGCCACCGAGGCCAGGAACAGACCCGTCAGTCCGCCCATGGTGAACAGGCCGATGAACCCC
>JAHEKS010000397.1 GCA_024638215.1 Acidobacteriota bacterium | reverse complement strand
AGTCGGTGACGCGCTCGGCGCTCACGTTCTTGAGGTCGTAAATCCAGATATCCTGCGCCATACCGCCCGTGTAGCGCTTCCAGGTGCGGAAATTGCGAAAGATGCGGTTGTAGGCGATCTTGGTCCCGTCGGGCGAAAAGGACGTGAGTCCGCCTTTGGGAAGCGGCAGACGCTCGGGCAACCCGCCGTCAATGGAGACGCTGAACAGCCGCCCGAACCAGGTGTTGAAGGTGTCACGCCGCGAAAGAAACAAGATGTGCTTGGAATCGGGGAACCAGTTGATCACCATGTTGTTTGGGCCCATGCGCTCCGGCACGGACTCGACGTCGGGCGCGAAGGTCAATTGCCTGGGCTCGCCGCCCTCCGCCGGAATCAGGTAGACGTTGAAATTGCCGTCGTACTGGCCGGTAAAGGCGATCCACTTGCCGTCGGGCGAAAACTTGGGGAACAGCTCGAGGCCCGGATGGGTGGTGATGCGCCGCGCGATGCCGCCGGAGGTCGAAACCAGCCAAAGGTCGCCGGCGTAGCTGAAAACGATCTGGTCCTTGTAAACGTCCGGGAAACGCATCAGTCGTCCTGCGGGCATTTCCTGGGCAAACACGGCTGATACACAACTGAGTAGTATCAAGACGAGCATACTGCGAATGATGACCTTCATGAACCTCCCTCTCAAGCGATCCGGACATTCTGGCGTCCTGCGCTCGTGCAGGGTGATTCTATCACGACGCCCGCGGCGCGGCGCGTCGTGGGTGGGCCTGCGAAATCGCGTGGTTGACGAACGGCATCGCCTAAATTAATATCAGGCGGTTTCTGACTTCCGCGCGAAGAGGAATCGGTTCAATCCTGAGGAGGGCGGGGCGGGAAGCCGCCGGAGGTTTCTTTCCGCAACGCGCCTTCAAGGATGGCCGCAGCAACCGTGTCACCTTTTCCCACAGATCGCCGCCGCTCGAAGCGCCTGACGGTTCAGACGCCGGCCGTCCTGCAAGGCACGGACGCCTTGGGGCGGGAGTTCTTCGACCGCGCGGAAATCATTTCCTTTGATCAGCGCGGCGCGCGGTTGAAGTCTCGATTTTTGTTGGCCGCGGGAACGGAGGTCGAGGTAAAACTGCCCACCGAGGCGCAGCCCAAACGCCTGCGCGTGGTTTGGAGGGGCGACCCGGAAACCCCCTTCGCGGGCCTCGCCGGCCTGGAACTTGCGGACCCCAACGATACCTGGAGCCCCGAAACCCTGCGCGCGCAATGGGAGGCACGGGATTATTAGCGGGACGTCCCGGTGGGGCGTCTTGCCAGCCCGTTTCCGTAGCGACGCGGCGTCGCGGCGTTGCTGCCTTGCGACGTTCCCCTGGAACGCTGAAGAGCGATCATGGACCAACTTGAACAAAGGCGCACCGAACGTCTGACGCTTTCCGTCCCCATCCGCGTGATAGGCACCGACCCCGCGGGCGAGCCCTTTACCGAAGACACTTACACGCTGGTCCTGAACCAGGCGGGCGCGCGCATCGCTCTCCAGCACCGCGTGACCCCCGAGGACTCGATCCGCATCATCAATCTGGAAAACTACAACGAAGCGGACTTCCGCGTGGTGGGCGCAACCCGCTTGAGCGGGACGGAGGCCGCCGAGTGGGGCGTCGAGTGCGCGGAGGCGGGGCGCAACAGACGTCGAAAACCGAAAACCTCTGCAAAGGGGGCCTCGCCGTTTCGCTGGCCATGGACTTGAACGTCGGCGACATCCTGCAAATCGTCTGCCCCTACACGTCGGGAAGCCAGGACATCCCGCTGAAAGCCGAGGTGCGCTCTCGCGCCAAGTTTTCCTTCGGCGAAAAAAGGCAATACGGCATTCATTACATTCGCTGAATGCCTTTTCCCTGCCGTGAATCCGTGGCGGGGTCCCGACCGGTTACCACCTCTGCAACGCTTCACACTTGCGGTTGCGTTCGCGCACCGGCAAAGGTAAACTGTTGATTAGGAGAAGCGGTCCTTGTAAAAGCTCAGACGAAGAGCTGCCGCTTCTGGGCCCGAGACGGAGCGAGTATGGACACGCAAACCACGGCTCCCACCCCGAACCTCTTCCAGCCGCATCCCAACTTGTGCGATGCGGTGAACCACAACATCGCGCAGTCGGAAATCGAAGGGGGCGTTTACCTGGACAATTTGCGCGAAGGCGAAACGCTGGAAGTTGAAACGCAGAACCACTGGTACACCATTGTCAACCGCGGCCAGGGGCGGGTGCTGATCTGCGGCCACCCTAAGTTCTGCCCCGCGCCCACGCTGGTGCGCCTCGAGGGCTCGACGTGGGGCGGGACCATGCTGAAGTCCCGTTTCATCGGGCGCGGTATGCGCCTGGAATTCCGCCACCCGGCGTTTCGAACCATCACCACCTCGCGCATCGTGGAAATCCGCTCGACGCGCGCCTCCGGCAACGCCTGAAAGCTCTCCGGTTTCGAATTCAATTCAGATTCGCGCTGCCCGCCGATTGCGCCTTGGCGCGGCCACGCCAACCCAGCCACGCGGCCACAGCGATCATCCCCAGCCAGCCCAGCGCGCGCACGGTTTTGCCAATCGCCATGTCCTGATTGATGACGCCGAATTTTGCGAAGAGATAGCCCCAGTCGTGAATGCCTTCCCCGCCCCCGATATTGACCAGCGGCAACTGCTGCGCGCGCGCGTCGGCCATGTAGGTCCCGATCTGCAGGAAATTCTCGAAGAAGAAGAACGCCGCAAAGGCCGCGCCGGTAAGCTGGCGCTGAAACACAAAATAGACGGCGATGGCCAGCGGAACGAAGAGTTGAAGAATCGTTCCGCCCATGACCATCAGTGTTTGGTTGCCGAGAAATCCAAAAAGCAGATGCCCGCATTCGTGGATGGGCAGAAACACCAGGTCAATAAAGAGCGACTGGCCCTGCGGGACGCGGGCGGCGTAGAGTAGAAACAGCGCGTAGAAGATCAGCCAGGCCGCGAGAGCGATCTTGGAGACCGGCTGCCAGGGTTCTTGCAGAGGATCGAGGAATTCATATCGCTCCCACCAATGCTCGCGATAGTTTTTCGCCAGCCAAGGTTTGGCAGACGGAGGATGCCGCGGATCGCTGCTCATTGCCCTGCTCCGGGTGCGATTCTTACCCCTGTGAGGGCAGTTAATCAACCCGATTTCTCGCCACGCCGCAAGGGTGAACGGGTCTGCGGAACGCGCCCGGCCTAGCTGGCGTAGAGACGCCGTTTATTTTCAATATGTTGGAGCAACATTAAAAAACTTCACAAAAAATGCTTGACATGTCAACAATCTCAATCTATAACTTCAATATGTTAATTACGTAAGCGGGAGAGAATTGACAATGCCAAGCCAAACCAAGGCTACAAACGACTGGCAAGAGCTGACCAAGCTGACCCAAGGCCGGCCGATGGTGGTCGAGCGGGTTCGCCTGGCGGGC
>JAHEKS010000396.1 GCA_024638215.1 Acidobacteriota bacterium | reverse complement strand
ATCCTGCACCTCATCTACATGCGCTTCTTCACCAAGGTGATGCAGGACATCGGGCTGGTGGATTTTGAGGAGCCCGTGGCGCGGCTGTTTACGCAGGGCATGGTCATCAAAGACGGCGCGAAGATGTCGAAATCGAAGGGCAACGTGGTGGACCCGACCGAGATGTTCGCCAAATACGGCGCCGACACGGTGCGGGTTTACATGCTCTTTGCCGCCCCGCCCGAAAAGGATCTGGACTGGTCGGACGCCGGCATCGAGGGCGCCGCGCGCTTCGTCAATCGGGTTTATCGCCTGGTGGCCAAATACGCCGACGGCCTCAAAGGCGTGACGGCCGGAAAAATCTCAGCCGACGAGGCCGCCGCTCTGACGCCAGAAGAGCGCCAATTGCTCCGCAAAGCGCACCAAGTTTTGCGACACGTCACCGAGGACATGGAAGAGCGCTGGCACTTCAATACCGACATCGCCATGGCCATGGAATTGGTGAACGAATTCACTGCTTTAGAAGCGGCTGTTCAGAGGGGGAAGGTGCGGCCGACGACACTTAAAGTATCACTTGAGATATTGGTCGTGGTCCTTTCCATCTTCGCGCCGCATGTGGCCGACGAGTTGTGGGAAGGGCTGGGGCATTCCAAACCGCTGCTCCGGGAGCCCTGGCCGGCGTTTGACCCGGCGCTTGCCGCCGAAGACGAGCTGGAAATTCCCGTTCAGGTCAACGGCAGGCTGCGCGGCCGGATTCGCGTCGCCGTGGGCGCCAGCGAGGAGGAAATCCGCCGCCGGGCGCTGGCGGAGCCGAAGGTGGTTTCTTCGTTGGACGGCAGGACCGTGGCAAAAGTAATCCTGGTCCCGAACAAGCTGGTGAACATCGTTGCGAAGTGAAGGCGAGTAAGCCACATTCCTTTCCCGAATTCTGCCAGGAATCGCGGAACCATCATGGAACACAGACCGATCGTCATTCTGGATTTCGGCTCCCAGTACACGCAGCTCATCGCGCGCCGCATTCGCGAGATGCACGTCTATTCGGTGATTGTGCCCTGCAATCTCGCTTTCCGTGAGATTGAGGGACTACATCCCCAGGCGCTGATCCTGTCGGGCGGGCCGTCTTCGGTTTACGATCCCGCTTCGCCCGTCTGCGATGAGCGCGTGCTGAAGATGGGCGTGCCGGTGCTGGGCATCTGCTACGGGCTGCAGTGGATGTCGCACAAGCTGGGCGGGAAAGTCGAGCCGGCAGGGAGGCGCGAGTACGGCTTTGCCCGCTTGGATATCGGGTCTGCCGAGGGCCTTCTGCGCGGGCTCCCCTCTCCGCTGCGTATCTGGAACAGCCATGGCGACCACGTGGTGGAAGTGCCGCCGGGCTTCCAGATCACGGGACGGACTGAGAATGCCATCTCGGTGATTGAGAATCCCGCCGAGCGCATGTTCGCGGTGGAGTTTCATCCGGAAGTCCACCACACCGAGCGCGGAGCGGAAATCCTCCGGCGCTTCGTTCAGGATATCTGTCAAATTCAGCCCAACTGGTTCCCGCGCTCATTCATCGAAGAGACTGTGGAGAGGGTTCGCGCCCAGGTGGGCGAAGGCCGGGCGTTGTGCGCGCTTTCGGGCGGGGTGGATTCAGCCGTGGCGGCGACGCTGGTGGGCCGGGCGCTGGGCGACCGGCTGACGTGCGTCTTTGTGAACAACGGCCTGTTGCGCCTGAACGAATTCGAGCGCGTCACCGCCAAGCTGCGCGAGCAGGCGCATCTGACCGTCCGGGCGGTGGACGCCTCCGACCGATTTCTCAAGCGCCTCGAGGGTGTCAGCGACCCGGAGCGGAAGCGAAAGATCATCGGGGAAGAATTCATCCGGGTTTTTGAGGAGGAAGCGCGCGCGCTGGGCGAGGTGAATTTCCTGGTGCAGGGAACGCTCTATCCGGACGTCATCGAATCGGTTTCCGTAAAAGGGCCGGCGGCGACCATCAAGAGCCATCACAATGTGGGCGGGCTGCCCCCCGACCTGCAGTTCAAACTGATTGAACCCTTGCGGGAGCTCTTCAAGGACGAGGTTCGGGTGGTGGGAAGAGAACTTGGATTGGATGAGGATATTGTGAACCGGCAGCCTTTCCCGGGGCCGGGGCTGGCGGTGCGCATCCTGGGCGAGGTCACCCAGGAGCGGTTGCGGATGGTGAGGGAAGCGGATGCGATTGTCGTGGACGAAGTGCGCGCCGCGGGGCTTTACACCAAGTTATGGCAATCGTTCGCCGTGCTGCTGCCGGTTTCAAGTGTCGGCGTGATGGGGGATGCGCGCACGTACGCTTCGACTATCGCCGTGCGCGCGGTCGAATCGGAAGACGGCATGACGGCGGACTGGGCGCGGCTGCCGGTGACGCTGCTCGAGCGCGTGGCGACACGTATCGTCAACGAAGTGAAGGGCGTGAACCGCGTGGTCTACGACATCACCTCGAAGCCGCCCGGCACCATCGAATGGGAGTGAAATGAAAAGACCAATCCCTCCGTCTAGGCCTGACGGTCCGGGCGGGCTTCCTGACCCGCGTCTACCGGCTGGCGAGCTTCTGCGCCATGTAAAGGAGCAGTTGCCGGTCGCGCTCGTTGATGCGGCCCATGAGCCTTTTCACTTTTTCGAAGAAGCGAAGCTCTTTCTGGGCCTCTTCATCCAGCACCAGCTCTTCCGTGCTCTTCCGTTTGCTCAGATTCGGCAACGGAGGCGGCTCATCGCCCTCGTAGAAGAGCTGATACAGTGGAATTTCCAGGGCCGACGCGATCCGCTCCAGTGTTTCGATAGAGGGAATGGTATGCCCGTTTTCCACCCGGGAGATGTAACAGCGCAGCAGGCCTGTCCTCTCCTCGATGTCGCCTTGTGAAAGCTTTCTGTCTTCACGGAGTTTTCTAAGTCTTGTTCCGATGACCATGGAAGGCATTCTCACACAAAGATGATAATTCGGTCAACGATAATTTATGTATAGCCGGCGCTCTCCCTTGCCCTGTAACCGATTGCATTTCAGGTTCGTCTGGGCTAAGTGGAGATGCGGGACCGATGGATCGTGAATGGAAAGCGCCAAGCCAGACGCCGCAGCCGAAGTCGAATGGATCAAGCAGGCCCAGCGGGGCGACGGGGAATCCTTTGGCCGCCTGGTGGAGCGCTATCAGCGGCGAATCTTCGCCCTGGTCTATCACGTGGTTCAGCGCCGGGACGCCGTGGAGGACCTGGCGCAGGAGATTTTCCTGAAGGCGTATATGGGGATCCAAAGCTTTAATTTCGAATCCTCTTTCGGCACCTGGCTGGGACGGGTTGCGGTGAACCATTGTTACGACCACTTGCGGCGGGAACGCGCCTCGCGCGTGAAATACTTTGCGGAAATGAGCGAGGAGGCCAGCCAAAAACTGGAGCAGACTTTCGAAGGGCAACAGCCGGGCGCTCCGGACGCCGAGCAGCG
>JAHEKS010000123.1 GCA_024638215.1 Acidobacteriota bacterium | reverse complement strand
CAAGCCCTGTGTTTGGGTTCTGCGGGCTCGGCTCATCGCCCAGGGAAGAACCACCCGTGCGAAGGGGTCTGGCGAATCGCGGAGCGATATGAAGGGTCTGAGACCGTTCTCTGTATTTTCTGCCGCCGGAGTGTAAAACATAACGCGTTCTGACCGGCCCGATGGGGGAAATCACTCGAAGCCTTGGAAGAATTGTTGCGTCCATCGGAATTTCACGGCATCAAAACCTTGTGGGAGTAGGCACTTGGACCGCCGAGCTTAGCGAGCAGGTAAATGCAAGGGTTGTGGAACCCCAATTGCTCGAAAATGGTTGAGGAAGGATAAGTTGCTGGCGGAAGGCATGGATTTCGACTCGCGCAAAACCCGGAATAGGCCCCTGGAGGCGAGGAACGAATCGGGCCCGGCGGGTCCCGAGCCGGACTTGTTCCAGCCTCATCCCAACCTGTCCGATGTTGTCAACGACAACATCGTGCAGACGGAAATCGCGGGCGGAGTGAAGCTGGATGGCCTGCCGGCGGGAACCGAGTTGGAAGTTGAAACCCAGCATCGCTATTACGCGATTGAATATCAAGGTGATGGCAAAGGCATCATCAGCGGCCATCCCCTTTTCTGCCCGGTTCCCACGCTGGTGCAGATCTCCGGCTCCACATGGGGCGGGTCCATGCTTTGGAGCAGGTTTGTCGGCCGCGAGATGCACCTGGAATTCGTTCACCCTGTCTATGGGCGCATCACGACCTCAAGGATCGAGGATGTCCGTGTCGTGGATCAGGATCACCCGCGAGCGCGAGACAGGCAAAGGTCAAACCTCCGGCCAGAACTTAATTAGTCGCTTCGCGGCAACAAGCCCTGCGGTCCAATTCTCAATTTACCTCTCTGAAGCTCAAAGACCTCTTGGCACACTGCCGCCTATGAGCGCATCCGACAGCTCGACCGCGCGCACGCCTCGCGTCGTCATCATCGGCGCGGGCTTCGGCGGTCTCTACGCCGCCCGAGCCCTGCGGCATGCGCCCGTTGAGATCACCCTCGTTGACCGCCGCAACCATCACCTCTTCCAGCCCCTGCTCTATCAAGTGGCGACTGCGGGCCTCTCACCCGGCGATATCGCCTACCCTATCCGCGCCGTCCTCAGCCGCCAAAGGAACACGCGCGTGCTGCTGGCCGAAGCGCAGGCGGTAGACCTCCAAGTGCGCAAAGTCATTCTCAAAGACGGCTCGCTCGACTACGATTATCTGATCATCGCAACCGGCGCCACCGATTCCTACTTCGGGCACAACGAATGGGAGAGGCTGGCGCCTGGGCTCAAGAGCCTGGAGGACGCGCTGGAAATCCGGCGCCGCATCCTCTACGCTTTCGAGCTCGCGGAGCGAGAAACCGACGAAGCGCGCCGCCGCGCCTTGCTCACGTTCGTCGTGGTCGGTGGAGGGCCGACTGGCGTGGAATTGGCCGGCGCGATCGCGGAAATTGCGCGCCAGGTGATGGTCCGCGATTTCCGCGCCATTGACCCGCGCGAGGCCCGCGTCATCCTGGTGGAAGCCGGACCGCACGTGCTCGCCGCTTATCCCGAGGGCCTCTCCGCCAAAGCCGAGGCTTCGCTCAAAAAACTGGGCGTGGAAGTGTGGTCAAACTCGCCGGTGACAAAAATCGAGAGCGGTCGCGTCGTGGCAGGCGGCCGCGATGTTTCGGCCGCCACCACGCTTTGGGCCGCGGGCGTCAAGGCCTCGCCCCTCGCGCAATCTCTCGGAACGAAACTCGAGAAGTCCGGCCGGGCGATCGTCGAACCTGATCTTTCCCTTCCCGGACACGCGGAAACCTTCGTTATCGGCGACCTTGCGTGCTTCCTTCATCAAACGGGAAAACCTTTGCCGGCCGTAGCTCCCGCCGCCATCCAGCAAGGTCGCCACGCGGCGCGAAACATTCTGCACGACTTGAGGGGAAGGCCGCGGGTACCCTTCCATTATCTGGACAAGGGGACTTTGGCCACCATCGGCCGCGCGGCAGCCGTGGCGGATTTCGGGTTCGTCAGGATTTCCGGATTTTTCGCCTGGCTCGCGTATCTGTTCGTTCACCTCTTCTTTCTGATCGGCTTTCGCAATCGTTTTGTGGTGATGTTCGAATGGGCCTGGGCCTACTTCACCTTCGAGCGATCCGCCCGGCTGATCACCGGAGACATCGACAAGGTCACGATACCTCGCAAGCCCAATCAAGAGTGAATCCGTGGAGGGGACCGCCGCGCCTACCATAGGGCGAATACCAGGCGTTAGCCTCATACCACATCTGGGGCTAAGGCCCGTAAAATCACCACAATCTTGTGGTTTTTTGCCTTTACACCTACCCTTTTTCGTGCTAGTTTGCAGGGGAGTTGTAGGGGAAACTTGCGTCAGCCATAGCTCGTGCGCCAGCACGGATGGCCGGGTGACAAAAGACAGGATTGCTCTGACATTTTCCTCCTTGTGTGTCTTGCGGGGGGAGTTCGGTAAAGGCGGTTGTCGGCGCCAGCCTCCTGTGCGCTCGGTCATAGAGCTTTCTTCCTTTGCATTGCGTTTTTGCAATTTGACCGCCCGCGGGGCCCGGGCCGGAGGGTTTCCAATTGTTCAAGCTTAAGAAAGTTGAACTGTTAGGTTTCAAATCCTTCGCCGACAGGACGCGCCTCGAGTTCGCCGACGGCGTGGCCGCCGTGGTGGGCCCCAATGGCTGCGGCAAGTCGAATCTTTCGGACGCCATCAGTTGGGTTCTGGGCGAGCAGAGCGCGCGCATGCTGCGCGGCGAGCGCATGGCCGACGTGATCTTCAACGGTACGGGGACGCGTCCGCCCACCGGCATGGCGGAAGTCAACCTGACGCTGGTGAATCCTGAGTACGCGGAGCTTCCGGAAATTGAACCGAAGGCGCCTGAGTATGCGGACGAAACGTCGGAACTTTTCTCCGAGTCAGAGGAAGTCGTCGAAGGGACAGCTAGCAGCACTGGAGGCGCGAACGGCAATGGCGACGGAAACGGAAACGGCGCGGCTCCCTCCCCCGTCGCCCTGCTGCACCGCGCGGGCGAAATCGTGGTCACGCGGCGGCTGTTCCGGTCGGGCGAAAGCGAGTACCTGATCAACGGCGAGAATTGCCGCCTACGCGACGTTCAGGACCTGTTCATGGGCACGGGCCTGGGGCCCGAATCTTACGCCATCATCGAGCAAGGGCGCATCGGGCAAATCCTGAGCTCCAAGCCCGCCGACCGCCGCGCCATTATCGAAGAGGCGGCGGGTGTTTCCAAGTTCAAAACGCGCAAGCGCCTGGCGGAAGCGAAGCTGGAGTCCTCGCGCAACAACCTGGCGCGCATCACCGACATTCTGGAAGAAGTCACCAAGCAGGTGAACTCGCTCAAGCGGCAAGCTTCGAAGGCCCGCCGCTATCGCGAGATGCACGACGAGCTGCGCGGCCGGCAGAAAGTGGTTCTGACTTCGCGCTTGATGGCGCTGGAGGGGGAATGCGCGCGGCTGCGCGGCGAGCTGGCTGCCCTGCAGCAAGAATGCTCGACGGCAGCGCAGCAGCTCGACGAGCTGGAGCGCGAGCACAAGGCCGCCACGGCGCGCCACGAAGAATTGGAAGCGCAACTGACGCAGGCGCGCGAGCTGGCGGCGCAGAACGACCTCGAGCGCCAGCGGCTGCAATCGCAGGCCGAGCAAATGACCCAGCAGACGGCGGCGCTGGAGGCGCGCATTGCCGAGGCTGCCGCCGAGTGCGAGCAACTCCAGGCGCAGGCCGCGGGACTGGAAATCGAGAGCGTCGAACTCGACCGCCGCGCGGAAGAAATCCGGAAAGAAACGGCGGCGGCGCAGGAAGAGCGCGCCGAGCTGGCGAGTCGCAAGGAAACTTCAGCGGGGCGACTGGCGCTGGGCGAGGCTGAGGCCGAGGCCTGCCGCCAGGCCCTGCTCGCCGCGGTGGCAAGCGCGGCCGAACTGCGCAATCAACTGGTGCAGGCGGAAGAAGCCGGCCTGGCGCTCGAGCGGCAACTGGCGCGCACGGACGCGGAGAAATCCGGCGCCGAGGCGGAGGTCGAGCGGCTCAAGCGCGAGCTTGAAACTTTTACGTCCGAGCAGCAGCGCGGCTCGAACGACGTCGAATCCCTCAGCCGTTCGCACGCTGAGACGGCGCAGGCGTTGGAGACGGCGCGGCAGGAGGAATCCGCGCACCGCTCGAAAATCGAAACCTTGCGGCAGGAATTCTCCGCCGCGACGGCGCGCAAGCAGGCGCTGGAAGAATCGCTGGCCCGCCACGCCTACACCACCGAGAGCGTGCGGCGGCTGCTGCAAGCGCCCGCGAACGGCCACAGTTTCAAGGCGCTTGGCCTGCTGGCGGATTTTGTGGAAGTTTCATCGGGCTACGAAGAGGTGGTGGAAGAATTTCTGAAGCACGACCTCGACTGCGTGGTGGTGGAAGGCCACGCCGAAGCGCGCTCGGGCATCGCGCTGTTGCAGAGCGAGGGCGCGGGGCGCTCTACGTTTTTTGTCACGCACGTTCCCTCTCACCACCCTTCGCCGGGCGGCAATCCCCGCGTGATGAAGTCGCCGGGTGTGGTGGCGCGCGTGCGCGAACTGGTGCGATTCGAGTCCCGCCTGGGACTGAACGGCGACTTCACGCTGCCCGCCCTCGAAAACGCCTACATGGTGGACGAGGCGGCAACCGCGGAGCGCCTGGTCGGCGAGTTTCCTGATTGCCACTTCCTGACCGCTGACGGCCAGCACTACCACCATCGGCTGGTGACGGGCGGCAAGGGCGCAAGCGCCGGGCCGCTGGCTTTGCGGCGCGATTTCCGCGAACTGGAACGCCGCGCGGGCGAACTGGAGTCCAGCGTGCGCGAAAGCGAGGGCAAACTTGCCGAGGCTACGGCACGCGTGACGCGATTGGACGCGGAATGGCATCAACTGGCGGCCGCAAAGCAGGAAGCGGAAAAGAGATTTGTCCTCTCGGACGAGAAACTCCGGCAAACGCGCGAAACCTTCCAGCGCACCGAAGAAAGGTTCGGCGTGCTGAGCCGCGAGTCTGCAACCCTGGGCGCCGAGCGCCAAACGCTCGGCGAGCGCGAGGCGGCGCTGCGAACCCAGTTGGAAGTGGCGTCTGCGGAGCGGGCACAGCATCAACAGGAAATTGCCGCCGCCACCGAGTCGGTCCGGGAGCTCCGCATGCAGCTTGAGGCCGTGACGGGCGAACTGGCGCAGGCGCAAGTTCACGCGAGCGCCTTGGAAGAACGGGCGAGCGCCATGGAGGCGGAGCGCGCGCGACTTGCGATGCGGCGCGACGAAGTCCGGACGCGCCTCGACCGGCTGGCGGAGCAGAGCCGCGGCTGGCGCGAAGAACAGCGCCGCTTTGCGGCGGAGATCGACGCCGGCACACTGCGACTGGCGGAACTCGAAACGCGGCAGCAGACGCTCAAAACCGAATTGCGGCTGGCAGAGGAAGAATCCCTCCAGGCCCGCCAGCGGCGCGACGAATTGGCCCCGGGAATCGAGGCGGCGCGCGCGGCGCTCGACGCCAGGCGCGAGACGCGCACCAACGCGGAAGTGGCGCTGGCTCGCGCCGAGTCCGACCAGGTGCACCACGCGCAGCAGATTCGCGACGAGCTGAATGCCGACCCCACGCAACTGCTTCAGGAACTCCCGGCCGAGAGCGTGCTGGCGGGCGAAGCTCTGCAACTTGCCGAAGACGAATTGCGCGCGCTCAAGACGAAAATCGAAAATCTGGGACCGGTCAACATGATGGCTCTGGAAGAGCTTCAGGAAGCCGAAGAACGCTTCACCTTCCTCGAAGCGCAGCGGCAGGACCTGCTTGCCTCCATCGAAGACACGGCGCAGGCGATCAAGGAAATTGACCAGATTTCCAAGCAGCAGTTCATGGAGGCCTTCAAGGCCATCAACGAGTATTTCGCCGAATCGTTCAAGACGCTGTTCGGCGGCGGAACGGGTCAGATGCGCCTGTCGGATGAAACCGATCCGGACAGCGGCCTGGATATCGTGGCCCAGCCGCCGGGCAAGCGTTTGCAAAACGTCCTGCTGCTCTCGGGCGGCGAGAAGGCGCTGGCGGCCCTGGCGCTGCTGATCGCGGTCTTTCGCTACACGCCCAGCCCCTTCTGCATCCTCGACGAGGTGGACGCGCCGCTCGACGAGTCCAACGTGGACCGCTTCACGCGCATGATCCGCGAGATGAGCCGGCACACGCAGTTCATTCTTATCACCCACAACAAGCGCACCATGGAAATCGCTAAGCTGCTCTACGGCGTAACCATGGAGGAGCCGGGCGTTTCCAAGATGGTTTCCGTGCGCTTTGACGAAGTAGTTAACGAGCCGGAAGCGGTCCCGGCCTAAGCCCGCGCACCGCCGTCGCCCTCCTTTCGCCAAGGGTTCTTCGCGCGCGAAGTCAAGTATTTTTTCGCGGACTTTTTGCACGACTCAAATTTCGATTTCCTTCTTGATTTTTCCCGTTGACATCGCCGAGTGATGTTTTAGAATGTCGCTTGTCTAAGAAAACCACCGTGAGTTCACTCGCCGGAAAATCGGTTCTCCGAGAGACCAGTCTCCCGGGCTTGAAGCTCTTTTCGAGGGGCAAGGTCCGCGACGTGTATGAAGTCCCCGGGGACAAGCTGCTGGTAGTAGCGACGGACCGCCTGTCGGCTTTCGATGTGGTCATGGCGGAGGGGATTCCGGACAAGGGCACCATCCTTACGCAGCTTTCGGTTTTCTGGTTCAAGTTCTTTCAGCGTGTTGTCCCGCATCATTTCCTGACGGCCAAGGTGGAAGAATTTCCGGACGGCCTGAAGGTGTTCCGCGACCAGCTCGAAGGCCGGGCCATGCTGACCGACAGGGCGAAGCCCTTCCCCATTGAATGCGTCGTGCGCGGGTACCTGGCCGGGTCGGGATGGAAGGATTACAAGGCCACAGGCACGGTCTGTGGAGTGAAGCTGCCCGCCGGATTGCAGGAATCATCCAAACTCGACCAGCCGATTTTCACTCCGGCCACCAAGGCGGAGAGCGGCCACGACGAAAACATTTCGTGGGAAAAGGTGGTGGAACGGATCGGCGCTCCCGCGGCCGCGAAGCTGCGCGAGTACAGCCTGCTGCTCTACTCCAAGGCGCGGGATTATGCCGAAGGGCGCGGCATCCTGCTGTCCGACACCAAATTCGAGTTCGGCCTGCGCGGGAACGAGATTATTCTGATTGACGAAGTGCTGACGCCGGACTCCTCTCGATTCTGGCCGCGCGAGGGGTACCAGCCCGGCAGGCCTCAGCCATCGTACGACAAGCAGTTTGTGCGCGATTATCTGGAATCGCTGCATTGGAACAAGCAGCCGCCCCCTCCGCATCTCCCACAAGAGGTGGTGGAGAAAACCAGCGGAAAATACCGGAAAGCCTACCGCCTGCTGACGGGAGCGCCGCTCAATTGAGGAGGCCGGGAGAGGCCTCCCGAGCGAAGCATGGGCACCTGGAACTGGCTTGATTGGGTCTTGACGGCCATCGTAGTCGCTTCCGTGGCGGCGGCCGTCCTCAAAGGCTTTATTCGGGAACTGATATCGCTTGCCACTCTGGTGGCGGCCCTGGTGATCGCGGCGCTCGGTTATACCCGAGCTGCGGTTTGGTTTGAGGACCTCACCAAGTCGCACGCCGTCGCGCTGGGACTGGGTTTTCTGGTTCTTTTCCTGGGAACCCTGGTGGTCGGAGCCTTCGCTTCTGCCGCCTCCAAGAAGTTGATTCAGACGGTGGGGCTGCAGGCGTTCGACCGGTTCCTGGGCGGCTGTTTTGGACTGGTGAGGGGAGTCGCCATTGACTGCGTTCTGTTGATGGTGATGCTCGCTTTTTCAATAAAAACGGATTCCGTCCAGCAATCGGTGCTGGCGCCGTTCGTGGGAGCGGGGGCGCGGGTGATTGTCCGGGCGATGCCGCGCGACCTCAAGGCGCAATTCGCGGAGGGATTTGATAAGTTCCACCAGGCCCTCACCGAGCACGACAAGAACGCGACCAAGAACTGACCGGGAACGTCGAACGCACACTTTAAATCGGAGTCCGAACGTGAAAGAGCAACTCGATTCACTTATCAGCCAGCTTGTGGAACACGGCGTCGCCTACGAGGACGCCCTGAGCGAGTTTGAGAAGCGATTTATCCGCAAGGTGCTGGAGAAAAGCAACGGAAACCGCTCCCGCGCCGCGCACGCGCTGGGAATCCACCGCAACACCCTGAGCCGGAAGATTGACGATTTGGACCTCGACCACCGCCCGCGCCGCCGCCGGGCCTCCCGCTAAACCCTCCGCGAATTTCCTCTTTGAGAGCCGTTCGGCGCGCCTGGAAAGAAAAAGGCCCGTGCGCGAGGTGAAAGCCTCGGCCCGGGCCTGACTCGGGAAAGCGAGCGGCGATTGGGACTATTTCCGGCGGCGCGGCCGCGTCTTGGCCTTGGCGGTTGCCGCGTCGATGTCGTCCTGGTTAATCTTGCCGTTGGTCAGCGTCAGAGAGAACGTGGGCGCGCCCGTGTAAGAGTCAATCGTGCCCTGGAAACGGACCGGGTCACCCTCAGCTAAATCATCCACTTTGGGCTGAGAGTCCTGAAGCACGATGTCATAGCTGGAACCGGCTTTCGACTGGTCAAGCGAAATCTTGACGAGATAAGTGTTAGGCTCAGACCCCTTGTCAACGCTGTTGACGTAGCCGCCCAGCCCCAGCGGTTGCCCTTTGAGCTGCGGCCAGATCTGCTGGGGGATCTCCGGGCATCCCTGCACCTTGAGCCGGTAGGTCAGCTTGTTGAAGTTGTCCACGTTAGGATTGCCGGTCGGAGCAGGCGCCTGAAGCGCCGCAACCTGGAAATCGGCAGGCGGAGCGGCCGACGCGGCCGCCTGATTCTTGACGGCATCCAAGCCGTCGTCGCTGCCGTGATAGCAGGCGTACCTTTCGGACAAATACTTGTTGATCTGGGACTCATCGGCGCCCTTCGAGCTCTTGGCCAGGGCGTCGGCGCGGGCCAAATACCACAGCCCATTGTTGTAATCCGGCGGCGATGAATAGAGATGGGCCGTCCCCAGCCAATTGGAAGCATAAAGATCGTTGGGGTTGTCTTCCAGAGCGGATTTTAGCGAGGGCACCGCGCCGGCATAGTCCTTGCGCTGCAGAGCGACAAAGCCGATCGTGCTGTTGAACGTCGCGCGCACGGGCTTGATGGCCTGCTGGAATTGCTCGTCGCTCATGTTGGCGGGCTTGGGGATTTTCCCCAGAAGGTCCAGGCCGTGCTTGGCGTTAGTTTCCGCTTGCGAGAGCTGGTCGGCCGCATCAGCATCCGTGGGCTTGAAGGTAAACGGGAATGTGAAGCTGAGGTACCGCAACCCCTCCAGATTGTTGGGATCGATTTTGAGAAGGTCTTTCGCGGTGGCAATCGCCTTGGTGGAGTCGCCGAGCTGCTGAAGGGTTTGCAGCATTTCCGCGTACACGTAACCCTTCACCTGCGGCGCCGCATCGGTGTACTTGGCCAGGAAAGCTTCGGCCAGCGCGATCTTCTTCTGATTGTCCTTCTCGTTGTGCATCGCCATGTAAGCGTTGTATTCATCCTGGCTCTTCCACACTGAGGCTTGTGCCGCCGCGGCGGGAGAAGCGTATAGCGTTGGCCCTGCAGCCAGCAGCGCGGTGCTCAGATTGAGATTGGCGCGTCGCTGGGCAGCGGCCGCGGTCACCAGGCCGATCGTCAGGCTCAGGGCTAGAAACGAAGATATTTTCTTCATCATTCAGCTACCTCAGTTCATAGGGAGTATTTGAGTCTCTGCGAGTTGGGACGTTGCCGATACGCGTTCGTGGCCGTCCCCGAGGGCTCCGGTCAAGGAAGCTGAGTGCCTTACCAAGCCACCCTCTCATGTGACGCACACCAAATATCAGGACTTTGCGAATTTTTCAAGCAAAATCTCTGGCCACTGCTGGCCATGCCTCATTCGCTCCTTGATGGGTTGGATGCAGGTTGTGCCGGCGGAGGCAACCTCGCGCGTTCCCCAGGCTTGGCTTGCGGCCGCACCGCCCCATTATTACAATCGGAGGACGATGGGTTCACCACCGTCTAAAGCCGACTTGGCCGGGCGCGTTGAGCGAGCCGGCCTCGCGCCTCGGCACCTTCTGGCGCCGTTCTTCAAGGAGTCCGCCAAGGAAATCCTCGTGGCGCTGGCCGGGAACCCCAATCTCCTGGAGAGCGACCTGCTGCGCCTGCTCGAGCGGAGAGATCTTCCGCGGGAAGCCATTCAGCAAGTCGCCGCGCACAAAGCGGGCGCGCGCAGCTACAACCTGAAGCTGGCGCTGGCGCGGCATCCCAAGACTCCGCGGCTGACTTCGCTGCCGCTGCTGAAGTTCCTTTACCTCTTCGATCTGGTGCGCGTTTGCCAAACTCCCGGCGTGCCCACTGACGTGAAAATGGCTGCGGAGGAAGCGATCTTGAAAAAGGTCGAGGCAGTCCCGCGCGGCGAGAAGATCACCTTGGCAAGGCGCGCGTCAGGCCGCGTGGCCGCGCGGCTCCTGGCCTGCGAGGACAAGGAGCTGATTCGCGCCGCGCTGGAGAACCCGTATCTTTCCGAGGCCCATCTGCTTCGCGCGCTGGCGCACGAAAACCTTCCGCGCGTGGTGGTGGAGTCGATCGCGCTCGACCTCAAGTGGTCCTACCGCTACGCGCTGCGGCTGGCGCTGATCCGCAATCCGCTGACGCCGCTCGCGCGCGTCCTCGAGTTCCTTCCCGACATCGCCGTGAACGACCTGCGCGAACTCTGCCTTGACCGCCGCATGCCCGAGCAGGTTCGCGGTTACATCCTGGCCCACTGTGCCGAGCGTCTGCAAAAGCCGCCACGCCCTCAGCCCTGACGATAGCGGTCGCAAGCCCCTGAGAGAATTCTGTGTCAGCCGTGTCAGTCGTATCACCGGTATCGTCACTCGCGATGAGGCACGGGCAGTTCCGTCCTGCCCGTAACCCATTGTTAGCTAAGAACTTGGTGGGTTCGCTCGCAAGGCCTGACCAACTCCGCAGATAAGCCCTTATGAATCTGTAGGTTACAAGCACGCGCCGGAGCCGCCTACCGCCTGATCCTTCCGAGCCCAGCCAAGGTACGCCAACGCCCTGCCTGACATTAAGTCTGCTAGGCCAGCATGGAGTCCCCCCAGCCGACATTAGGTCCAACCCGCCGCAGCCGGCCCGGCCGGTGTCAGTGCAAGTCCCAGAGGCAGCCACGCGCCCCTCCCGTGTGATTGCGCGAGCCTCCAGCGGGAGCACCGTCAAGGTGCTCCCCTACCGGCGCCTCACGTACAACAATGAGAGTCGGCGGCGAGACGCCGCCGCTACAGTGGAGGTGGCGAGCCGATAGCCGCCGCAGCGCAGGGATGGACGGCGTCCGGCCGCGGCGGTGGCGCGACAGGTTCAGTCACGGCCGCCGGAGCGGCGCCTGCCGGCGCGACAATCGGTGAGAGGTTATGTGGGAATCCTTTGGGCAGGAAACAGCGCCCGCCGCCGGTCTTTCCGGGCGACCGCGACGTAGGGCCGCACGGGGCGCGCCTTTTGCGTCATGTTCACCCGCGGCCGCAGGCCTGTTTGGGCAATCCCAACGTCATAGGCGGCGCAGGGGGCTCGGCACCGGATTGCCGATTTCAGACTTTCGATTTTGGATTGGCGAAGACCGGTTGCCGGTTTGCAAATTCCTATCGAGGATGATTGCCTCGCCGCGCGCCTGCTGTTAACGCCCCCGAGGAGACCCACGACGACGAAAAGTGCTCGTCGCGGCTGCTGGCTGTTCTTTTCGCGGGTAATGTGATAGAGTATGCGAATATGGAGGATGTTTATGCCCAACCGGAAAGTCCACTTGGCCGTTGGCGTTCCTGCAGGTGTCATCGGGTCGCTCGTTTCTGCGCAGAGGCAGCCGCTTCGCGACAGGTTTCTTGAGGGGGTCGGCGGGGGTCTCGGTGCGGTTGGGGGCTCGTTGTTTCCCGACGCGGTTGACGTGCCGGACAGCCCAAATCATAGGGGCATCGCGCATGGCGCGCTGCCGCTCGCAGGGTTAGCTTACGTCGGCGTGAAGAATCTGCGGGGGGCGCAGGACTACCTCCGGACCCAGGCGGACCGCTTCGCTCTCCTGTGCCGGTCGGAGGCGGATCCTCTGCTGTCCCTGATCTACGGCCTTATCGAAGTCATCTTGCGGGTGCTCGCCGGGGCCGTCGTTGGTTTCGCGGTGGGTTATGCGTCCCACGTCGCTCTCGACCTCACCACGCCGCGCTCCGTCCCGGTCGTTTCGTGAGGGCCCCGTGCCGGCGCGGTTGCGTGCGGCGGACTCGCCTCAGGCAATTCGTTGCGACGGCCGCTGCGCGCCAGCCTCCGCGTCCTGAAGTCGGCGCATGACTTGAAACACCTTGTGGATTTCCTTCCGGGTCATCTCTCCCAGGTGGTCCTTTCCTACCTCTGCACGGTACAAGGCTCGTCGCCGCTCCTCTGTCCAGTCAAGCGACTTGCCTATCGCGTAGATTCCCTTCCGTTCTCTCTCGGTGGCCAAGTAGTTCGGCTCCCTATTGCGCCTGGTGCCCCTCTTCTGCTTGAGATAAGCGATGGCCTCCGAAAACTTGGATTTCGGAAGCCGGTCGAACGCCGACAATTGGAAATGCTTGTTAAATTCCCCCCACTCCTTGGAAATGAAGACGCCGAGGTTCTTATCTTGGCTCCAGCGGTGGGCCTGCTCCCGCGCCATCGGCATGACAAGGTCGTGTATGTCCTGCCGCTGCTCCGCGTCGATCTCCTGCCCTTCGGGCGCGTCGCCCGCTCTCGGAGGTTTCGTGCGGACACGGACGATGCTCTTTTGCATGCGGTCCAGCTTGCCCTCTACAGAGACCGTCCCCTCATACGCCTTTTTCGCAAAGTGGGTAAAGAACTC
>JAHEKS010000395.1 GCA_024638215.1 Acidobacteriota bacterium | reverse complement strand
AGAGCGTCGATCTGTCTAATACTAATTTCGACGGCGCTTTTCTGAGAAGGGCCGACTTTCGTAACGCTGACTTATCGGGATCATCTTTCCACAACTCCGACCTAGTGCAAACGTGGTTTACTAGCGCCAATCTCCGGGGGGCAAAGCTAACCGCGGATGTGTCGAATGTGATTCCTTGGGAGGAAATGGCTGGAATCGCGAGCAATAATCTCGGCCTTATGTTCGGCGCCAACTTTGCCTGCGCAGACCTGAGTGAGGCTGATTTCTCCGGGCGTCCTATTTTTACATTCGTCTACCAGAACCCAGTGATCGGCACATCCCAACACGACAACTTTTCCAAAGCCAACCTGCGAAAAACCAAATTGACCGGATTTCAATTCATGCTCGGGCTGCCCAGCGTGCTTCTAAAACGCTCGAAGGACGCTAGTTCCTTTGATTTTCGCGAAATCTTCCCTGTGACAACAGGGCAATGGGCAGGTCCAAGTCAGCCGATCAAGGGGGCTGATGGTAGGGACTACGTTTTCTGGGTTGTCTCAACGTCAGCAGATTTCCGATTTACTGGAAATGTGGATACGAGAAGATTTTGGGACCTGGTACTCGCATTCAGGCAGCTTCATGCAGCCCGCAACCTACTTGAGGCTGATATGCCGGTCGGAATGAAAGATTTTATACGCGCCAATGAAAAGCTATTTTCTCCCGTACTCGGGGACCCTGGTTGTGTCCCGCGAGAGGAGCAGGCCGGGAGGTGAGGGGGGATTGCCGCAGCAAGTTTTCGGGGCCTGTGTAGTCGTAATATCCGATGAGATTACATCCAGGCTTCACTGGCGCTGGGCCCGAGGAGCCCACGGCACACGATCGGTGCCGTGGCTACCTCTCCCGCTTCTGAGCCGCGACCGGCATTTCGACTTGGTCAAAGGAATCGAGCGGATAGATTGGTAGAAGACGGGATGGCGCAGCGCCCCGATGAACCGGGGCGCCGGCCCTCGACGGCGAGTTTAGACTTCGCGTTACTTCTTTTCCTTCTTGCCCAATTCGCGGACGTAGGCCACCAGCTCGTCAATCTGTGCTTTCTTGAGCTGCGAGCCGAAGCCGGGCATGGGCGATTTGCCTTTGGAGATGATGTCGGAAAGCTCCTTGTCGGTTTGTTTCTGGACTTCCGCCGAGCCCAAGTCTTTCACCTTCATCATTTTGCCCATGGCGGTCTGGCCTTTGCCGTCCGGGCCGTGGCAGCTCGCGCACTTGCCTTTGAAAGTTTCCTGGCCCTTGCTTGCCTCGGACGGCCGGGGCGAAGCCAGCGAAACACCCACCACCACAGCCAGGCCGACGATCAGGCCCGGGATCACATTGCGCAGCAACTTCGAGAATCTCATGATAACTTTATCCTCCTCACCATTTAGGTAATACATCTTCTAATGCGTTCTAGCCTGTTGAACCTCTCTTGCGCCCTGCGTCTTTATCCTGGCGCAAACGCCGGCAGTTTCCAACACGGAGGTCACGGAGCCTCGGTGAACTCTGTGTTAAAAACCTATTTTATTTCCCCGCCTGCTCTATGGTCAAGAGGGCCACGGCGGCGTTGGGAAGCGTGAACGTGAAATCGCCGCCTGGGTCGGCCTTCACTTCCGTTTCACGTGGCGCGGGCAGGTCGGCGTCGGCGTCGAACTGCACGCCGCCGTACTTCACTTCCGGCGCAAGCGAATCGAGCTTAGGAGCCTGGAGGAGCAGCAGCGAGCCGTCACCCATGGGCTCGGAGAAATGCACGCGCACTTCGCCCGCCGCCGTCAAGTCGTTGTTGATGACGAAAACTTTCGCCGCGCAGCCCGAGCACGTGCTGACCGCGTAGGCTTTGATGTTCGAGTCCGATTTCAGTTCGACCGGAAGCAGATGCTTGCCGGACGCGTTGCGCGCGAACAGGTACATGGCGTCGTAGAGCGGCTCGGCGGTGTTCTCAAAGTGCCACTGGTGCGCGGAGTCCTGCCAGCCGATGGTGTCCACGGGATTGTAGGCGCTGCCGCCGGTGCGAAAACTGATGTGAAAATTCACGCCGGTAAAGCCGTCTTCGGCGGAGGTAAACAGGTAGTCGAGCCCCCAGACGGCGGAGGTGAAGGCGTTCGGGACGCCTTTCATCCCGCCGCAGGACGCCGAATTGGTTTCGGCCAGCGCGATGGGCAGGTGACGCTGGTGCGCCTCGGCGATCAGAGCTTTGGCGTCGGAACTGAAGCTGGCCATCAGCTCGGGCGAAAGCAATTGCCCGGCGGTCACGGTGCGATTGCCGCAGGTGGTGGTGGAATAGTTGTGGACGCTAACCAGCCTCAGGTTGGCCGGGCCCACGCCGTCAATGAACGTTCCCAGGTCCGTGGGGTCGCGCCACATGCAGCAGGTGGCCGGACCGACGGCGGCGTAGGACTTGGACGCCGGATCTTCACGGAAAGCTTTGACGTAGGCCAGGAAGTCGCCGGCGTCTTCCGCCGGAGTATATTGTTCGGGGCGGGCGCCGTCGCGGGGAAACAGGTCGGGCTCGTTGCCGATTTCGAGGCCGAGCAAGTCAGGAGCGGGGATGTACTTTGCGACCCCATCGGTCACTTCGCGCCGCGCCCACGTGGGAGAATTCTGCTTCAGGTTGATGCCGAGGATCAGCTTCCAGCCGCTTTCGCGCGCGGCGTCGGAATAGAGCTTCATCAGGCCGGCATCAATCGTACCCTTGCACCAGCCGGGATGCGGCGCGGCGCTCGGGTCCCAGCACGTGTTGTCCTGGCTGTTTCCGCCCAGGCGCAGGATGCCCGGCCCAAGATTGCGCATGAATTTGAAGAAGACCGTATTGGGCGCACCCGGCTCGCCGAGCGAATAAGCGTAGATGGCGCCGGGGTGCGACGAGGGTTTGCCCATCTGGCGGCTCGCGGGCGGGACCGCCAACCCCTGGCCCGCGGCCGAGACTTCCAGGCTCAGGCCGACAAAATCCTGGGGAATCGCCCGCCCCAACTTCAACGTATTAACATTGACCGTTGCCACGGGATTTTGACCGGCGGCCGGCAGAGAAACTGCAAAAAAGGATATGAGCGCAAGAAATGTGAGCCTTCGTGCGAGAGCGCAATCGCCGCCCTGGCGCATCGCGCGCCATGCGCGCAGGTTGAAGGGAAACGGGAGGGGCCTTTCACTCCGCCGCGAAACGATGAGCGGACTTCGCAGGCGCCACAGGAAAAGCGGCAAGACCGAGACACGTCGGCCGCTCACTTGGGTCATTTCTCACCTCCAAAGAAGTTTCGGGAGAGTTTCCCCGACCGCCGTAGCGTATCACAGCGGCGCCGCGCGGCGGCGGGTTATAATGGTTCGGATAAATCGGTGAAGGACATGGATCAGAAGCATCCATTGCGGGCATCATGGGACATCCTCGCGGGCGTGGCTTTGGTGGCCCTGGGGCTGGTGGGACTGGCCCTTC
>JAHEKS010000122.1 GCA_024638215.1 Acidobacteriota bacterium | reverse complement strand
GCCAGGACTTCGCGGACCACGCGCGCCGTGACGGGGCCGTGAAGATGCGAAGAGGTGGTGCTGACGGGACTTTCCAAACGGATGTAGAGTTTGGTGCCTGCCGGCAGGCTGATACGACCACTCGCCTGGCCGCTCTCGGCGCGAGTGAGTACAACTCCCACACAGGATGCCAGTGCCAATATCAGAAACAATCCGATACTCCGCGGCCCGAGTGCCTGCGGGACTCGATCATAGGGTGCGCACGGAGATGGCAACATCGTTACCACAGTGGTGAATCGCTCACGTTCCTTCAGACGGTTCGAGCCGCGTTCGGGTTTCCGGGTTGCATGGAGGCGCGCTTATCCGCGATAACTCTTTGGCTCGTGGATATTGTAGCGCGGGCGTAGCGCATTTGCCTCTGGCGGGATACGACGAGGAGGGTGGTATCATAAGCAGGTTAAGTCTCCGCGTTGCGACATGGACCAGCCAATTCCATCACGGTCAGGGACGATCAAACAACCGCCACTCAAAGAGAACGCCGCCGGGCGCAACACCCCGCAGTGGCTCATGCTTCTGGTTGTTCTTCTCCTGACTTTCGCGGCGTACGCGCCGACGCTGCGCTACCAATTCGTGCATGACGACCAGGGGCAGATCGTCGCGAACCCTTCCGTCCAATCCTGGCGGCATCTGCCCCAATACTTCACCGAGCAAGTTTGGGCCGGGTACAACCCCGGCCTCACCGGCAATTACTACAGGCCGGTTTTCCTGATCTGGCTTCGTCTGAACGACATGGTTTTTGGCCTGCACCCCTGGGGCTGGCATTTGACGACGCTCCTCCTGCATTTGCTGACCACCCTGCTGGTGTACTTCCTGGCTCGACGTTTGGTGCGCGACCCCTTTACGGCCGCGGTGGCCGCGCTTCTCTTCGGGCTTCATCCGGTCCACATTGAGGCAGTGGCGTGGATTTCAGGACTCACGGAGCCGCTGCTGGCCGTTTTTTTCATCCTCGCCTTCCTTTGTTATCTCCAGGCGCGTGAGGCGCAGGAGCACAAGGCACGCTGGCTTGCTCTCTCGCTGGCGCTGTTTGTGGTGGCGATGTTGGAGAAGGAAACGGGCGTCATTTTTCCGTTTTTGATTGTCGCCTATGAATGGCTCTACCCGAAGCCGGACGCGGAGCGCAGCGCGGCGCGAAAGCTAGCCAGGCGGGCTGCGAAGGCCTTCCTCCCGGCCCTGCCGTACTTTGCGCTGACGGGCCCTTATCTCGCCGCTCGAATCTACGCGCTCAAAGGATTCAGTCATCCCCTCACGCCTATGCCGTTCCCTGACGTCCTCCTCACCATGCCGGCGCTGCTGGCGTTCTGGGTCAGGCACTTTTTCTGGCCGGTGGGGCTCAGCACTTTCTATGACATGCACCCGGTATCGCACCCCTCTCTCTTCAACTTTGTCCTGCCGGCCCTCGCTATACTCCTGATTTCCGGCCTGGCTTACGCGGCCGCGCGTAAATCCCAGGTGGTCTCGTTCGCGCTGGCATGGATCGTGCTGCCTTTCCTGCCGCTGCTGGACATTCGAGTCTTCGCCAAAAATGAATTCGCGCACGACCGTTATCTCTATATTCCTTCCATTGGACTCGCCATCATCGCGGCGCTTGCCTTGCGTTATCTTCCGGTTCGAAAATGGGTTCGGGGAGTCCCCGTGCCTCAAGCGGTTCTCCTGCTCCTCCTGATCCCGCTCATGATGCTCGGAGTCATGCACGAGGGTTCCTACTTTGCCAGCCCCAGGACTTTTTACGCGCACTGCGCGCGGACTGCGCCGGGAAATGCCCTTGCGGTGACCGACTACGCGGCGGATCTCGGCGAACAAGGAAGATACTCCGAAGCCCTCCGCTTGCTGCAGGGCGTTGTAAACCGGGAGCCGACTTTCGGGTACGGTGTCTACAATCTTGCGTACACCTATTATCGAATGGGACAAATGCAGCCGGCAGAGGAGTATTTCAGGCGCACGATCCGGCTGCAGCCGGATAATCCCAACGCGTATCTCTACCTGGGTCTCATCGAGCTCAGGTCAGGGCGGATCAACGATGCGGAGGAATCCATTCGCCGCTCCCTTCAGGTTGATCCGCGCAATTACGGCAGCCATTTTGCGGTGGGAGTCATTCTCAAAGGGCGGGGTGACCTGGCGGGTGCCCAGCGCGAGTTCGAGGCAGAGCTCGAGAACTATCCTGACGAGGCCGCCGCACAACGGCAGATCGCGGAAATTCAGACGGCACAGCGAAAATGATTATCGGCGAGGAGCCTTTCTGAAAACTGAGGCGCCGTGCGGGGTGCTGAGGCCGTGCCTATCCGCACCTTAGGGTGTCAAGAAGCTCGACGGGTTGTGATTCTCCCATCGAGAGTCGGGTACTTTCGTAACCCCCAAAGTCCTTGAAACCCATGCCCCAACCGTTGACTTGACACCCTCGTTGCGTTATCCTGCGCTCGATCAGGTAGCTGAAACAAACGTTGGTTAGGTGACCCACGACAGGCAGCCCTGAGGCACGGCGCTCAGCTTGGGTGGTGTGTCCCTGGGTGAAGGTCTGGGTGAGGAGGGCTTCCCATGGCCCAGGCGTTGACTCACGCGGGCCGGTACCAAATCGTAACGGAATTGGGCCGAGGCTCGATGGGTGTAGTCTATCAGGGCTTCGATCCCGTCATCGGTCGCACCGTGGCGATCAAGACGATGCTGATCGAAGGACTTTCCGCAGCAGAGTTCCAGGAATACAAAGCACGATTCCAACGCGAGGCGCAGGCCGCCGGCATCCTGGCCCATCCCAACATCGTCACCGTCTACGACTTCGGAGAAGACACCGGCGTCCTCTTCCTCGCCATGGAATATCTGGAGGGGAAATCCCTCCAGGAGCTCGTCGAAAAGCAGAATATACTGCCTGTCGAGACCATCATTCCCATTTTTGAGCAGGTTTGCAGCGCTCTCGACCACGCCCACAGATCCAACATCGTTCACCGTGACATCAAGCCCGCCAACATCATGATCCTGAACAGCGGGCTGGTGAAAGTCACGGACTTCGGCATCGCCAAAATCATGTCCATGGGAATGACCCAGGCGGGCCAGATTCTGGGGACACCGAACTACATGTCTCCGGAACAGGTGAAAGGCCGCAGGGTGGACGGCCGTTCCGACATCTTTGCCCTTGGGGTCATTCTCTACGAGTTGGTAACGGGTGAAAAGCCGTTCGGCGGCCAGAACATCACCACCGTCATTTACAAGATTATCAACGAAAATCCGATTCCGCCGCGCGAACTCGACTCGACCATTCATCCCGGCCTGAGCTTCGTGATTTCCAAAGCGCTCGCCAAAAGCCCTGACGAGCGTTTCCAGACATGCCGCGAGCTGGCCGAAGCCCTGAGAAACTATCGAAATCTGGGCGCCGAGCCGGCACCCAGCGCGACGGTGGTCATCAAGGTGCCGCCCATACAGGCCCCGGCTGCCGTTGAACCTCCGCCCGCTTCCGTCGAACCGCCTGCCCCGGCCGCCCGCTACGGGACGCGCAGCGCGCAACCCGCTTTGGAAGTCCAGTCAGTCAGCGCAGAAATTGGGAAGGTCCGACCCACCGCCCCTCCTATCCGCGAACAACAGCCTCCGGCGCGTCCTGCGGTGGCGCCGCCCGCATTCGCTGCCATCAAACCGCAGCGCCAGGGTACGTCGCCGGTGGTGTGGGCCTTGTTGGGGCTGCTGCTCATCGGGGGGATTGCGGGAGGCGGCTACTACTTCCTCTACGTGAAGAATCCCGCGACCGTTCAGCAAAGCACTCCCGAAACTCTGCCCGCTGCTCAAGCACCCTCCCCCTCGACACCGGCTTCAACGCCTGCAGCCCAGGGTGGTACGGCTACAGAATCCCCCGAAACTCAGACGCCAAGCGCAACCGGCGAAAACACTCCTGCGGCGACGGGCACGACAACACAGGCTACTACTCCAGCCACTGCTGCTCCCGCCACCTCTACTCCTAAAACTGAGCCCCTCTCTCCAACACCGGTGGTTCAGCCGACGGCAAAGCCGTCTACCGAGCTAAGGTATGGAAAGGTTTTCGTCAATTCGACTCCTGCGGGGGCACAGATCTCCGTGGACGGGCGAAGTGACCCGGACTGGGTAACTCCTTACACGCTGGATACCCTGACGGGCGGCAGGCACAAGCTGACGCTCTCGGCGGAGGGCTATGCTTCGGCGACTCATACGGTCAGGGTCGAAGTGGGGAAGACGAGGTCTGTGGACTACACCCTGGCGGAATTGCACCAAGCGCCCGAGCGACCGCAACGGGTAAAGCGGGAGCCCCCGCCGCAGACGGGGGAGGCAACGACGACTCCCAAACCCCCTGTCCCTGCCGGACCGTCGAAAGGCGTGTGGAGAATCGTGACGGTTCCGCCGGGGCTGGAGGTGGTCATTGACGGAAAATCCGTCGGAAAGAGCCCGGTTCAGGAGACGCTCGAGGCGGGCAAGCACACGTATGTGATCAAAATGAACGGCGTTGAGGTCGATAACCGCGAGATTGATTTGCCCGCCAACCAAGTTTCAATCACCCGAGTCAGCTTGGGTCCCTGAAGAGCGAAGGGGGCCAGGCCGGCGGCCCCTGAATTAGGAATTACAGGCTCCAGCACATTGCAGCCGCGTGGTATCCTAAGGCCACGATTGAGGGCCGGACATCCTGCAATCATCCGGCCCAATCTTAATGAACAGGAAGCTTTCCGATGGCGCGCTTCGTTATCATTGACCCCGAGGGACAAACCCAAATCTTCGAGCAGAGCGAGCCGAGCATCAGCATTGGCCGCGCTGAATCGAACGAGCTGGTGCTCAACCACCCCAGCGTGAGCCGGCACCACGCGCGCATCTCCATCCTTCCCGGCGACACGACCCTGCTCATTGACCTGGGCAGCCTGAACGGGACGATCGTGAACGGCCAGCCCATTCACGAGCACCGGCTGGCGGATCAGGACCGTATCACCATCGGAATGTACGAGCTGAAGTTCGAGGCGGCCAGCGAGGAAGCGCTCCACGTCGAGACCGGCTCCGGAACCGTGAGCGACGTCAGCCAGTTCATTACGCCGGAGAACCTGAGCACCGCGCTCCGGCTGAAGGCTGCTGAGGCGGGCGCGCCGCCTGCGAAAGTCCCCAAGGACCGGCTGCGCGAGCTCGAACAGGAAAACAATCTGCTGAAACTGCTCCTGGGCGTGGGCAAAACCCTTTCCTCCATCCTTACGCCCGAGGAAGTCATGGGGCGGGTGATGGAGTTGGTGTTCCAGATGGAGAGTGTGGAACGCGGCTTCGTCATGCTCTACGACGAAAAAAAGGGTTTCCTCCCGGCGATCCTTCTCTACAAGGACGAAAAGCTGAGGGCCGACCCGCGCGGCGTGGTGCTGAGCAAGGCGATCATCGAGCGCGTCACCAAGGAGCGGCTGCCGCTGTTGATCCACGACGCGGCCGCCGATGAGCGCTTCGCCGCCAGCGAAAGCCTGCGCCTTTCCGGCATCCGATCCGCCATGTGCGCTCCGCTGATTTACAAGGACAAGGTCTTCGGCCTGTTCTATGTGGATTGCCTCACCAAGCCGTGGGCTTTCAACAAGGAAGAACTGAACATATTTACCGTGGTCGCTGCGGAAGCCGCCATCAGCTTTGACAATGCCCGCTCGCACGAAGAACTCTCGCGGCGCGTGATCGAGCGCCAGGCCCTGGAACGCTTTCTGAGCTCCTCGATCGTGGAGAAGATCCTTTCGAATCCCGACCAGGTCCATCTGGGCGGCGAGAACCAGACCGCGACGATCCTCTTCGCCGACATCCGCGGCTTCACGCGCATGTCGGAAAAGATGCAGCCGCAGGAAGTGGTGGAACTGCTCAACGAATATTTCACCTTGATGACCGACCTGATTTTCGAAAACGGCGGGACGCTCGACAAGTACCTGGGGGACGGCATCATGGCGCTGTTTGGCGCGCCGCTCGCCAAGGCCGACGACGCGCTGCGCGCGGTCAAGACGGCGGTGGAGATGCAGCAGGCCCTGGCGCGCCTGAACGCCAGTTGGGAGGCGCGCGGGCGGCGCTCCTGGACCATGGGGCTGGGCATCAATACCGGCCCGGTGACCGCGGGCAACATCGGGTCCGCAAGAAGAATGGACTACACCGTCATCGGAGACGCGGTCAACCTCTCTTCCCGCCTCTGCGCCAACGCGGCGGGCGCGCAGATCCTGATCTCCGATTCCACTTTCCAGCTGCTGGACGGTACGTATCCCGCCCGCCGGCTCGATCCCATCCAGGTAAAGGGCAAGGAAACGCCGGTCGAAGTTTATGAAATCATGTGGAACGATATCCCCATCGTGCCAGCGTCCCTTGTGGTGGACTCGTGAAAGTGGCAGACCTGGGGCGACCCCGATAAGGTCATGGACCCTTTCCTAAAACCCTTTGCCATCGTCTTGGCCGCCGCCCTCCTTGTTTTCGCCGGGGTTTCCAACCTGCGGGCATCGCAAAAGGAAAGTTCGAAGGAATCCCAACTTCCACCCGAACTTCGCGGGGCGAAGATCTACCGCCTCTCCGATGACGGCCGCTCGGACCAGGTGCAAGAGAATCTGGTCACCTACAAGCGCGTTACGTACAAAGATATCTCCACCGAGCGTCTGCTTCTCGATGTCGACGTCAGCCTCCAGCCCATGGATCGCGACACCACGGTGACCAGACTCTATTTTCAAAATGTACGCGTAAGCGGAGTTCCCGTTCATCTCCAAACCTTCGATCAGGAGTTCAAGATCCTCAAGAAGCAGGCGGTGGATCTGCCGGCCCCGCTCGAATGTTCGGTGGTGTACTCGGACCTGGATTCCGTGGCGCCGCTGCGCGAGTTGGTCGAAAAGAACAAAATCCAGATCACCGGCGAAAGCTTTGTTCAGATCAAATTGAACACCCTCCAGAAATTGCTGGTGCGCTCGAAGGACGTTGTAATTCCCGTCAAGTTCAGCCAGGAAGTTCCGCTGGAGATGTTCTCGGACCGCCCGCTGCTCAAGCTCGCCGCGGTGAAGGTGCTCGACGTCCTTTCCGACCCTTCCACAACCGCGGCCCTTTCGCTGGCCAAAGAGCGCGTTGCGAAGCTCGCGCGCGAACACTCCCTCTCATCCGTCGCCCACGGGTCGGTTTACTTGCTCTATTGTGAATACGCGCTGAAAGACCCTGCGACCGGGGCGTCGGAGAAGTTCGCCCAGTCCGGCACAGGGTTCGTCGCCTCGAGCGACGGCAAGCTCCTGACCGCCAAGCGGGTCATCCAGCCATGGAAGTTCGACCCGCAGGTCGCTTTTCTGATGGAGAAGTATCATCTTGAGCTCGACCCCGAGGGCTACAAGCTGGCGGCATGGCCGGCCGGGGCGCAAGTTCAATCGCCCGGCGGACAGCTTGACTTCGAAAGCGCCCTGACGCAAGAGCAGCAATCTCTCCAAGTTTTGAAGGTCGGTCCCGATAACATGCAAAAGGCCGCATACCACGATCCGGATTCGGGTGAGACGGCGTCGGTCAGCTTGGATGCCGGCGCCGGTGACGACTGGGCGTTGCTGCAACTCCGCGGCGCAAATCTCCAACCTATTGCCCTGGCCGGTGCGACGGATTCCGTATCGCCCGCCACGCTCCTGGCGTTTCCCTACGGGCTCAGCCAGTCCTCGGCAGAGCCGAAACAAGTGGACGTGAAGGCCATGCGGCAAGGGAACCAGGTGACGCTCGATGAGCCGCTGGACCCGGGCGAATCGGGTGCGCCGCTCGTCAACGGCGAGGGGAAGGTTGTGGCCCTCGCGGGCGGCGCGAAACAGTGCGTCCCGGTCGGGAGTTTCCCGAGTCTGGCCCCATGACGCTCTCTTTTCAAGGGCGGTGTTTGCGCGTTTCCCTTCAGATTCTCGTTTTGTCTCTGCTGGCGGCCTTGAGCCTAGCCGCGCAGACCGCCGCAGCCTCGCAGGACAAACAAGAAACTTCCCCTTCCATAACCGAAGAGGTTTCCCGTACCGGCGTCTTCTTCCGCGCGGATGCGCCGCGCCTCCTCAGAAACTCGCAGGACCCCTACTTGCCCGTTTTTCTTGAAGTGATCAACGGCGTCGAAAAGGAGGGACTGTCCAAAGTCGCCGAGTTGGCGCGCCAAATCACTCGCGCGCCGGTCGAGCTCGAAGGGGTGAGAATATTCGTGAAACCGGCGGGCTCGAACCGGCGCTTCGCGGCGGATCCCCTGCTTCTCGGCAGCAGCACGGAGTTCACCTACGATGTCCGAAGCGAAGGCAAGCCCTACGCCATCGCCGACCGCATGAAAAAGACACTCGAACTCCCCCTCGCCACTGTCCGATCCTATCTAGGGCAACATTTTTTTGGCGGCCCGTTCGATCTCATTGACCTTCACGTGGCCTTCATCGCTCAGGGCTGGCCCAGCCAGGACACTTACCTGCGCGTGCGCCTGGCGGCGCCGCCGTTGCCGCAGATTCCCCACTGGTATCGCGGCGACATCCACTATCATTCCGGCTTCACCGACAATCCCGCCGAGCGTGGTTATCCGCTCGACGTCACCAAACAAGCGGCGCTCGCGGCCGGTCTCGACTGGGTGCTGCTCGCGGACCATTCGACGGACCTGAACGCCGAACGCTATGCCGAAGAAGAACGTGAGGCGGCACAATACAGCGACGGCCGCTTCCTTTACATTGTCGGCGAGGAAGTCACCGTCACATCCAACAAGACTGACTCCACAGCAACCCTCCACATGGTTGCTTTGCCGTCACCGGAAAACCCAGACACGGGCTTTCCCGGCCCCGCCGGCGCCGCCATCATGACCGGCGACGGTTCCATCGCTTCCCCGGCCATGCCGCTCTCGGACGCTTTGGCTCGGATTGTAGCTGCGGGCGGGTTTGCCTACGCGGCCCATCCCGGTGATCCCATCAGTCCTCTTCTGCGGGGGGGAAGCTGGGATCTCAACGCGGATATTCTGGCTCCCGGAGGAAAGTCCCTCGCGCCGGGGCTGGTGGGACTTGAGCCCTGGAACCGCGCCACCGACTTGACAGCCGACGACGCGCGCGACCCCTTCTGCGAAAGGCTGGATGCCCCGCCCGCCTCCTGCTTCCAGCCCGACCCGGAAGCGAGCCAGTACGCGCGGCTTGAAAAAGGGATGGCGGCTTATTGGCTGCCGCTGCTCAAGAAAGGTCTTGAGATCACTTCCGAGTCAGGGGACGCGCCGGGATTCAAGACGTTCATAGCTGCCGGCTCCGACGCTCACGGGGATTTGAATTACGAGGCCACGATGGACGTGACTGATTTCCTGCACTCGCTCAACCGCCTGACAGGCTACGCGGAGGACAATGCTCTCGGCAAGATCTCGACGGCCGTGGACTGCCCGAACGGGATGGGGCCGCGGGGCGAGAATGTGCTTCGGGCGCTTCGCGAAGGCCACAGCGTTTTGACCAACGGGCCGCTGCTCATCGCCGGGTTCGACATGAACGGCAACGGCTCGCTCGACGACCCGGAAGACATCGGCATCGGCCAGCAGGTCTCGCTCGGCGCCTCGCAGCTCGGCCTGCTCCGGCTGGAGTGGACAAGCAGCGACGAGTTCGGGCCCTTCACTTCCATTCGCATGATTGTAGGTTCCAGCGACGGCGAATCCGCACCGGTTGAAATATCGGTGCCTTCCGCAAAAGCGCTAGCCAGCGGCGGGCTGTTTCCGCTAGACTTGCGCCAGGATCTGCAAAGGCTCGGTCAAAGCTGGGGGTACATCCGATTTGAGGCCACGACACGGAGCAAGGAAGGAATAGAATTTCGTTGCTATACTAACCCCATTTGGGCCCGCGTAACGGCAATCTAGCGTCTCATTCGGCCGGAACAAAGAAGGATTGGATATGCCCGAAGAAGACAACGAGCAAGGAACGATTCGCTACGTGCGATGCCCGACGTGCGGCATGCCGAACCCGGCCACTTCCGCGACATGCTTCCGCTGCGGCGGTTCGATGCAGGCTGCAGCCGAAGGTCAAGCTCCGGGAGGAAAGGCGGCGCAGCCTGCCAGCTCCAGCGAGGTCATTTGTGCCAAGTGCAAGAAGGCGCTGCCGCCCGGGAGCAAGTTCTGCGGTTTTTGCGGCACGCCCCTTCCGGCACGGGCGGCCGCGCCCGCCCGCGCCCCGGAACCAGCCATGCCCTCTCCACTCGTCGCGCCGGCAGCTCAGCCCGCGCCTCCGCCTAAGAAAGAGCGCGTGCCGGCCAGGTCCGCGGCACCGCCGGTTGCTGAAGTCTATCCGCCGACTCCGTTGCCTCAGCCATCCGCCCAGTTTCCTCAAAAGCCGAACCAGTCCGCGCCCGCCGTGCCCACGCCTGTTCCCAACCTCCAGGGAACGCAGGTCTTCGCCGGTTTGCACGTGACCAAGATCGACGCCTCGGTCGTTGAGATCAAGGCGGACGATTCGCCGGGCAAGACGACGCGCGTCGTCAAGGAGACCTTTATTGGACGCGGGACCTGTGATTTGAGCTATCCCCACGACGCCCTGCTCTCGCTGCGTCACGCCTCGCTCAGCAAGCGCGAAGGAAAACTCATCCTGCGGGATTTGGAAAGCCAGAACGGCACCTTCCTCAAGCAGCGCAAGGACGCCGAGCTGGCTCCGGGTGACGTCTTTGTTCTGGGCCGCGAACTGTTCCGCTTCGCAACGCAACGTCTGGATGAATCTCCCCAGAACGTCATGGGGACCGCGGTGATGTCCGGGGCGCCGAAGCTCCAGCAGGGACCGATCACCGCCAAGCTCGAGCACATTCAACTGTCCGGCGAGGTCATCAAGGAATACAGCCTGGAAAAACCCGAAACCACCATCGGGCGCACCACCGGCGACTTGATCTTCGGCGAAGACCCTTACATGTCCGGAACTCATGCGCGCATCGTGGCGCAGCCCGGCCGCTTTATCCTCCAGGATCTGAAAAGCCGCAACGGGATTTACCGCCGCATCCGCGACAGCGTGACGCTGCAGGACGGGGACGAATTCTTCCTGGGCGAAGAGCGCTTCCGCGTCGACATCAAGGTTATTGAAGATTGAATCGTCAGCTCAGGGCACCGGCACACCGCTTTTGCGAAGCTGTTTTTGCGCCGACTTCTCCAGTTGGGGCGCGCGCGACGCGACGTAATTATCCATAATCTTGGGAAGCTCCACCTTCATCCGTGCTACAAAGTCGTCCTGCGCCTTGCGCAGCCTCGCGTCCATATCGTCTTCAGCCTGCTTTAACTTGGCGTCCATGCCGTTGGCGCTGGCGTTGAGGGCGTCCATACGCTGCTGGAGCTGCTCCGACTGGGTCAGCGCTTTCCCCAGCAGGTCCTTCTGGAGCAACAGTCGAATGCTCGCCAGCTCATCGCTGTTGCGCGCCAACTGGGAGGCCACATAGAAATTCGAGACCACGGCCAGCGCCGCGAGCACGAGCACGAACCAGAGAAGATTGCGAATCGTGGAATAAGGTTGCCCGTCCATAGCGGCTCCTTTGCCCTCGGGAGTTACTTCACGTCTTTCCGCTTCATCAGAATCAAGACGACCCAGGTCAACGCCAGCGCGAAACCCGCCAGAACTCCCAGATAAGGACCCTGGTCCCGCCAATAGTGCGCGGGCAGCGGGAAACTGCCCGGTTGGGAAAAGACCTCGGGCGGAGCTTCCAGCCCCTTCTCGAGCTTGGCGAGATCGTCGGGATGAAAGGAAATGTACACCGTGTTGATAATTTTGTAAGCGCTGTCCTCGATGGAATGCCGCCCGTGAATACAGAGGTCGGACAGCGCTTCAAGTCCCCATCGCGAAATGGCCAGCGCCGAGAGCAGGCGCACCGGCGTGGGCATGCCATCTACCGGGGCGGGCGTGTATTTGTGGAAAACCTTCTGCACGGACTGCGAAGGCGCCATGGCGCCTACCACCTGGTGAGCCGTTTCGCCCTGCGCGGCTGCAGTCGCCGCCGCCTCGGGAGCACTTGAGGCGGGCGTTGAGGTCCCGGCGGCAGGCTCGGCAGCGGTCAGCGCAGGCGCAGGGGCGCCGGAGGCGGACTCCGGCGCGGTGACATTGGACGGCGCCGGCGGATGCATCATCCGCTCCGCCCTCGCCTTGGCCTCAGGCTGCGCGAAGAGCTTGCCTTCGAAAAGCTGCTCGACGGTGATGGGAATGACGGTCTGGATCTTGCGCACCGGCATGAAGAGGCCCGAGAGCAGGAGTTCCGGAATCAGCACCAGAGGGAACAGCGCCAGCGCCTTTTCCGGAGTCTTGACCAGCGCCGAAATGACCAAACCGATCAGCGTCCCGTTCAGCGCGACGAGAAACAGGATGCCGATGGCGCCCAGGATTTCCGGAGGGCTCAGCGAGAAAGCGTGATTGACGAGAAGCAATACGATCATGACGGAGACGCATTGGATCAGCGCGATAAAGGACAAAACGAGCAGCTTGGAAAGAACATAGGAGGGAATCTTGAGCCCCGTCTGGCGCTCGCGCCGATAAATGGTCTGCTCGTCCACGATCTCGCGCACGGCGTTCGAGCAGCCGAACCACAAGGCGGCAAACATGGCCATGAAGATGGTCTGAATTTGATTGGAGTCACTCGCCATCAAAGCGACCAGCAGCGCCACTAGGGGGGCTTGCAGGAACAGGAGCAAGGTTTGCGCGCGGTCGCCGAACTTCAAGTTCCAGGTGCGCGCAGCCAGCACCTTGAGCTGGTGCAAGCTGAAGTCACGGGCATGCGCCTGCTCCCGTGCTTGGCCAGTGGGCGGCGGCGGTTCCGAGTGAGTGGACTTCAGCGGGTCGGCGATCAGCTCTTTGTGCAGGTCGGACTCTTCATAGCGCTTCTTCAGCTCCTGCGCATAGGAAACCGTATTGTTGTCCGTCAGATCGTCGTAGACGTCGGGCGGCGCTTCGGCTTTGAAGTAATCGAGAAATTTCGTGCCCGGCCCGTAGAAGGCCAGCCGGCCTTGGACCAGCACGACAACCTTGTCCAGCACGCCGAACGAGGCG
>JAHEKS010000394.1 GCA_024638215.1 Acidobacteriota bacterium | reverse complement strand
CCGTCGGGCTTTTCCACGATGTCCTTCCTGAGGCCCGCGATGATGGCCAGAAAATCCTTCTGCTCTTGCTCGCCCACGTTGAACTTATCCAGCGCGACCATCCACTTCTTCATGCTGGAATCCCACTCCGCCTGCGTAATTCCGAGCCCGCCATGCGCGGTTTTCATGTCGCGACCGATATATATGCACGGTCCGCCCGTGAGATTGCAGAGCTGGTCCACAATCAACTGCCGCGTCGCCACCAGCGAGCTGTGGCTGCGACCGCCTCCGAAACGTTTGAACGCCGGGTCCTCTCCCAATTGATGAATGAAACTGTCCACCACGCCTGCGATGACATCGTATCCGCCCATGCGCTGATAGAGGGTTTTCTCCTTGGGCGGGGTGGACATGCCCTGGCCAAAGCTTCGAGAAGCCGGAGCAAGAGCCGCCACCGCGAATGCGGTCACGACCAGGCCGATTCCGACCGGATTGAAACAACGCCTTCCGCTCATTTCCGATTCGATACGCACGCAGGTTCTCCTTTCGAGCCCCGGGAGGTCAGGCGAATGTGATGCGCCTTCCTTGCCTAGGGTTTTCAGACGATCCGTTGTGATGAAGAGTGCCCTCTGCGTTCTCCGCGAAGGAATAGTACCCGGCGCTATCGGTTCCGTCAAGTCGCCGCTGGCCCACACTTCCCAGGGCCTGACCGCGAATCATCATGCGACGGCGGGCCGCGGACTTGCCCCTTGACCTTGGATCACGACCGACGTGCCTTCGATTCCCGGAGACGATGCCTCGATGCGAATTTCGCCCGGCTGCTTGAGCGCTTGGACGACGGCCATGCACAGTCCGTTGAAGGCGCTGCGCTGAGCCTGGTCAGGAGCGGCAGGCTTGTCCGGATCGTGGCAGCTCGGATCGCCGTTGCCGACACCGATCAGGCGGCCCGGCCCAGCGAGTTTGAATGTGACTTGATTCGACGCCACCGGCACCATGCGGCCCTGCGCGTCCACAACTTCCACGCTGACGACCGACACATCCTCGCCGTCGGCGGCGATTTTCTCCCGGTCAGCGTGAAGCACCAGCCGCGCGGGCGAGCCCGTGGTTTCGCGCTTGTCCGTCAGGACCACGTGGCCGCCCTTCGAGCCGCGCGCCTCGATCACGCCCGGCGCGTATTTTACTTTCCATTCCACGTGGGAATCGCGCTTCATTTCCTTTGTGCCCAGGCTGGTCCCGTTCAGGAAAAGCTCGACGCTGTCAAGGTTGGAGAAGCACCACACGTCAATTTCCTGGCCTTCCTTGCCGCTCCAATTCCAATGCGGGAAAAGATGCAGGACGGGCTTTGAGCCCCACCAGGCGCGGTAGTAGAAGAAAAGGTCCTTGGGAAATCCGCAGGTGTCCAGGATGCCGAAGTGCGAGCTGATGCAGGGCCAGCCGTAGGGCGTCGGCTCGCCGCGGTAGTCGAAGCCGGTCCAGGCAAACCCGCCGGAGAGGAACTTGCGCTCATCGTAGACAGGCCACCACTCTTCCGCCGTCGAAGCCCAGGGTGGATGATTGATGTCGTAGGCGCTGACGTAGCCTTTCACTTTGTCATTCTCGTAAATGCCACGCGTCGAAACCGTGCTCGCGGTTTCGGTTCCGACCGTGGGTTGGTTGGGAAACTTCTGTCGAAACTCGTCAATGCTTTGGGCCAGGTCGCGACCACGCCCGCCGGCGTAATTGAATCCCTGCACGTCCACGACCTTGGAAAGCCCTTGTCCCCAGCCATAATTCATCGCCTCGGTGATCGGCCGGGTGGGATCCAACTCGCGCACCAGCCGCTTCATGCTTTCGGAGACCCGGGCGCCACACGGTGTGCCCTGGATAGGCTCCTCGTTGCCGATGGACCAGATGACGACGCAGGGGTGATTGCGGTCGCGCCGCACCAGGCGCTCGAGCTGGCTCAGGCCCTCGGGGCTGGAAGACATCATCCGTGTTTCGTCCATCACCAGCATGCCGAGGCGGTCGCAGGCATCCAGCAATTCGGGCGTGGGGGGATTGTGGGAAGTCCGATAGCCGTTCGATTCCATGTCCTTGAGCCGCTCGATCCGGTAGGATTGGAGGCGGTCGGGAAGCGCCGCGCCGACTCCGGCGTGGTCCTGATGGTTGCAGGTGCCTTTGATCTTTACCGGCCTGCCGTTGAGGCGAAATCCGGTTTGCGCGTCGAAATCAATCGTGCGAATGCCGAACACGGTTTCGTCCTGGTCGGTCGGGACTTCGTTGCCTTCCAGGGTTGTCCTGAGGCGATAGAGGTTGGGCGATTCGACGGACCACAAGGCCGGCTGAGGAACGGCGGCCTGTGAATCGAGAGTAGCTTTTCCCCAAGCCGGGATGGCGGCGGAATTCGACCGGGCCGAGGCTACAACCCGGCCGTCGGACCCGATAACTTCCGAAAGAACACTGCACATCGCTTCCTTGTCACTTTCGTTTTCGACTTCCGTTTGAGTTTTGACGGAGGCGGAGCCTTCGTGAACCTCCGTCCGCACCACCGTTCCCCAATGCGCGATGTGAAGGGGATTGGTCTTTGTCAGCCAGACGTGACGATAAATCCCCGCGCCCTCGTAAAACCAACCTTCCGAAAGGGTCGCGTCTACTCGGACGACCAGCGTGTTCTTGCCGCCGTAATTGGCGAAGTCGGTGAGGTCGAACCGGAAAGGAGCGTAACCGGACAAGTTCTCGCCCAGGTAAATGTCGTTGAAGAAGACGATGGCGTTACGAAAGACGCCGTCGAACTCGACGGAGATTCGCGGGGCGGCGTCCGACGTCGGAAGATCGAAGACGCGCCGGTACCAGCCGATGCTGGTGTCGGGATAGTCACGGCCCAGCGGCTTGGCGCCGTGCTCGATGAGTTTGGGCGCGTTCTCGAAAGGGAGTTCCACGGCCCAATCGTGCGGCAGATCAATGCTTCGCCAACCGCTGTCGTCGAAGTCTGGTCCGGCCACGGGAAGAGACACACCGGTCTTTGCGAAGGCCGCCCCATGCAGCCGCGCTCCCCAACCGAAGTCCTTCACCGGGTCGTCGGCGTTGCCGAGATGGAAGCGCCAGCCGAAATCGAGCAGCAGCCGCTCGCGCAACGAAGTTTCTTCCCCCGACGCGGCGCCCGTCGTTGCTTGCTCTGCAGTTCCGCCTGCGCTGGTGGATTGCTCCTGCCGCGCGGAAATTCCCGGCAAGAAATCCGCCTTCGCAGTTACGACCCCGGCTGAAGCCGCCAAACCAGCTTTGAGCAGATGACGACGCGTGCAACGGGACATGGTGATTCCTCCTGGCGCCCAAGTGTATCGCAACCTCAAGCGCTGGGATCATACGAAACGAGTGGGCCCAAAATGTCCGGTCGAAGGTTTCAAGCTTCGCACGGAAGGCCAGCCTGTTCTGGCCGGAACGGGTGCACAGGTTTAGCGGTAAGGCTGCAGCTTCGCCTCGATGCGGTCGTGAATCCAA
>JAHEKS010000393.1 GCA_024638215.1 Acidobacteriota bacterium | reverse complement strand
CGATAACCTCACTTGGATCAAGGGCAGCCACAATTTCAAATTAGGTTCGGATACGAACCTGATTCAGGTTCGCTCGAAAAAATCCCAGATCTTTGAGCTGAATTTCGGAGGCATCTTCGATTTCGGCGCCCTGACGCCGGAGGACATCTCGCTTCCAAGCGCCTTCGCCGGCGTTGCGGTCCCGGGCCTCACCGCCGTGCAGGCTTACGGGCTGGGCGCGCCTTCGGTATTCATCCAGGGCATCGGAAACTCCAACCGGCCTTTCAACAATCCGACGGAGGGCTTCTTCCTGCAAGATAGTTGGAAGGTCACTCCGCGGCTGACGCTGAATTACGGAGTCCGGTACGACATTGAGTTTTCGCCCACCTTCAAGCCCGGCACCAGCATGAACGCCGCAGCGGAGCCCGCCTTGCGCGTGATGGAAGGCATTCCGCGCGACACCAACAACTGGGCGCCGCGCTTTGCCCTTGCCTGGAATCCCGGCGGGGATGGAAAGACCGTGATCCGCGCCGGCTACGGCTTTTTCTACGACCATCCGCTGCTGGCCATTGCATTCAATTCGACAACTGCGGACGGGGCGCTTTCGTCACAATTGATTTCAGGACCCGGTACACCGACGCGAGCGCCGGGCCCCGCGGGGCTGAATGCGGGCTCGATCTTTCAAGGCGTGCTGAACGCCGATCCATTGATGGGTTACCTCCCCGATCAACAACGGTTCGACGCCACCTACGCTGATTCACTGTTCACGAATCAGGACTTCATCTCGCGGGGTTTCCCCATCGGCCTTCTTCCCTTTACGCTGCCCGTGGCCCGGAACTTCGTCTTTGCCTACGCGCAGCAGGGCAACCTGACGATCGAACGGGAACTCGGGCGCGATTACAAGATCACCGCCACATACTCCTACGCCCACGGCGTGCATTTAAACCGCCCGCGCGACGTCAACACGCCTGATCCGACTTTGCTCATGTCCAACCTGCGCAATGCCCTGGCGGCGGGCTTGAGTTTTTCGAACCCACTCACCGTGGTGGCCCCGACCGCGAACGTCGCCCCCACCGCGGGCACGTGCGGCGTGGCCGTCGTCGCCCCGCAAGCCCTCGGCGCCCTCGTGGGATGTCCCGCTCCTTTGGCGGCTCTGAATGGCCAGTTCGTCAGCACCGCAGCAGTTTTCAATTTCTTCCGCCCCTCGGGTCCGAATCCCAGCTTTGCCGGCCCCGGGGCGGCCGGCTACCCCGCTCTGGAGCAGTTGGCTCAAATCGCAGGCTATCCGGCAGGCCCTGGAGCTCCCATTCCCTGGAGCTCCGTGGACCAGCAGGAGTCGTCGGGAAATTCCTCTTACAACGCCTTCACGCTGGCCGTTTCCAAACGCTTCTCGGATAACTTCGAGTTTCTTTCCAGCTGGACGTATTCGCACACCATTGACGATTCCACCGACCTGCAAACCCTCCTCCAGCCGCAGGACAACCGGAACCCCAAGGCCGAACGCAGCAGCTCGAGCTTCGACCAGCGCCACCGCTGGGTGACCAGCGCGGTGTTTCTCAGTCCTTTCAAGCGAAGCGACAGCGGCTGGTACCGCAAATTCCTGGCTGACTTCACCGTGGCGCCGATTATCGAACTTTCCTCGGGCCGGCCTTATTCCGTTCTTACCGGCACGGACTTCAACTTTGACCTGGGCGCAAACACTGACCGGCCGTCGGTCGCCTCTTCGGGCGGGGTGACCTCGCCTTACTTGCCCAGCAAGTACCATTTCCTCCCCCCCACCGTCTGCGATTCGCAAATCAGCTTGGGGCCGGCTTCTCTTTCGCCTCCCGGAGGCTGCACGGGAAACCTGGGGCGAAACACGTTCATCCGGCCCTGGTTCACCGAGACCGATCTGCGCATTTCCCGAAGGTTCTATCCCAGTGAACGATGGAACATCGAGTTCATCGCCGACGGCTTTAACATGTTCAACCGGTTCAACGTGGGCGACGTGAATCCCCTCTGCGACCCGACGAATCCCTCAGCTTGCCTTGCGGGCCAGCCGACCGCTGCACTCGATCCAAGACAGTTTCAGTTGGCGCTGAAGATTAACTGGTAGATCTTCCAGGTGGGCTGCCGCGCCTCGGGGAGCGGCCCCTGCGCGCGAAGGAATATGTGCGTGCGCGGATTATTGCACCCGGCTGGGCGCCCCCGATGCTTCGGGAGCGGGAGGCGGCGCCATCAGCCCGAGCCCTTGCAGCAGGAAGACGGTCCGCTGGGCGGCGCCGCGCCATACCAACTGGCAGCCTTCTCCCTGGCAGTTCTGCACGTAAACGTCTCCGCCTGAATACTCCAGGCTGCAATTCTTGAATTGACAATTGATGAAGACGCCGTCGTCGAGGACAACGTGCTGATTTTCAAACGTCTTGTTCTCAATTCGGTTCATGGCCGGACCCCCTGCAGTTGTGCAATCGCGCCTGACCTAGCTGAGGTGTGCTGCATCGAAAAATTATCATTACCGGAATAAGCCTGCAACCCTCGGCCCGATGCGCCCTGGCAATTCGTTCCCCTGTCCCCCGGTCTGGCTCCTTCTGGTGCGGCTCCGATGCCACTTGACGCGGCTTCGCTCGGGCTTCGTTGCCGGTTCGTTATCTCAGTTTTTGCTCGGATTTGTTGTGCCCGATCCTGTGTTTTCAATAACATCGTGGGTTGGCTCGCCCAAAAAATCGCCCAGCTTATTCCCTCTTCCTGTCGCCGCCGCTGCGGCGCACCCGCATCAATACTGGCCGCAAAGCAATTCGTGCGCGGCCAGCCTGTGGCTTCGCCGTGCCGCAGCTTTCCGTTTCAGCCGGCATCGCTGCACTTCCCGGCGTTGATTGCGTGCCCTCTCGGGCTCGCTCGCGATAGGAGACTACGGCGGTAGCCTATCACAAACGGGCCCGCAAGTCAACCAAGCTAAAGGCGTGCCCAAGCCGGAGTCGGCACGTCGTCCAGCGTCGAACTCGACGAGCTTGGCGGCCCTGAACGGCAGGGGAGTCTCTCAGATGCAGTCGGGAATGGGAAGAAGAGCGCTTATGCCCGCCCAATGCCGAAGGATCCGCCGGGCGAGGCCGAGAGGGTTCGGTTCCGCTCCAAAATGGCCTTGGCACTCAGGCGAAGACGTTCAATGGCCGCCGAATGCAGCTGCGAAACTCGGGACTCATCGATCCCCAGCTTTGAGCCAATCTCCTTCATGGTCATTTCCTGAAGGTGGTACTGAAAGACGATCTTTCGCTCCCGCTCGGGAAGACAAGCGAGGGCCTGGTTCGCGATGTCCCTGCATTCCCGGTGATAGCAGAGGTCAAATTGGTTTTTCTGATCCGGGGCAACCAGGGCGTCGACACAAGCCGGCTTGAGAGACGTTTCTTGCATAGGATGAAGACAATCCAGCCCGGCGGCCTGGAGTTGCTGGCGCGATCGGTGCCACGCGTCAAGGCTCAGCCCAAGGGCTTGTGCCATCTCCTCACCCTCCACC
>JAHEKS010000392.1 GCA_024638215.1 Acidobacteriota bacterium | reverse complement strand
ATGGCGGTCGGTCCGGAAGTATATAGCGGAAACTCCGGTTAACTTTATCAGCGCAGGAGCAGGCAATGAAGGAGATTCAACTGACCGCCCGTGCGGCGATCCACAAAGGCAAACTTGAAGAATTCAAGCTGCTCGCTGCTCAATGCATGCGAACGGTTCGTGAACAGGACTCGGGCACGCTACAGTACGATTGGTTTCTCAACGAAGCCCAAACGGAATGTGTCGTTCGAGAGACTTACAGAGACTCAGAAGCGGTCTTGGAACACATTGCCAATCTTGGAGCCACCTTCGGAGCAATTCTCACCATCTGCGATTGGACCTTTGAGGTGTTCGGCTCTCCGTCTCCCGAACTTGTCGAGGCTGCCGCAGGTCTAAGCCCCAAGGTCTACTCACCCTTCCAGAGTATGTGATTGATCGGATGGGACAGGCAAGTATCCTGTCGGTGTAGGAATCCTTGTGCGACAACGCCGTTCGACGCCGTGAGCGGTATTCGTCCGTGCGGATACTGGTGAGTTTGGTCGGCTCAAATCAGTTCTATTCAAAAGCTAAAGGTGGGGTTAAAGCCTTTGGGGCACCAAGGGAGAGAAATTATTGGGGTGGCAAGGTCACACCGCACTGCGTGATGCAACTCGTGCAGATTCGCCTGCCGCCGCGGTGATTCGTGTTCCGGCCATGCCTTGCAGGGCTTCGGGGATTTTCTCCGGCGAGGTGATGAGGACGGCGCCGTTGCAGCGTTCGAGGTACTTGATGGCGGCTTCGATTTTCGGACCCATGCTGCCAAGGGGGAACTGGCCTTCGCGCAAGTAGCGGCGCGCCTCGCGGACGGTCAATCGCTCGAGCGGCCTCGCGCGTGGCGTGCCGTGGTCGAGCTCGACCTGGTCCACGGCGGTTGAGATAAGGAACAGCTCCGCTTCCAATTCCCACGCCAGCAGCGCCGAGGCACGGTCTTTGTCAATTACCGCTTCGAGCCCCGTGAGCACATCACCGCGATAAATGACCGGGATGCCGCCGCCCCCGCAGGCGATGACCAGCATTCCCTGCGCCAGCCCCTGGCGTATGGCTTCGAGCTCGATGATCTCTTTGGGGTCGGGTGAAGGCACCACGCGCCGGTAGCCGCGCCCGGAGTCCTCGACCATCTCCCATCCGAATTCTGCGGTACGTTTGAAGGCATCTTCGGCGGAATAGAAACGCCCGATGGGTTTGGTGGCGTGCTTCAGCGCCGGGTCACGCGAGGAGACCAGGACTTGCGTGACCATGGTGACAATCGAGCGCCGCAGCCCGTGCCGCGCCAGAGTCTCCTGAAGCGATTGTTGCAGCAGGTAGCCGATACTCGCCTGCGTTTGGGCCACGCAGACGTCGAGGGAAATTTCGCGCGCCAGGCCGGCTGCCGCTTCCGAACGCAGCAGCGCTTCGCCGACCTGCGGGCCGTTGCCGTGCGTGACCACGACTTCGTAGCCCGCTTCCAGCACCGCGGCCAGGCCCTCGCAAGTGGCTTGCAGGATTTGGCGCTGCTCTTCGAGCGAGCCCGCCTGCCGGCCGGCGCGCATCAAAGAGTTTCCGCCGATGGCCACCACCGCCGTGCGCATCAGGCCTCCGGCAAGAGGGCCAACAGAATAGCCTTCTGAATGTGCAGCCGGTTCTCCGCCTGGTCGTAAACGATCGAGCGCGGCGAATCCATGACCTCGTCGGTGACTTCGTCGCCGCGATGGGCGGGCAGGCAGTGCATGAAGAGAGCCTGCGGTCCCGCCGCTTCCATCAGCGCTTCGTTCACTTGATAAGGCTGGAAGACGCGGCGGCGCGTTTCGGCTTCCGCTTCCTGGCCCATGCTGGCCCAAACGTCGGTGTAAACCGCGTCGGCGCCGGCCACCGCTTCGCGCGGGTCGTTGGTGAGCAGGATCTGCCCGCCCTCGAAGACTGCCGTGGCCAGCACTTCGGGGCTGGGCAGGTATTGGGGCGGCGTGGCCACGCGCATGCGCAGGCCGAGGCGCGTCGAAGCATAAATCAGCGAGTGCAGGACGTTGTTGCCGTCGCCGACCCAGGCCAGCGTCTTGCCCGCCAGCGTGCCTTTGTGTTCGACCAGCGTCATCAGGTCGCCGAGCGCCTGGCAGGGATGCTCGAAATCCGACAAGCCGTTGATGACCGGCACGCGCGAGTGCCGGGCCAGTTCGGCCAGGTCCGCGTGCGAATACACGCGCGCCATGATGGCGTCCACCCAGCGCGAAAGATTCCGCGCCACATCTTTGATGGCCTCGCGGCGGCCCAGGCCAATTTCATCCGGCGACAGATGGATGGCTCGCCCGCCCAACTGGCCCATGCCGACTTCAAAGGTCACGCGCGTGCGCAGGCTGGGCTTTTCAAACAGCGTCACCAGCGTGCGGCCGTGCAGGGCCTCGCGGAAGTCCGCCGGGTGCGCCTTGATGCGCATGGCGAGCGCCAGCAGGAATTCCGTCTCTCCCAGGCTGAGGTCATGCACCGAGAGCAAGTGTCGCCCGGGCAAGGTCTGCGGCCTCTGCAAAGGCGGAAGGGTTTCAGCAAAGGCGAGAACCGAGTGTGCCGACATGGGATTCCGTCCTTTCTTACGCGGCCGCGTGCTTCACTGAGTGGCTGCGTTCCGTGAAGTTTGAAATCACCTCGCCCAGGCCGGGGCGGGTGATTTCCTCGATTTCGTAATTCACGCGCAAAGTCGGCTTGTTCAGGCGCAGCAAGCTGCCCAGGTCTACGGGCGTTGCGATCAGCACCAGTTCGCACGGCGTGCGGTTGATAGTTTCTTCCAGCTCGCGGCGCTGCAGGCGGCTGTAGCCCATGGCGGGAATGAGGTCCGTGAGGTGCGGGAACTTTTCAAAGGTCGCGCGGATGGAGCCCACGGCAAACAGCCGCGGGTCTGCCTGGCCGGCCGCGTGGAACTGGCGCGCCGCGACCACGCCCGCGCCGTAGCGCATCTCGCCGTGCGTGAGCGTGGGGCCGTCCTCCACCACCAGCACGCGCTTGCCGCGGATGATTTCGGGATCGGATACCGAAACCTTGGAGGCGGTCTCAATCACCAGCGCATGAGGATTCGCCTGGCGAACGTTCTCGCGCACCGTCGCGAGCGAGTCGGGCGCCGCCGTGTCCACCTTGTTGATGACAATCACGTGCCCGCGGCGCAGGTTCACTTCGCCCGGAAAGTACGACAGCTCGTGGCCGGGGCGGTGAGGATCAACCACGACGATCTTGAGGTCGGAGCGATAGAACGGCGTGTCATTGTTTCCGCCGTCCCACAGAATCACGTCGCCCTCGTGCTCGGCGCATTTCAGGATTTCCTCGTAGTCCACGCCCGCATAGACTACCGTGCCGGCGCGCAGGTGGGGCTCGTATTCCTCGCGCTCTTCGATGGTGCATTCATTCCGTTCCAGATCTTCGAGACGCGCGAAGCGCTGCACGCGCTCGGCGGAGAGGTCGCCGTAGGGCATGGGATGGCGAACGACCACCGGCCGCCA
>JAHEKS010000391.1 GCA_024638215.1 Acidobacteriota bacterium | reverse complement strand
GACGACTTCCCCAAGGTGGAAGCGCTGCTCGACTACCTGATAGACAAACAGCGCCAGGGCTACAAGATGGCCAATCCCATCCAGCACATGCACGAGATGAAAAGGCTGATGCGGGGCGACGTCCCCGCCTGGCCCTGCCGCGCCGGCCAAAACAACCTGATCATCCGGCCGGACGGAACGCTGGCGCCGTGCTTCCCCATGTATTCGGCGAGCTACGACTGGGGAACGGTCGGGAATCACAAATTCGACAATAAGCAGCTGGATGCGATGAAGAAAGAGTGCTCGACCCATTGCCTCTCGACCTGCAACTTTGTCCTCTCCCACTGCTACAGTGCCAAGCGCGTTGTGAAGTGGATGGCCAAGCAGGCGCGCCACGGCTTCAGCGGCGTGACGGGAAGCTTCGACAGCTAACCACGGACGAATCCAGGCGCCGCTCGCGGTCGTGACCGGTCTGCGAGCGGCGTTCACTCTTGCATCAGGCGTCATCTCAATCTCACCGCGCATCCTTTCCGGCAGGCGACCCTCCCATAACAGGAATTCTGAAGCCACGCCCGGCGCGGGCATGATATAAGGTGCTGGAAGCTCAGGGTGTGCTGTGTCAAGCGGATGCGTGGGTACAAGGATGGAGGCCAGGGTGCGCCTTCGCCGGCTCTTTTTTCTCTTTGCTCTCGCGGTCGTAGGGTGTCCGGCGCGGGAAGCGCCGGCAGCTCAGCCAAGCGAGCAACAGCCAAGTGCGCAACCCTCGCCAGCCTCGCAAGCTCAACTTCCTTCCCAGCTGATCGTCAACGGAAGAGTTCTGGGCTATGAAGTTCCATCGCGGCCGGACGAAATCTGCATCGTTTGCAGGCGGCCGATCGGCACAGGGGGTGTGGTTTACCTCGTCAACGGGCAGCGAGTTCCAATTCATATTTCCGACTGTTACGCACAGTTCCGCAAGAATCCGCAGGCGTATCTCGCGGCGCTTCAGCCACACGGCGCTTTTCTCGGAGCCGGCGGCGAGGCGCAGGGTCTCTCGTGGGGATGGTTCCTCGCGGGTCTCTACGTTCTCGCAGGACTGATCTTCGGCGCCCTGTGCGCTCATCGCGCTTTGCACGCGGGGCGCAGCCCCGCGGCGTGGTTCGGCGCGGGCCTGGCGCTGAACATCATCGGCTACGTTTGGTTGCTGGCGCGGCGCAGGCTGGCGATCGAATCTCCCGGCGGCGTGCCGGAAGGTTTTGGAAAAATGCCGGCCACCCTTGCTCCGCAACCTTGTCCGAGGTGCGGCAGAATGAACCACCCCGCCGCAACCCAGTGCGCTGACTGCGGTGCCAAGGTCCAGCCGACGGTCAGTTCAGAAGTCGGGAAAGCGGGGCTGCGCGCGGGCTGAGTGCAAAACAATATGCTCGACAGAGTGAAGAAAACAATTCAGGCGATCTTCTCGAGCGCCGACATGACCGAGCGCCGGCCCGTGGTGGACTCGCATTACGAGAGCAACATTCCGGGTCTGTACGTCGTGGGAGATTTGTCCGGAGCGCCGGTCATCAAGCTGGCGATGGAGCAGGGCTTCAATGCCATTGAGCATATCGCTGCCCAACCCGATACGCGGCTGAACGACCCCGCCGGGTATGACGTAATAGTGATCGGCGCCGGCGCTGCCGGCCTGAACGCGGCTCTGGCGGCGAAGGGAAAGGGCCTGCGCACGCTTCTGCTCGAGAAAAACAAAATCGCCAACACGATCGAGAACTTTCCGGAAGGCAAGTGGGTCTACGCCGAGCCGGACCAGACGCCTCCCAAGGGCAAGCTCTGGCTCGACGGCGCGCGCAAGGAAGACCTGATCCAGCGCTGGCACCAGATCATCAAGGAGAACGCGCTCGATGTTCGCACCGAAGAGGGCCTGAGATCGCTCGCGAAACAAAAGGACGGAACTTTTCAGGTCGTGAGCGATAAGGCGGAATATCGCGCGCGACGCGTGGTGCTGGCCACCGGCCAGCGCGGCAATCCGCGCAAGTTGAAAGTTCCCGGCGAGGAGCAGGAGCGCGTCTATCACCGGGTGTATAGCCCCAAGCATTATCACGACGAGCATATCCTGGTTGTGGGCGGCGCCAACAGCGCCGCCGAGGCCGCCCTCACCCTCAGCGAGCAGAACCAGGTCACGGTCAGCTACCGCGGTGAGCAGTTCTACCGGCTCTTCAAGGACAACGCACGCCGGATGAACGAGGCCCTCGCGGCAGGCAGCATCAAGGCGATCTTCAATTCCAACATTCTGGAATTCGGCGACCGGCAGGCGACGATCGAGACGGAAAAGGACCGCAGAAAAACGCGAGACAAAATCCCCTTCGACCACGCCTTCGTGCTCATCGGCTCCGAGTTCCCGGGACCCTTCCTGAAGTCGCTGGGGCTGAAGCTCGAAAACGAGTGGAATGGAAGCTGGCTACGCGCGCTGGGATTGACGCTGGCGCTCTTCCTGGGCCTATGGGTGCTGGGAGGCAAGGCGTCACCGGAGTTTGTGCATCAATTGCCGAAATCGCTCGGTGCCGTGGTTGCTCTGGCGGCTTTCGCCGGGCTGATCGGAACGGGTTTTCGCGGCGACCGGTTTTCGTGGCTGGGCGTGTCGTTCTTCGTTTGCTACTCGATTTACGGGATCAAAATCGGCGGGCCGGGAAACGAATACTGGCCCTATCGCCATTGGGGTTACGAACTGTTTTCGCTTTTCGGGCGGCCGCCTTCGTTCTGGTACACCGTGCTTTACAGCGTTCTGATGACGGTTTTCGGCATCCAGGCGCTGAAGCGCTGGGGGCTCGACCGCAAGGACAAATTTCAGATCTGGCGTTACGCGAGCCTGCTCAGCTTTCAGTGGATTTTCTTTTTCCTCGTGCCGGAATTTCTCTTCCAGTGGGCGATCCAATACCAGTGGGTGGGGGCGCGGCTGGCGAGCGACCCGCGGTTCGCCGGCCAGGCCTGGCGCAGCTACGGAATCGTCTACGCGTGGCCGCTCTTTTTCTACACCTTCTTCGGCGACCCGAGCCGCATCTGGATTATCTGGGGACTCATACTTGCCTTCGGGATCATTCCACTGTTCGTAATATGGAATGGAAAACGGTACTGTTCCTGGATCTGCGGCTGCGGCGGTCTGGCGGAGACCTTTGGCGACCGCTGGCGGCACCTGGCGCCGAAAGGGAAGACGAGCCAGCGCTGGGAAGCAATGAACGTGGTGGTGCTGGCGGCCGCGGCCGTGGTGACCCTCGCCACGGTGCTTCGTGACTGGGCGAGCTGGCTCGGCGGGCCGGCGGCGAGCGGCCTCGATTTCTATCACGTCGCGGCCGACGTGTGGCTGGTGGGAATCTTGCCGGTCACACTTTATCCCTTCCTGGGCGGAAAAATCTGGTGCCGCTACTGGTGCCCGCTGGCCAAGATGATGGAGCTGTTCAGTCACGCCTTCACCAAGCTGGGCATCAGCCGCTACCGCATTGAGGCGAACGACAAATGCATCGCCTGCACGGAATGCA
>JAHEKS010000121.1 GCA_024638215.1 Acidobacteriota bacterium | reverse complement strand
CAGGATCTCGTCGGCAGCCGGTTCGGGCATGAGCTTCAGGCGACATGATAGTTCAATCTGCGTTTCAAGTTCAGACTGCGAACCGAGCGCGATGGAAAGATGATTCAAATATGCCTGGAGCGTTCTCCGGCTATGGCCCTCGGCGATATTCGAGGGAATAGAAACCGACGCTCGGCGTATTTGGCTGGCTAGACCATAGGTTTCGCGTGAAGGAAAATTGGAAGTCGCCGTATAGCAGAGCTCAGCCAAATTCATCGCCTTCTGCCAAACGTCAAGGTCTCGATAGGATTTTATAGTGCTCATCACTTCATCTCCATTCCTAGCCCTTCGGACCCAGTCCCCAGCCCCTAGCACCCAGCCCCCAGAACCCAGAACCCAGAACCCAGAACCTTTCTTCTTCACGCCTGTTGCGGCGGGGCCGAGCTTGCTTTCAGCAACGACAATTCACGCATCATCTGGTCGAGTTTTTCGGTCAGCTCGCGGTGGCGCAGCTCGTCGGGTGCGGGCTCTTTGCCGATGAAGGTGAGCGTGCCGCCGGTTTCGAGCACGACTTTTTCCACTTCGCGCAGCGACGCGAATCCGTGGCGGCGCGCGGCCGCAGTAAGTTCCTCGATGGTGATGAGCTCTTTATTGAGCCGATTCTTCCTCACCTTGCCACCCTCGAACAGCACGTCGGGCTTGCCTTCCACCAGTTGAAACAATTTGGGATGGTTGTAGAGCGCACGCAAAAGAATATAGTCGAGCACCAGCAAGGCGGTGGCGCCGATGATGCCTCCCGAAACAGAATAGTCGGCGCCGATAATGGCGCTCTGCACAGTATTGGCGAGCGTCAGCAGCACCACCAGGTCGAAGGGATTCAGTTGCGCCAGCTCGCGCTTGCCCGCCAGGCGCAGCGCCACCACCAGAAAAACATAGACGATGATGGGACGAATGATTTTCTCCGCCAGCGGCACGCCCAACACAAAAATGTCGGTCCAAATCTTGGTATGCATCTGCGCCTCCCAACCGGAATCAGCTCGCAATGAATTGGGTGATGGAATATCTCAGAGCCAGCAACGGACGACGGACAACTGACAACGGGCCACCGACTACGGACACTTTTTAGTGCTTACCACCCGCGGAATGCCAGCGAGGTCGGGCCGGACTTCGATTTCAGCCCACGTGCCCTCTGAGGTAGCGCCGACCTTCAGGTCGGCACGTGCCGGGCTGAAGCCCGGCGCTACTCCGGCGCCGAGCAGGCCGACCACCGTGTCGCGCATCTTGTAACCGATTTCGACCACCACGTAGCCGCCCGGCTTGAGGGCGCGCGCGGCCTGCGGAAAAAGGCGCCGGTAAATTTCGTCGCCGCGCTCGAGCCCGCCCCAGGCCAGGCGTGGCTCGAACTCGCGCACCTCGCGCTGCACGCTCTCGATTTCATCCGCGGCGACGTAAGGCGGATTCGACACCACAAAATCCAGCGTGCCGGCAAAATCTTCGTCCAGAAAGCGCCCGAGCAAATCGCTCTCGATAAATTTGACGCGCTCCGCCATGTCAAGCCGCACCGCGTTCTCCGAAGCTACCACGAGCGCGGGCCGCGAAATATCCGCGCCGAAGATAATCGCGCGCGGAAATTCCGAGGCCAGCGCCAGCGCGATGCATCCCGAGCCTGTGCCCACGTCCACGATGCGCAGCCGAGAATCTTTTGCGAAGCCCTGCCTCGCCGCAAGCTCCAGCACCGCTTCGACCACATGCTCGGTTTCGGGGCGGGGAATCAGGACGTCGGGCGTGACCTTGAAGTCCAAACCCCAGAATTCCTGGTGTCCGGTGATGTACTGCGTGGGCTTGCCAGTGGCACGCTCAGCGATCATCTGGAAAAAGCGCTCGAGGGTTTCGGGTGGAATTTCTTCGTCGGGGTGGGTGTAGAGGTAGCCGCGGTCGCGGTCGAGCACGTGCATCAGCAGGAGTTCGACGGCAAGCTGCGCGGAGGGAACGTGGTGCGCCAGTAGCCTTTCCAGTCCCGCCTTCATTGCCGGGCGCAGTTGCATGGGAGAAAACAGGATTCAGGAGTCAGGACTTAGGATCTAGGATCCGGGATTTAGGGTTTAGGATTCAGGATCAAGCCCCATGGTCTTGCCCAAATCCTAGATGCTGAATCCTGGATCCTTTTACTACGGACAGCTAACCACGCACCGCTGACTCCTGATCCTGAATCCCGAATCCTTCTTTTTTCACGCCGAGACGGCGGCTTGCTTGAGGTTCTCCGCCTGATAGTAGGCGATCAGCGCCTCGACGACTTCATCCAGTTTGCCCTCCATCACGCGGTCGAGCTGGTGCAGCGTCAATCCGATGCGGTGGTCGGTGACACGGTTCTGCGGGAAATTGTAGGTGCGGATTTTTTCGCTGCGGTCGCCGGTGCCGATCATGGAGCGGCGCTCTTGGGTGAGCTGCTTTTGCTGCTCCTGCAATTTCATTTCGTAGAGGCGCGAGCGCAGCACGCGCATCGCCTTGGCGCGGTTCTTGATTTGCGACTTCTCATCCTGGCAGGAGACCACCGTCGAGGTGGGCAGGTGCGTGATGCGCACGGCGGAATACGTGGTGTTCACCGACTGCCCGCCCGGACCGGAAGAGCAGAAGGTGTCAATGCGGATCTCCTTGGGGTCAATTTCGATTTCGACTTCGTCCACTTCGGGCAGCACCACCACGGAGACGGCGGAAGTGTGGATGCGCCCCTGCTGCTCGGTGGCGGGCACGCGCTGCACGCGGTGCACGCCGCTTTCGTATTTCAGTTTGCTGTAAACCTTCTGGCCTTCCACCAGGGCGATGACTTCCTTCAGCCCGCCGATGCCCGAGAGCGAAGTCGAGAGCACCTCCACGCGCCAGCGCTGCGCTTCCGCGTAGCGCGAATACATGCGGAAAAGCTCCTGCGCGAAGAGCGTGGCCTCGTCGCCGCCCGTTCCGGCGCGAATTTCGAGCACCACGTTCTTTTCGTCGTTGGGATCGCGGGGCAGCAGCAGGATCTTCAGCTCGGCTTCCGCCTGCTCGAGTTTCGCCGTGAGCGCGGTCATTTCCTCGTGTGCCAGCGCTTTCATTTCCGCGTCGGAGGATGAATCCTCATGCAGCGCCTTGGCTTCTTCGAACGATTTCTTCAGCCCTTTCCACTCGCGATATTTTTCCGCCACCTCGCGCAGCTCGGCGTGCGCCTTGGCGGTCTTCTGGTAGTTTTGCTGGTCCGCAAACACCCGTGCGTCCGAGAGCTGGGCCGTCAGCGCTTCGTACCGCGCTTCAATTTCCGCGAGCTTTTCAAGGTAGTGCATTATTCCTTACCGAAATTCAATTTCCAGTGAACGGGCTTGTGCCGGGTCAACTTGGGGCTGGATTCGCGCTCCGCCGGGCGCCTTCTCACTATCTCCACAATAACCGTTGCGGGCGGAAGGTGTCAATTCGCCGCCCGCGTTGGATTTTGGCCATGCGGGGGTTATAATGCCCCTGTATTCGTTGCTGGGTCATACCATCCCTGAGGTCCTTCCGATGAATGGAGCAGTCCCGCGCCTGGGCGACTTGATAGACGACTATTGTCCGCGCTGCCGCCTGCTGCTCAATCACGCCGTCGCCAGCATGGTGGGAGACCAGGTGGCGAAAGTTATTTGCCAGACCTGTTTGAGCGAGCACGCGTATATGGACGGCAAAGAGGGCAAGAAGAAGAAAAGCCCGCGCGAGACGTTGTTCGATCAGGTGCTGGCGAAAGTCACCCCTGACGGCGCCGCCACCGCCGCCCCGGTCGAAAAGAAAAAGCCCGCCGCCCCGGCGCGCTACATTTCCCGCCACAAGACCAAACCGGGCAGCAAGAAGAGATGAGCGCTTTCAGTCGCTCCGGCGACTGAGAATTCGCACTTCGTCCCGCGAAGGCAATTCGTAGCGCGTGCCGCGCCACTCGATGCAGCGGGTGAACCCTGCCACCACGAAGTTGAAAAGCATCACCCAGGGCACCAGCGGCGCCAGATGCCAATAGCTCGCGCCGTGGCGCGCGAGCGACTCTCTCTCCTCGGGAAAAAGTTCGCGGGCCACGATCGAGCGAATCCGCCCTTTGGCCAGGCCCAGCAGAAGAATCCCCGCGAGGATTGCGGCCACGATGAGCCGGTCACGCATCGGCTCGAGCGCGAGCAGGATCAGGCCGCCCGAAAGTACTCCGCAGTAAAGCAGGTGCGCCGCCAGGCCCATCCGCCACAGGTGCGGCATGTAAACGCGCGTGATGATGATCTGACGGTTGGCCCAGTTCACGAAGTCACCGAACGAAGACTCTTCCCGCGAGGCGATCAGGCAGCGAGGCTCGAAGCGGATTTTGCCGCGCGCCTCGCGCACCGCACGCGTAAGCGCGTAATCGTCGCTCACCGTACGCGCCCAGTGCCGCTCCGCCACCCGCAGCCGCGCGAACTCGGCGGCGCGAATCGCCATGGATCCTCCCCAGGCGAAATTGTGTTCGTGATCCCCCAGCAGTGTGGCGATCGAAGTGTCCCACGCGGCGCGCAACCGCGAGACAAATCCCTCGCCCGGCAGATACCAGCGAAAGCCGGTGCTCACGGTAACGCTGGAATCGGCCAGCGGCGCGACCAGCCCCCTTAACCAGTCGGACGACGGGCGCGCGTCGGCGTCGGCAAATACCAGCACTTCGGTTCCGGCCGCCACGGCTGAAAGCCCGGCGAGAAGATTGTTGACCTTCTCCCCCCGTTCGTCGGAATATCCCGCGACGCGCAGCGCCACGCACGCCCCGCTCCGTGAATCTTCGTGTCTCTGCAAGCGCGCGCGAAGCCAGTCGTGCGCTGGATCGCGCTCGGAGGCGACGACGAAAACAAGCTGGTAGTTCGGATAGTCCTGCTCAAGGTAGCGCGCAAGATTTGTTTCGAGCCCCGGATTTACGCCCTTAACCGGAATGATAACGGCGGCGGACGGTGTGAAATCTCCGGGCTTCTTGCGCCGGCTCGCGCGCACCAGGCGTAGAAAGCGGAAGCCGTCGCGCAGCGAGGCGATGCTTTGGATCGCCAGCAGCGCCGCGAAGATCAGAAAGATTTTCTCCGGCAGCGTAGGGACCAGAAAGTGAGCCTCGATGCGGATCGTCTCCGCGGTTGAATTTGAGCAGCCGCGCCCCGGCGCGCGGAATGGCCAGTCTAGCATAAGCACCCGGCCGGTCCCGGCCCGGCGCTTGTCTTTATCGCGCTTGATTCTTTATAGTCGAATGGGAACTACTCATGAGTGTTCTGGAGATTCTGCTCGGGCTGGCGTTCTTTTCATGGCTGGGGCTTGCGATTCTTTGGCTCTGGAATTTGAAGGGCGTCAAGGTCCTGACCGCAGCCCCCGACGGCGCTTCGGGCGAGCAACCTGCTGCGCGCTGGCCGCGCGTCTCGATCCTCGTGCCGGCGCGCAACGAAGAAGCGGCTCTGCCCGCTTGCCTGGAATCACTGCTCAAGCTGGAATATCCCGATTACGAAATTATCCTGGTTGACGATGATTCCGCGGACGCCACGGGCAGGATAGGGGACGATTGGGCGCGGCGTCCCGAATCCGCAGGCCGGCTGAAAGTGATTCACAACCACGAGGTGGCCGCAGGCTGGAGCGGCAAGGTGCACGCCCTGTCTCTCGCCGAGCGCGCGGCGACGGGTGACTGGTTGCTGGCCACCGACGCCGATGTGGTCTTTCATCCCGCTGCCCTGCGCGTGGCGATGGCGCGCGCGGTTCGCGAAGGGGTGGATCTGCTTTCCATAGTGCCGGAATTCGAATTTGGCTCGTTCTGGGAGAAGATGGTTTTGTCGGCCTTCTCATTTCTTCTCACTACGCTCTTTCCCATGCGGGCGGTGAACCATCCGAAGTCCCGCAAGGCGTTGGCGGCGGGCGCGTTCATCCTGATGCGCGCGGAGACCTTTCGGGAGCTGGGCGGCTATCGAAGCATTCGCCGGGCGGTGACGGAAGACCTGCGCACCGCCCAAATGTTCAAGCAGGGCGGGCGGAGAATTTTCCTCGCGCCCACGCGCGGGCTGCTGCGGACGCGCATGTACGCGAGCGGCGGCGAACTTTTCGAGGGGCTCAGCCGCAGCGCGTTCGAAGGCACGGGATTTTCAATCTCGAAGATTCTTGCAGGAGTTATTATTGGGATGATAACTGTCGTTTTGCCCTGGGCGGTAGCGCTGATGCTGGGTCTTAGCCGCGCCTTGGCCCATCGGGCCGCTGGACCTGATCCGGTACTCGTCCTGGCGCTAGCCACCTGCGCGATGAGCGCGTTGATTTACCTGCCGATCCTGTTTTTCCTCCGCATCTCGCCGCTCTATGTTTTCACGCTCCCTTTGGCGGCGATTTTCTATGCCGCTGTGTCCCTAGCTTCAATGTGGAGGAGCTTGGCGGGGCGGGGCGTCTCCTGGAAGGAGCGCCATTACCGCGCGCCGGATTAGCGTACGCTTGCTTTGAAGAAGCGGGAGGAGTGCCCGTTTCTGATAAGATGTGCCTGCGACGCGGGCCGCCTGGGGCCGCGCGCGTCACGATGTTTTCTCGCCACAATCGCATTATCGGCGCGCTGTATCTCGCGGTGGACGCCCTGCTCGCGCTCGCGAGCTTTGCGCTGGCGCACCGGATCCGCGCCGACCTGATCGTCCCCAGTCCGCTTTATCCCATCTCCCATTACTCCTGGATCGTGCCCCTGGCGGTGGGGCTGTGGGTGGCGGTGGGGCTGGTTCTCGGGATTTACCGCGAAATCCGCGAGGAAGAACTGAGCCGCGCCTTTCGCGACCCCCTGCTGGTGGGCCTCGTCTCGACCATCGTTCTCTTCGCGGTAACTTTTGCCTTCAAGCTCGAATACATCAGCCGGTTGCTGCTGGGCTTTTATGCGGTGCTTGACCTGCTCCTGATGATCGCCTGGAGATTGACGGGGCGTGCGCTGAGCGGCCGCTTGCGCCGGAGCTTGGCGGGGATTCGCCATTTTCTGATTATCGGAACCACGCCCGAGGCGCTGGAAATCGCGCGGCTCATCGAAGCCAACCAGAACCGCGGCATCCGGATTCTCGGCTTCGTGCGCCTGGGCGCGAACGGAGCGAATCCGGCCGCCGGGCAGCCGGCCGAGACGGCGAGCTTCGCGGGGCTCGAACGTTCCTACCCGCTTTTCGGACTGCAACAAGTTCCCGAACTCCTCCGCCGCCAGGTGATTGACGAAGTCGTCTTCGCCGTTGCCAAGGACGACCTGGAGAAACTGGAAGAGACTTTCCTGTTGTGCGAAGAAGAGGGCGTGAAGACGCGCCTGTCGCTCAATTTCTTCCCGCACGTGATTTCCAAGGTTCATCTCGACCGCCTGCACGACATGCCGCTGCTCACCTTTTCGACCACGCCCGTCAATGAGGACCTGCTGCTGCTGAAACGCCTGCTGGATTTTGTGATGGCTTTTATCCTGCTCGTGATTCTTTCGCCGATGTTCCTGATCCTCGCCCTGATCATCATGCTGACTTCGCACGGGCCGGCCTTCTTCCGACAGACGCGCTGCGGGCTGGGCGGGCGCAAGTTCACCGTCTACAAATTCCGTTCCATGCAGGCAGACGCCGACTTACGCCGCGACGAGCTGGCGGCGCTCAACGAACTCGACGGCCCGGCGTTCAAGATGAGCAACGACCCGCGCTGCACCTCCGTGGGCCGCTTCATGCGCAAGTTCTCGCTCGACGAGCTGCCGCAACTGGTGAACATCCTGATGGGCGATATGTCGTTCGTAGGACCGCGGCCGCCCCTGCCCGAGGAAGTGGAGCGCTACGAGCGCTGGCAGCGCCGCCGCCTGCGCATGCTGCCGGGCCTGACCTGCCTGTGGGCGCTCGAAGGCCGCAACCGCTTGAGCTTTCGCCGCTGGATGCAGCTCGACCTCGAATACATTGACCACTGGTCGCCCGCGCTCGACTTCAAAATCATTCTCAAGACGATTCCCATTGTGCTGCTCGGCCGCGGAGCAAGCTGAGACACCGAGCGGCGAGGCAGCTTCCACTTTCGCGGGGAAACCACAAAGAATCAAAGCGGGCGAATGTGCCGACTAGGGCGGGTTCACTTCTCGAGTGCCACTTCATAGGCGGCGAGCAGCGCGGCTTGTTCCATTTTCCAGTTGAATCGCTCTTCGATGCGTTTTCGACCGCGCGCGCCCAGTTCGCGCCGCAGCGCTTCGGAATCGAGCAATTCGAGGATACGTTCCGCGAAGTCCACGGGGTCATTGGACCGGGCGTAAAGCGCCGCATCGCCCGCCTGCCGCCGCCCTTCGACGAGGTCAAAGAGGACGACAGGCCGCGCGTAGGCCATGTACTCGAAGATCTTGTTCTTGGTGGACTGGTCGTTCAGGGGGGTTTTCGGATCGGGCGCCACGCAGACGTCGGCGGTTGAAAGATATGCCGCCAGATCTTCACCGTAAATGCGCCCCGTGAAACGGACGTGGCCGGCAAGGCCGAGGGTGTCGGCGGACTGCCGAAGGGCTTCAAGTTCCGGTCCGCCGCCGGCAAAGACGAAGAGGCAATCCTCGCGGCCGCGCCGCTTCACCACGTGCTCGATGGACTCGAGCAGCGGCCCCAGCCTTTCCCGCTGCATGATGGCGCTCAGGAACAGGACCAGATACGGCCGCCCTTCCTTCAGTTCCGGGTGGGGCGGGCCGGCTCGCAGTGCGGAAGCGTCCGGGCAGCTTCGCACGATGAACACCCGCTCGGGCGGCATCTTGCCGCGCGTCACGGCGACCTGCCGGAAGGATTCGTTGGTGGCGATCGAAACGTCCGCCGTTTTGTACGTCAGCCGCTCGGCGAGCGTGATGAGGCGGTAGAAAAATCCGCGCTTGCCGAATTTGGCTTCGAAAAGCTCCGGGTTCAGGTCATCGTGATCGAAGATAAACCGCACGCCGAAGAGCTTGAAGAAGAGGGCGACCAGAAAAATCGTATCCGGGGGATTCGTGGCATGGAGAATGCGAAAACGGGTTCGCGCGTACACTCTGAGCGCGAGGCAAAATTCCGCACCCAGCGCCCAGCTGTATTCAAAAAAATAGCCGAGCGGCTGGTGCGCCTCCCGGTTCCAGTGGCGGTTGATTTCGATTCCTTCCAGCGTCTCGCGGCTCTTCTCGAAGCCGCGGCCCTTGGGGCAAATCACGGAGACGCTGTAGCCCGCCTGGGCGAGCGCCCGCGCTTCTTCCCATTGCCTGCGGGCAAAGGGCAGGGGCAGGTTCTCAACGATCAGCAAAATCGGAATGGGCTGGTCCGCCATGACTCGCTTTCGCGGCCTTCCCACGGCGCCTGGAGTCCGCTCCGTTCACGCCCGCTGGGCGCGGTGGTCCAGCACCAGGTCGAAGACCGCAACTACCCTTTCCGCCATGTCCTCGATGGAGTTTCGTCCCAGACGCTCCCGGCCGTGGCTGGGACGGCCGCGGCGGCAGACTGCGACGAGTTTTTCCGCCACAGCCGCCGCGTCGCGCGGCACCAGGTAATCGTCTTCGCTCGCGGCGATCAATTGCGCCACGTCCCCCACGTCCACAGAGATGAAGGGCAGGTTGACCGCCATCGCCTCCTTGACCGCGTTGGGCGAACCCTCGGACTCGGAGGTGAGCACGAGCACATCCGCCGCATTGAAATACACGGGCATGCGATGCTTTTGGACGCCGGAAACCGGCAGGATCTCGATTTCCGGAATTTCTTGGCGCGCCAGGGCCACCGCCTCCTCAGCGACGTCAAACCGCTTGACCTGCCGGGTTTTGTCATAAGGAAACAGCACGTACTTCTTCGTCAGGTCCAGGCCCAGCGCGCGCCGTGCTTCTGCCTGGTCCGAAGGCTTGAACAGGTCCAGGTTAACGCCGACCGGAACGATGTGCGCATGCTTGAGCCGCAACTTCCGCTTCATCTCATCGCTCATCACGATGGGCCCTTCGATGAAACGGGCCAGAATGAAGCTGGAAATCTGAAAAATGCGGCCCTTCAGCGTGACGCGGCCGCGCCAGTCGAAGTCGCCGAGCACGTCTCCGCCCATGAACTTAACCACCACAGGCACTTTGCGTTGGAAGCGCGCCACCCAGCCGGAAAGACCAAAGTGGGCGTAAATCAGATCGTATTTCCTGGCCGCCAGGCGCCGCCGCACCTGGAAAATTCCCCTCAAATAGTTCCACGGCGACGCGCGCCCGTTGACGAAAAGCACGTCATAATCCACGCCGAAAGGGCGGAGAGACTCCATCTGACCCTTGATGGCTCCTCCGTAGACAGGGTCTGCTTCCGTGGGCCAAAGGTTTGTCACCAGCAAAACGTGATATTCGCGCATAACGGACTAACGCCGCGGTTTGACTCCTGTGGCAAAAACGTAAGGTGAAAACGTCCGCGTGTGCGGCCGCCAGGGCGACAACCGGGCGAGCCACGAGACGGCGGCGTTGCTCAGCCGCGTTCCCCAGAAAGCGAGCGACCGCACCCATCCCGGCCACGCTGCTACGCCGGTCCAACCGGGATCGCGGAGGACCCGAAAAACGAATGACCCGAGGTATCCGGAGCGCACGTCGCTCAGGCCCAGGGATCGGAGGACCCCGGCCATGTCGTCCGGGCTCAAAACGATGTGCCTCGCCCACAGTTGGGGCGCATACCGGCAGAAGATCTTCCCTTGTGCCCCCTGAAGATTCGGAACAGTGAGGAGCAGCCGTCCGCCGGGCTTGAGCAGCCGAACGTGAGCAGCAGCGATTCCGCTTTGGTCCTCGAAGTGCTCCACCAGCCCGCAGGAATAAACGACGTCAAACGTTTCGGGGGCGAGCGAAGATTGGAAGAGATCTTCGCAGACCACGCCGCCCTCAATATCTTGAAGTTTCAAGTTCTCGCGAAGCAAGCGGCACGCCACGAAGGAAAAGTCGGAGCCGAAAACCGGATTGCCGAGCTTCCAACCGAGGTAGGGCAGGATTCTTGATCCTCCTCCGCCCACCTCCAGGATCCGGGCATTTTCGCCCGCCGCCTTGCGAATCCATTGGCAGATTTCGTAATCCTGGTCGCGATAGAGCCAGCGCAAACGCTGCGGCCGTTGCGTGCTCCACCAGCGCTCCTCCCAGTACGCTAGATCGGTCAGAGCTTTCATCAGCCCTCTGCCCGTTCCCACAGCGACCCGATCTGGGATAGTTTAACCGCGCGCAGCGCCAGCAGGGCAACGAGGAAAGCCAGCGTGCCCGCGCCGCAAGTTTCGCAGAGGAACAAGAAATTCGCCAGGCCGGTCCGCGGAGCGGCCAACGCGCCGCGCAGGAACCAGACCAGAAGCGCCGCAAGACCCGCGCCCGCGATGATCTTCAGGAAATAAACGGCCAGGGTTCGGTCCAGGCTCTGCCGGAGCCCGCCGACGTTCCGCACCCAGATCACGGCGTAGACGACCGTCAGGCTGCTCAGCAAAGCCAGGGGAATGCCGGCCGTCAGCCAGCGGAATACACCCACATAGAGAAGATCCAGAGCGACCATCAACGCGTACTGAAGAGTCGCCAGGCGCAGAAACGCCATCGCTTCATTTCTCGCGAACAAATCAACGTATATTATCCGGATAACACCGTAGAAGAGCAAGCTGAGACTGTAACAGAAAAAGACGCGACCCATCAGCGCGGTGGCTTGAGGGGTGAAGTTGCCGCGCTCGAAAATGAGCCGAATCACGTGCGTCGGGAGCATCAGGCAGAAGACCGTGACGGGAGCAATCAGCAGAATCACAATTTGAACGGCGTTGCGCAGCGCGCGGCGCACGTCCTCCGCTTTCTGGCGGGCGAAGGCGCGGGCCAGCGTCGGCAGCGCCGCCGTTCCGACGCTGCCCGCCAGAAGCTCCGATATAGTGGTCATGATCTTCATGCCATAGGCCAGGGCGGTCAGCGTTCCGGCGGGAAGAAACGAGGCGATCATCCGTTCCACCACCACTACACCCTGCCAACCGAGCGCCGACGTCACTTGCGCCGCCCCGGCCCCGCGCAGATTGCGAAACGCTTCGCCCGTCCCCTTCAGCGTCGGCGAATAACGCACCGGAAAGGAAAGGATGAGTTCCGCCCCCAAAACTGCCGCTTGCACCAGATGCCCGGCAAGGTAGCCCCAGACGATGCTGTAGAAGCCCAGGCGATGAAAGCCGAAGACAACGCTCGCGATCACGGTGACGTTGCGGAAGAAATTGCCCGAGGCGGGAAGTGCAAAGCGGTGCTGGCTGAAAAGGAAGGCGCGAATCGTTTCGGCGATGCCCGTAGGCAGTAGAATCAGAAAGAGCCAGCGGCAGAGCTCGGAGGCCAGCTGCGTCTCCGACGGCGTGAAACCCGGCGCCAGACCGCGGATCAGCAAAGGGGCCGCCAGGAAGCCAATCGCCGCCACACCGCTCATGCCGAGGAAAAGCAAGCTGGCCGCATAGCTGAACCCGCGCCACAGTTCCTCCGGCGTATGGCGCGCTTCGAGCGAGGAAAAAAAGGGCACCAGCGAAAACTGGCCGGCCGTCCGCAGCAGGTTGGTCGCGATGTAGGGAATGGTAAAGGCCGCGTAAAACGTGTCGGAACTTTTCGACAGCCCCAAGTGAGCCGCGATGCTGGTCTCCACCAGGATGCCGGTCAGGCTTCCCAGCAGGGAGAAGAAGCCCACCACCATCGAACTGCGGACCATGTGGTGTTTTGACGGCGTCAAGGTGATTGTTCTCTCGCGCGCTTTCTGAAGACCCGCCACCTCGCAGGCATCAGGCCATCGCGCCGCGGGATTTCTCGGATGAACGCTCCAGATTTTCGACGACGAAAGGCGTGGAAATCAGAAACAGGAAAACCATCAGCACCGGCGAAGTGCCGAAATTAAACTCAAACAACCCTTCGACGAGGAATGCCAGCCAGCCGGCGAAAACGGCTTCGGGGATCCAGCGCGCCTGCGGGAGGCTTTTCAGCCGGCGGCGAATACGCAGCGCGTGCCACCCCAGCGCTCCCATCATCCACACCCACGCGGCCAGGCAAGGCAGGCCGCGCTCGGCTCCAAATTGGATGGCGTTGTCGTGCAAGTGATCGTGATAGCCCCTGATCATCTTCCTTCCGGGGGGTATGTAAAGCGGATAGGTGGCATAGATATTGTTCGGGCCCACGCCCACCAGCGGATGGCGCTCCATCATCCGCAGCCCTACGTGCCACATCTCGAAACGAATGGCGAGGGCAGGCTCGCGCCAGGGGTGAAGAC
>JAHEKS010000390.1 GCA_024638215.1 Acidobacteriota bacterium | reverse complement strand
AATCCGGCCGCTTCGCTTGCACCACCTCGCCCAGCGCCCGGGCTCCCGCTTTGGCCACGGTGATGTCGCCCACCTTCAAATCTTCGGCGAGCGCCAGCTCGACCGGTTGCCCCGGTTTGGCGGTGCGTGAACTAATGTCTTCCCCCATCCGCAGCGCCACCTCGGTGCCTTCCATCAGCTTCACCTTTTTCGGCGCTGGCGGTGTTTCTTGTGATGCGACCGGCATGGGGACAATCAACCCCAGCGCCACAATGAGAACCAAGGATCTGAGTTTCATTGTGCACCTCTACTGTTTTTGCGCGGCAGGTTCGCTCGCGCCCAAAATGGGCAAGCCTTCCTTGCCGATTCGCTTGTCGAGTTCCTCGTGCAGCTTTTTCGTGGTTACTTCAAGCCCGTGCGCCCCGCTGAGTCCGCCCCCACTCGATGCCTCTACCTGCCAAAGCTGTTTTTCGTTCATGTCATAACACCGCGCCGTCATCTTCAACCATTTCATCGCAGGGCGATCCACCACGACGTAGAGCACGCTGCTTGCTTTGGCGTCGCGGGCGATATTGAAAACGGTCGCCATCGGCGTTGGACTTTCGGCGTGATTCCGTCCGCCGAACTCATCCACCGCGATGGCGACATGCCTCGCCTTTAAGTAGTCGAATACATCCTTCATCGCTTTTTCAAACACCTCGGAATTGCTTCGTTTCACGTGTGCTTCGGTGCGCTGGACAAAGACATACACCTTCGCTTGCCCGCTGTTTGCCTCTGGCCTACCTTGCTCCTGCCCTGGCAAGGCTAGCGTCGAGAATAGAGTCAGCGATGATAGTACCGTCAGTCCTTGGATGAGCGCCTTCGTCTTCATACTAACCTCCTCACTCCTGCCTTACCGCCGGTCGCCGCAGAGCCTTTGGCTCTGCGGTTCGCGGCTTCTTGTGCGAATCCCGATTCCCGATTCTCGAGCCCCTGCTCTTCTGCTCTTCGCCGCGCAGACCCGTCGGCTGACGGGTCTGCGCCAGCGCCGGAACTCGGGAGCTTTGGTGAGATTGCGTCGGCCATGGGAATTCACCTCGTTGCGGCCAAAGCTAACACGGCCGGTTTGGGCGCGCCACGCGGCTTGTGACGGTTTGGAGAGTGTCACAACCGCTGGTTGGCGCAGAGTCTTTGGCGTTCTGTCATTCTGAGTCCGTCAGCGGAACGCCCGTCCACCGACGTGTTGACGGACGAAGAATCTGCTTTTGGGTCGCGCCTCCGGCGTTTCTAGTAGAGACGCCTCGGCGAGGCGTCTCCGGGGTCCCCGTCGGCCATTGTAGAGACGCCTCTGCGAGGCGTCTTGAACGAGACGTTCCAGAGGAACGTCTCTACGTCCCGCGCGCCGCGCCCCGGTGGTAGCCACGGCACGGGGTTTGTGCCGTGGGCTTTTCGGACCAAGAACCCACGCCACAGAAAGCGTGACGCGGCTACCCGCTACCGCTCAATTGGCCCGCTGACCGTGACGGACCCCCTTGAGTCGCGCCAGAAGAACTTGGCCCTGCGGCCATCCTTCAATTCGAGCGTGGCCATTTCGCCGAGTGAGAGGGCGGGGAGCACACGTCCATGAACGCTCTTGAGGCCCGGTATGGACGCGTGCGGGTCGTCCAAATGACCGGCAGGTACCTCGTCCTGGAGTACCTGCAATTCATACTCGACGGGCGTTCGGGTGCCGTCCCGAGATATCACCGTCCCCTTACCCGTAAGGCTTTCGAGAATCCTCATCTCCTTCCTTTCCTTGGCCGACAGCGGCCGGTTGGCGCAGAGCCTTTGGCTCTGCGGTTCGTGATTTCCTTGGCGCCTTCGGGGTGTAAAGCACCAGCCACGTAAGGCCACCTCGTGTCCTAGGCGGCACGGGTGTTGTCGCCTGACGCGGCCTTGACCAGACTAGTGGAAATGGCTGCCAGGTATTTGGTCTGCTGCTCCTGGTTGTCGATTATCTTATTTGCGCGCCGGAGAAGCCGCGCGCAGTCAATTGCGATCGAGAGTATGACGAGGGCTCCGATAAGCCAGAAAATCCCCGCCAGTATGGCCACACCTGCAAACCCTTCCATACTTCACCTCTGTTTTGCGATTCTGTCGGCCGCGCAGAGCCTTTGGCTCTGCGATTCATGATTTCCTTTGCGCGTTCCGCGCGCAGACATCAAGGGGCGATGTCTGCACCACCCGCCTTGTATTAGGGAATGATGCCGTGTTTGGCCTCATGGTCTTGGATTTTCCTGTACCATACGTCCAGGTTTTCTTTGTTAAAGAACCCCAAGTCCATTTCTTGGTCTTCGCGCAGCAACTTGAATCCGGCGTGCAGGGAAGACTCGAGATCAGCTTCTCTTTCACCTTGCGGAAAGGTTTTGGGCATATAGCGGTTCATTTCCCAGGCAAGGATGTCGGCTGCTTGAAGTGGTTTGTAGTGCCGTTTGTGCTGAAAGGACCATCCGCCCGAATCAAGGCCGAAGAGTGGCTTTAGGCGCTCGTGTACATTGCAAAAGAGCTCGGAAATCTCTTGACGCTTGGGAGTTCCAGGTTCCTCCCAGTCAAAGATGTACTGCATCGGTAGAGTATTGAGGCTCTTCTCCCTCCACACCATTATCTTCATTAGACAAGCTCTAACAGCGAACATATAGTGCTCTTTGCCGTATATAGCTCGGATTCTTACTGGAACTTCGTCGTAAATGGCCTTTGGCACTGCGGCCGCTATTCCTATCCGTTTGTTATCGTTAATGATGTGAGCAAGCGTCTTGAAGACGTGAGTCTTCTTTGCATCGTCCCAATCGCACCAGGGCTTGTGCCCCTGCTCCTGAGGAGCCACAAACTCAGCCATGTGAAATACATCAAATCCAAACTCGCCGCGTGCTCTGTCCCACTCCGCCGAAAATTTCCGCCAGCCTGGCTCAGTTGACACATAGCAGGCGGCGACCGCAATTGCTGATTGCCTGTTTGTTCCACTGTCGTCAAAATATGCTTCGTACACTGCGATTGACGCTCTCTCCCACACGGGCCTCAACTGGTAGGGCTCGGTTTGGCATTCCGGGAGCTCAGCGGCCTTTCTCCGGACCCACAAGCCGCGGAGTCGAAAAACAACTCCACGCTAGAAAAATGGCCCGCCGCTCACAGACCGGCGCCGCAGCCGTGCCGTTAGCTCCGGCGGCGAGACGCCCCCGCTACAGCGCCCTGCCGGGCGATAACCGGGAAATAACGTAGACCGGTATACACCGATTGTGGGGGAAGTCAAGGGACTTTAAGGCAGGAGTCAGGATTCACGAGTCAGGAGTCGGGGGCTGGGGAAGAACGAAGTATGAAGTATGAAGTATGAAGTATGAAGTCCGAAGTTTGAAAACTGACAACCGACTACCGACTACAGAGAACCGACCATCGACAACCGGCCTCCGGCTACCGGCCACCAGCAACCAGGAACCAAGAACCAGCAACCAACGACCAGCGACTAGCGACTCGGGACTTGTGACTCGGGAATCGGGAGTCGGGGGTTACGAGCCGCGGAGTTCGAG
>JAHEKS010000120.1 GCA_024638215.1 Acidobacteriota bacterium | reverse complement strand
ATTCCAGAATGTTGCCCACTTTGTCGGCGGACCCTACCAGGTCGAGACCAACACAAGATGTATACCCACTGCTCCTGAGCTGGCGGCCCAGCCATCCACAACCGCAGCCGACCTCGAGGATCTTGGAATGTTTGGGGACTCCTTTGAAAAAGTATTCAATCTTGCGCGCCCGAGCATAATCGCTTAATAGCGGCATAACTCCGCCTCCTGTGGTCGGGTGGTGAGCGCCGAGAGCAAAGCTTCAGCCTCGCGGCGGCCTTACTCAACCCTGTGGGGGCTCTTCATCCAAAGGCCCTTTCTTCCGTTCCTCCTGGTAGTCAGCGTCAGTGTTTATTGCCCAAAGGTCATGGCTTTCTCCGGCAACATTCCGGGCGGCGCACAGGGCCGTCATCATGGAGTGGTCCTGATTATTGTACTTGTGCATGCCGTTGCGCCCCACAAGCTGAAGGTTGGCCAAATGAGTCTCAAGATATTCGCGGACAGTCTTCACTCGTTCCGCCCAGCCCGTGTCGTACATCGGGTAAGCCTTCGGCATGCGCACGACAGTTCCATCCTCCACCTCTTCGGATCTCACAAGGCCCAATTGAACAATCTCCCGGTGGGCCAGTTCGATAAGGTCCTTGTCAGGGCTCGACCAGAGTGAGTCATTCTCAAACACGAAATATTCCATCCCCAGGCATGTCTTGGAAGGGTCAGGCACCATCGCGGCCGACCAGTTTTTGAAATTCTGGACTCGTCCCACCTTTACGCTGGGATCATGAATGTAAATCCAATTGTCAGGTGAAACCTCCTTTCTGTTGATAACAAGGCTGACAATCAGGAAATCACGGTAGCGGAGGCCGTTGGCCGCCTCTAAAATTTCCCCGGGGGGAGCAGGGTCGAGCGCATTGATGAGTTCGCGGATGGGCATGGAGCTAATGAAATCCGTACCTTGAAACCTTTCCTCTCCTCCAGGGCCTCGCGCCACAAGACTGCTGACTCTTCCCCCCTCGTGGCAGATTTTGACCACGGAGTGCTCCATGAGAACGGGATATCCCGCCTCACGGAGGCGCTCCGTCAGCATTTCCCACATTTGACCGGGCCCGCGCTCCGGATAATGGAACTGCTCAATCAAGGACTTGGAATTAGGTTTCTTACCAGGGAAAAGAGCGTTCAATACCGCCGCTTTCAGGGAAAGACCGCGGATGCGCTGCGCAGCCCATTCCGCCTGGATCGATGTGCAGGGCATACCCCAGACCTTTTCTGTATAGGTCTTGAAGAATATCTGATAAAGACGCTTTCCGAACCGGTTGGAGACCCATTCTTCCAAGTTGTCTTCCTTCGGAGTCGGAAATAGAGCCGAGTAGAGGTAGCTGACCAGAATGCGCATGCTTTCAACCGGTCCGAGCCCGAACAGAGCGTTCCGTGCCACCAGCGGGTAGTTGAAGAACTTCTTCCGGTAATAGATACGTGAAAGGCGCGGTCGAAGCAGAAACTTGTTCCCCAGGATCTCCTGCCAGATCTGATTCACCTCGTCCCACTTTGTGAAGAATCGGTGGCCGCCGATATCAAACAGGTATCCCTTGTAATTAACTGTACGCGCAATCCCGCCGACTTGCCGGTCGGCTTCCAGCACGACCGCAGGGATTCCGAGCTTGAGCAGTTCAAGGGCCGCCGTCAGCCCTGCTGGGCCGGCGCCAATGATGACGGCGGACTTGTCTGTTTCGGACTTGGCCAAGGACGTAATACCTCAGTACGGTCTAAACCGGCTTTCACACTAGGTCAAGTCGAATTCCCCGCGCCGACCTCTTCAGCGTGGCCCCGGGACCGACATTCCAGGCGAAGCCGAAAGGTTCGGGCTCGAGCTGAGATGCCAGTGGGCTCCGATTCAATGTTCAACGCTCACTGTCGGGATAGGGCACAAGTCGTAGGCTCGTGCCACCCACTTCGACCAACCAAACGCTGCGGTCTTTATAATAGTCAATCAACTCCTGATTTTGCGACTGGCCCATGTCCCGCGCCCAAACGATCTTCTGGTCGTCTATATCCGCGCCGTTGTAAACCCATTCATCGATAGGGTCGTGGTCGGATGAGTATTGAACAAAGACTAGTTCGCGCCCCGGCATCCGCCGGAGCTTTCGCTCGATCTGGTGGCGCCCTGACGGACTCGGGATTTCACAGCACCATGACTCTGTATTTTGCGGAGGCGGGTCCAGGTGGAATCGGCCATGAAACAAAGGCAACGCGAGCAGAACAAAACAACTGAGTGGCACCGCGCGCGAAAGGAACGCTCCCGAAGATTTGCCGCGCCATTGCCAGAGTCGCAGGTAGCGCAGGGACTCCAGGACGATCAGGAGGGTCAGCCCTGTCATCGGAGCGGCATAATGCGGCTCAAAGGTGGTCTCAAGGCACAATCCCAGGGTGCTCGTGACGAAGGTGATAAAGAGGAAGCGCAAGCGTGGACTTACCTGGGACCAACGGATTTTTGCCGGTGCGACCGCTGCCCAAGCCAGGAGCGGAAGAAAGAGAATCGGTCCAAGGAAGAAGCGCCAGAGCAAGACGAGTTTGGTGATGGACTCGCCGACGATACCGATCTTCTTGGCCTCGAGGAATCGCCTACCCAAGCCGTCATAATACTTCTTCATCACTAGGTCGTGAATCGGCGGGGGATGACCTGGCGATTGCCAGAAGAAGAGCCGGTCTTCATGATAGGCTTCAAGATTGAGCGTCTCCGGCACCTCGATCGGGCTGCCCGTGACGCGATAGAAGTAGTAGCCCATTCCTGCCGCCGACAGCGCCAGGATAAACGAGATCGGAATAACCACCCGTCGCGCCAGAATTCCCGCGGGCGGCCTTTTCTTACCTAGCATCCAGATGAGCAGGGCGGCTGCAAAAGGCAGGCTGTACACGAGCCCTTCATAGGGCCGGCTGTTGGCAAGGAGGGCCAGGCCGATGCCCATGATCAGCGCGTCTCGAAGGCGGCGGCGTCTGATGATTCGAGGAAGCGCTCCGAGGACGAGCGCGCCCCCGGCAGCCGCGGCAGCGCCGCCCCAGTAGCTGTTGGCCCAGTACCCCCAGATCCCAAAACGCATCACGGCAAGCAAGCCGCCAAGCAAGGCCCATCGCGCCGGCACCCAGCCATAAAGCATCCAGCAGATGGCTCCGCACATGAGGCCTACACTGATCAGGACTCCGTAATAGGGGTGCCCGAACAGAACTTGGCCCAATGCGAGAAAGAGCCCTTGAGCAGGGAAATACATGGAGGCGTAGGTCGGCTGCTGCTGCACGTGGAAGGTTTCAAAATGCTTCCACATGGGATGCGGCGGGTTTGTGAGCCGCCCGTGAGCGAAGGTGTCCGCGGCCAGCAGATAGCTGAACTCATCGTGGACCGCGGGCACGGGAAAGGGAACACGATAAAGGAGGGTGAGACGAATCAGGATGGGCAGAAGCCCTACTGCCAGGATTGCCAGGGCGCGCCGCCGAGCCAGGCTGGTCCCTTGGCGCTCGATCGCTGCGAACCACTTCGATCCGACCGTCGGACGGACGAAGGCGATCAGCAATACCAGGAGAGCCAAGCCAATTTCGAAAAACAACATCCCTCAAGGCTCCTAGCGAGTTTTGTCGTGTGCTCCGTAACAACCCAAGTCCTATCTCCTGCCCTCGGCTCTAAAGGCTCCGAGGCTCGGGAGTCCCACGCGGTGACATCCCCCGCCGCTGATTATTACGGTTAGCCAGGTGGTGCCCTACGGCACGATAGTCGGCACGATTGCTCAAATGCCCATCCAACCCCCGAATCCTTGTCCCCCGGGTTCTTGCCCCAAGCCCTTCGTCAACACGAGAGAAAATCATGCTGGTTGGGTCCTGATAGATGACCTTCCAATGCGGCGAGGCTTGGAGATAGAAGCTCATGGGATCACCGTGCTTTACCAAAGCAGCCTGCAGGTCATACTTGCCCCAGACCGAATCGAGATTTCCTCGAAAGTTTGTCAAGTTGAAATAGTCTTGGAGAACTCCGCCGTATTGGTAGATATCAAACCGGCCGTCGATGAAGACCTTTCTTTCCGGGTTGGCCCAGATTAAGTAACTGCCCCAGACGTCGGTGTTATACATGTTGCCCACTTCCGGATGTTGCTTGAGGTACTGCACGGCGCCAACCGGAAAGGTAGCGGCCAAGATTCTTTGCAGCTTTGCGCTGGAGGGAAAGAACACCACGACCATCACCGCCACGGCGCCGATTAGAATGGCGTTGGCGATCGGGTGGTCCTTGTCGGGTTTGTAGGGAGGTAGCCAACTCGCCGAATAGGTGGCCAGCACGGGGGCGGCGATGATGGCGAAGAACACCAGGAAGCGTGCGTGGATGCAGCTCTCGACAATCGTGAAAAGGAGCAAAACCAGGGTTTCCAGCTTGTAACTGGCCGGAGCGACCACTTGCAGGAGCAATATTGCCAGGATCAAAAGCAGGAAAACCCTCCCGAAATCGGTGGAAAACTGCAAGGATTCCCACTCGGTTGTGACTTCCATCATAAACCGCTGCTGGGTCACCGATTCAACCGGATAGACAGCCAGCCGAGCCCCGTAAGGCGTTACCATGATACTTAACAGGCAAAGGAGTGAGATCCCCGATAGTTGGATTCGCTGACGGGCAGGCCGGCGGACGGCCTCCAGAGAGTTCAACCGGAACTCCGCAAGTCCAGTTACCCAGTAGACTCCCAGAACGAAGAGTCCCAGGATGAAGTTGCCATGTACGTTGCCCCAGATCAGATATACTGCGGGCAAAATCCATAGGGCCCTGGCATGGCCTTGCTGGAATCTTTCCAAACAGATCAAGGTGATCAGCAGTAGGACATATCCCATGAGTTGGGGGCGCATCGTGAATGTTGCCGAGGCCACGGGAAGAACCAGGATCGTAGCGATGGCAGCAGCTTTACAATTCCGGCTGCGCAGCCAGGCGTAGTAGTAGATTAACAGTCCCATCCCTACAGCGAGAATAACCAGCAGTACCGCGAGGCCCTGGACCTTTGCGATACGAGTAGCAAGAGCCATAACAACCTCGCCGAGCCACTCGTAGGCGATCCATGGGCTGCCTCTAACGGTAAAGGAGTAGATGTCATGCGTCGGCCAAACATGGGCGGAAAGAATCTGCTCGCCGACGGCTAAGTGCCACCACGTGTCACCTTCGACGAAGATCTTGCCTGCTATCACAGGGGCTTGGTCCCAGACCGTCATTGCTACGGCACAAGCACAAACCATGGCACCCAGAAAAACGGGGAAGGAAAACACCTTAAGCAGAATCCTCCGGAGTCCCCCGGCGGGAGGAGTCTGCGGCTTTATCATTTCAATTGAAGAACCTTTCCCTGAAAGATCGCTCATCGTTGTTTTGCGCTGTTGCTTTGCATCTTACACTTTCGGAGGCCGGCTAGTCCGATCCGCTTGCTCTCGATAGTAACTCATATCCAGCTTTCTACCCTTGTTGTTGAAGATACTGAAGCGCAACAGACCGGTGCGTTGAGACGCCAGTTTCAGAGTCGTCGCGAGGACTCCGAAGCCGTATTTGACGCTGCGTGAGAAGTTGATGGAGGAAGCTTCCTCGAAATACCTCGTGGGACAAGAAATTTCGCCGATCCGATAGCCGAAGAAAATACACTGGGCCAGCATTTCGTTATCAAAGACGAAATCGTCGGAGTTTTCGAGCAACGGGAGCTGGCGCAGCACGTCGCTGGTGAAGGCCCGGAAGCCGGTGTGGTATTCGGAGAGTTTAGCGCCGCTTAGAAGGTTTTGGAAGGCGGTCAAGATGCGATTGGCGAAGTATTTGTAGCGAGGCATGCCTCCTTTAAGAGCTCCACCCCCCAGAATGCGCGAGCCCAGAACCACGTCATAAACTCCCGACGCCACCATGCCAGCCATAGCCGTGACCAGGAGAGGCGAGTATTGATAGTCGGGATGGACCATGACCACGATGTCCGCTCCGGCGGCCAGCGCCTCGCGGTAACACGTCTGCTGGTTTCGCCCATAGCCGTAGTTGCGATCGTGAATAAAAACTTTCAGGCCCAGACTTTCCGCCACTCGCACGGTCGCGTCCTTGCTGCCGTCGTCCACCAGAATCCTGATATCCACAGCGTCGGGAAGCTCGCGGACAGTCTGCGGCAGGGTTTTCTCTGCGTTGTAGGCGGGCATCACGACAGCGATCTTTTTGCCGTTGATCATGTCGCGTGAGTTGCTTCGGATTTGTCATTCATTTCGTGATTCATCGATCTTTGCCCACCTGTCCTCCTCAACAGATGAATTCTCTCCTTCACATGGTCCAAAGAAAACGGTCGGGCCGTCGCGGCAAGGGAGGGTGGTCCGCCAACTGCGCTCAAGGCTGGGCCCCTCTCTGCTGGAATGTTCTATTACCAACCATTGTTAATTGGTTCCTGAGTTCGCGTGTTCGGCGCCTGCCGCCGGCGCTTTCGGGCACGACAAGTTGTTTCTTACCATGAAAACTACACGATCTTCTCCCCCGGATCGGAGCACGACGCACGGACGGTAGTGTTTCAGGACGTAGTCGGCCACAGGGTCCTTGGCAGCGAGGTCCTTGAGCGGGGTAAATGGGTAGGAAGCGCCAAGCGATTCAGAGGCGTTAGGGGAGAAAATAACCACTTCTGGCCGGCTTTGCTCAAGACTTGTGCGGACATCGTTAAATTCTCCCAAGTCCTGCAGCCCTGGCTGCATCCATTCGTACCTACTGACATTGTATGTGTCTGTCAAGAAATAGTAGAGCGTTAAGTGGGGGTATGCCAGGAGTTTTTGTCCTGGGAGTACGTGCTGTTGAATGAATGGAATAACCTCGTCCGACGCAATTGATTTCAGTGTGCCTCTGCGGGTGCGTATCGTAGTTCGTGCGGCCAAGCAGGGGGAAAGGAGGGCAGTGCCGCACACGGCTGCAGACAGGAGAATCCAGAGGAACAAAAGGGGATAGAGCGACCCGGAGTGAGTAGACGCGATGTCCCTTTTGCCAAAAATCCACGCCACGGGGAGAAATGTGATCGGTGCCAGGAATGTGAGATGCATGAGATCCGCACGATGAGTGGCGACAAGGGAGGTCAACAGGCCCGACCCTACAGCCGAGACCAAGACGTAATACTCAGTTTTCAAACCTGCGGTAGGATTCTCGTGCAACTGATATGCCCGAAAGCCGAAAACGCCTACCATGACCAGGGGAAGAAAAGCAGGCGCCACGTATGGACCGAAAGAGAGCATTGCGACGAAACGCAGGCCCCAGGAACCGTGAATAACCATATCGACTGCAGTGTCCCACCAAGAAACATAACCATACGGAACGTGGGCGACAGCCGAGTAGTGAATGAACGGCCACCAAAGTGCCTTCAACATATCCATGAGGGCATGGCTGCGTCCGAAATAGAGAATTGTTCCCCCAAAGGGGCAACAGAATCCCATTACAAGGGCAGCGATGTTTGCCGGCTTCCAGGAGCGTAGATCCTGGCCCTTACGCGAATGCAAAGCCAAGAATCCGACTCCCAACCCAAGCGCTAACCCAGCTCCCTTCGACTGCTCAAAGAGACAAGTTATCGCGGTGAAAGTCCCGGTCGAGAATACCCATAACTCATTCCCGCCTTCCAGTACTCTGACCGCACAGTACAAAGCCAAGCAAGCCCATAACGTACTGTCCCAATTGTGCAATGCGATAAACAATTGGGGCACAGAAATGAGGATTACTAAAAGTGCCACAAGGAGGGAGCTTGCCCTCGAGGCAACGCGCCTCGCAAGAAGGTACGAGACGGACGAATAAACTCCACCGTAGACCATCAGCGCCGTTCGTGCCACCAGGATGGACGTGCCGAAGAGTCTGAACAGAACTGCCATCCAGTAATAGGATCCCGGCGTGTAGTATGCAAAGAAATCGCGGTAAAGGACCTGTCCATGGAGGATCCGGACGGCCCCTTGGAGAACGATTCCCTCGTCCTGTTGCCAAAAGATGGAGTCGCGAAAAATCCACAGATAAAGACAGGAGAAAGTGAATACGCCCAATGCGATGCCACAGTCAGCTAGAGACTTTTCCGGTTGGGTGATGGGCGCGACCACCCGCGACGAATCCCCTCGGTGACAGTTTGATTTCAACCGTGAAACTTGCCTCGCCAGAAGGTTCATGAGATTTTAGTAAAATTACTTCCCGTAGTGGCGCGAGTTCCCCCAGAGTACACGTTGCCCGTCGGATGACCTGAACGGTCGGATCCCATCACCTTGCCACTCATATTAAGCATGACAATCGCAACAGCAGCGACAAGCACTCCGCCCAATAGGTCCACAAAGTAGTGCCACCCTAGCAAAATAATGGATGGGATTAGCAATGCATCATAGATGATTAGTGCGGCAGCAATCCGCTTCCACTTTCGAAGAAACCACAAGACGATGAGTGGTTGTGCAATGTGCATCGACGGAAAGGCAATGAAGAAATCTGAACTGACTGGGGACGTCGGTAGGCGAGTCCAAAGCGCGCGGGCCTTATCAAGGTAGATCATATGGAAATTGTACGTAGCCAGAGATCGCGGGACGTCCCCTTGGTGAACCGCACCAAAGGCATAGGGACCAATGCTGGGCCAGACGAAGAAAATTGCAAGAGAAATATAGTAGGCTGTCAGCAGCGTGCCAGCGAGTTCCAGCGTTCTCTTCTTGCCAAAGATGAGCCCCGTGAAAAGAAACGCTGCCCCGATCTGCGCAAACATTCCATAATAGATAATCTCCATTAGCTTAAAGACACTCAAAGGAAGGTGCTGCGCTGCAAAATGCGTAACGGTTGCCGCCGTCAAACCATGAAACAAAAGGGCGTCAAGTTTGTTAAAGAACGGGTCGCAACTGCCATAGAATCGCACGCTCGCAATAAGGTCGTTGTAACAGAACACCAGCACCACACCGACAAAGAAATAGCATGCAGGAATGAGAATGTTCTTCGCGGCAAGCACCAATTTCGCAGCATCATTCTTATTCCGGTCAAAGTATTCTGCTAAAGCGATCAGGGCTACAACCAGTATTAAGCCATACTCCCAGCCGAGTTCTCGAATCAGGACGACCGCAAGAAGGGTTAGAATAACCAGTCGCACGGGTTGGGCTCGATAATGCCCGGCCAGGTAACGCAGATCTCTTCGTACGGGCGAAACCAATAGATACAGAAGTGCTGCCGCAAATATCGCCTGGCTTGCGAGGCCTATCCAGAAGTTGACAAAGAGGAAAGCCCAATTGATCCGCAACGATAATCGCGCCATCCTAAAGGTCGGGACGACAGCGAGAGCAAGGATCGCGGTTACTAGCCAATGCAGATTGTGTAAAGCGGCCTTCGCAAGCGAGGGAAAGGGATAGCTGCTTCTGAATTGTGAACGTTCAGGCATAGCGGCAGCACCCAACAAGTTGCTTCAGCAAGATTCTGAAGTCCTCAATAGAGACAATAACACAGCAGGACCCTCCGGTGTTTTCCCGGGCTAGTCCAAGTTCGTCATCTCCGTGCCCCAACGACTCAGTTTTGATCAACCAAGTCGTGCCGACTCAGCGATAGCCCAAACGGACTGCAAATCGGTTTGATCTGTTCCCCGTGACGAAAATAGGCTAGACCGTATGTACGGTTTCGGGATAAGAGGGCATTCTCCAAAGTGAACACTCGATTGGCGTTCACGTGGAGGGCTACGTCAAAATCGCAGCTTGCAGAATCAAGACAGTTAGGTCGAGCCCGCTAGAATTCCCTCGTTGAATCGCAAGCTGAGTGTCCGTGAAAAATGTTGATGCTTCGTCCGCGTTCAAGTCGGCAGGAGGTTATTTCTTCGAAGCATCCCGGAAGATTTTGTCGCGAGCTCCCCCCTTGGCGGGCGACCCATCCTCGCCCGACACGTTCTTACCGTAAGGCGTCAACCGTGGCGGGATTTCGTCAGGTTCCAAAAGCCAAACGCGCCGGCCCTTGTAGTAATCAAGCAGTTCTTTGTTTCCAGCCGGCCCCATGTCGTGCGCCCAAACCACCTTTTGGCTGTCGACATCCGCCCCGTTGTATATCCACTCTTCCCGGGGATCGTGATCCGGAGCGTAGCGAACCAAAACCAGTTGCCGGCCTGGGAGTGAATCCAGGTTGGCCAGAATTGCCGCACGTTCTTCCCCCATCGGCCGCCAAGCTAATGATTTTCCAAGTTCCCTGCCGGAGGAGATTTGGAACGGCACCATTAACACGCAAATCAGCACGGTCGCGCGCGCGATAAAGAGCCCCGAAGCCTTTCCTTCAAACCGCCACGTCCTGAGGTGTCTCAAGCCCTGGACAATCACTGCCAGCAGGATTCCCACTATCGGGGCGGCATAATGGACATCATAGAAGATCTCAAGTTCCATTGCGGCGATGGAAATGGCGCCCGCGATCAAGAGGAAGCGGAGTCTCTTGTCCCGGAGCACCCATGGGAGTGCGCCCAAGGGAATGGTCAGCACTGGCCCGATGAAGAACATCCAGCTTTCAATGACTCGCATGCCCAGCTGTCTGAAGAACCCGGCGACTGTCCGAACATCACGGTAGAGGCCATACTCAACCTTGACATAGAAATTGCGCATTTCGGCATGATGATAAATGGGAACGAGCTTGGGTGGTTGCCAGATAAAGTATCCCGCAACTGCATACGTATTCCGATCCACTTGGTACGGCATGCGAAATGGATTTCCCGTGACACGCCGGAAGTAATAGCCCATCGCGGCGCCCGCAATCAGCAGCAAGAACCCCAGCGGAAGGACGACTCTGCGGACGATGACGGCTGCGGGCGGGCTGCTTCTCCTCTTCATCCAAAGCAACAAAGCCCCTGCGACTGGAACGCTCAGGACGAGTCCTTCATACGGGCGACTGTTCGCAAGCATGACGAGCCCTATCCCCATCGTGATAGCATCTCGAAGGCGACGATGCCTCATTATGCGCGGCAGTGCTCCGAGAACCAGCGCCCCGCCAATGGCCGCTGGAGCTCCGCCCCAGTAACTGTTGTCCCAATAACTGAACACTCCAAAACGCATGACCGGGAGTAATCCGCCAAGGAGCGCCCATTGCGGCGGCAGCCAAGCTTGAAGCATCCAACAGATCGCCCCGCACATGACGCCTACGCTCAGCCACACTCCGGCAAAATAATACCCGGTCAACAGTTTGCCAGCGGCCAGGAACATACCCTGGAGCGGGGGGTACATCGAGGCGTAAGTAGGTTTGAAGATCTCGTGAAAAGTCTCGAAGTGGACCCACATCGGATGCGGGGGATTGGCGAGACGTCCTTTTAATAGGGTATCGGCGAGCAAAAGGTGGCTGAATTCATCGTGGACCGATGGGGCCGGAATAGATGTCACACTCAGCATGATGGCGCGCAACGCGAGAGCTGCAAGACCGCAAACCAGGACGCTTGTACCTCGTCTGCGAGCTAACGCAGAAAAGGCGAACTCTGCCTTTTCAAACCAGCGGGAAGCAATTTGAGGACAAACAAGCGCTATGAGCAGTACCAGTGCGGCAACCAAGCTCTCGGGTCTGAGAAGTGACGTCATTTAATCGAAGACAACCTTGGTCGCGTCCGATCCTCGAAATCACAGACCGGACTGAGAAGAAGGTAGGCTCGGAGCTCATCCATGCATCGAACCCTTTGCCAGATGATTAATCTGACAGCATTCGGAAGCTGTCTTAACAAAGATAGTGCTGATTTTATCCCGGTAAACACATCTCCAACTTGGAGAAGCAGAAAGATATGTGTCTAAAGGTGAGCCGCGCACGATTAGGCAGGCGGAAACACCATATTTTTGAAGGAGGTTGGGCGTTTGCGGAGCGAGCCGTTCGATCGCCAAGTAATCCGACAACACACCTCCATGCTCGTACATGTCAACTCGTCCGTCAATGAACACTTTCCGTCTGTAACCTTCCTTCCAAATGAGATAGCCACCCCAGTCAATTTCATTAAGCATGTGGGCTGGTATTTGGTGCTCCTCAAGATAGTTCGCGGCACCGTTCGGGAAGTACTCATCCACCATTTCTGTCGCGCGGCTTTTTGAAGGGAAAAATTTCACTAATCCAAGGACAACAACCGCCATCAACGTGGCATTGAGCAGGCGTTTGTCCTCGGCCGGCTTGTAAGGAGGGAGCCGGTGCGCGAGCACCGTGGCAATGAGAGGAGCAAAAATCATTGCAAGCGCAACTTGAATCCGCTCATGAGCACGAGCTGCAAACAGGAATGTTAGAAAAAGAATGACCTCCTCTACCCGGAATGATGGCCGAAAGCCGTATATTTGCGTCAAAAGGAACCCGAGAAGTACAACGGAAAGTCCAATACTGAACGGAGCGGCCCGCCACTCCGGAATGAAACTAGTTGCCGTCGGTAGGAAGAAAGCGATCCGAAGGGGCTCCGCGGCGAGCTGCGTCCCATAAGGACTTACCGAGGTGGCCAGCACCGAAAAGAAGGTAGCAATCGCTATCTCTAGACGTTCCTTATGCGACCATGGAATTGCGACTATGTTCTGCCATTTAAAGCTTACCCAGCCGCTAACCCAACTCACTCCTAAGACAAAGAGGCCAAACACGAACGAGCCATGTGTGTTCACCCAGAGAAAAAAAATCAAAGGGAGGAGCCATATAGCCCGTCGGTGCCCTTGTCGAAACCGTTCCAGGCAAACTAGAGTCACGGCGAAGAAAACATATCCGAGCAATTGAGGCCGCAAGGTAAAGACTGGGGATGCCGCTGGAAGCACAAGTAGCGACGCTATGGCAGCTGCTTTCGAGCTCCGACTGCGCAGCCAAGCATAATAAAACGTCAGAAGCATCAGCGCAGACACCAGTATGAGCAGCAAGAACAACAAACCCTGCAACCCTCCCCACCGCTCAGCCAACGCTGTCAGGACGTCTCCCAACCACTCGTTTGCAATCCAGTGCTGCCCCACGGCCGTGTACGAAAACACGTCGACGCTCGGCCAAGTGCTTGTTGTCAGAATCTCTTTCCCCACCACCAAGTGCCACCAGGTGTCACCGGTCGAGACCAGAGACGCGCCCAGCGTTCCGAGGGTCCAACTTGTGCTCGCCACGGCACCTACCACAACCATGGCGGCGAGAAAGGCATGAAACGAAAACAAGTTTCGGACAAAAGCAACAGCTCTGTTGCGAATCGATACCCGGTCAGGACTGATTGGTGCGGGTGCTTCCATCAATCTTTTTCAGGCCCTTTCCGGCTACCTACTCAGGCTACGACCTTCAAGGCGACAGGCGACGCGAAGCAACGATCCAAAGT